>NZ_JAHBDB010000012.1:0-105261 GCF_019956105.1 Pseudomonas sp. BF-RE-25
ATGGCGGAGTGTCAGCCGACATTAATGTTTCTGACACACCGCCATCGCCAGCAAGCCGGCTCCTACAGGGGTTAGGCGTTTATTCAGTTGGATCTCAGGCGTGTTTTTTGCGGTACTCACCGGGCGAAATGCCGAAGCGCGATTTGAACGCGGTGGAAAAGTAGCTCGAATCGGAAAAGCCCCACGAATACCCCAGCACCGACAACTTCTGCTCGGTACGCGTTTGGCGCAGGGACTCCGCGCACAAATCCAGGCGCCGATTCTTGATGTACCGCGCCACCACCAATCCCTTCTTGGCAAACATCCGGTACAAACCACGCGTCGACATTCCCACCTCGCGCGCCAGCCATTCGGGGCAGAGGTCTTCCGAGCGGATGTGCTCATCGATGAAACCCAGGGTCTTGCGAAAGAGGCGCTCATGCACGTCCGCGCATGCTTCGCTGTGGCTGATGGCCGGGCGCAGCAGGCTGACAATCGCCTCCAGCGTCGCTTCGCTTTCTGCCCGGCTCAGGCATTGCTGGTGCGTGGCGTCCAGAATCAAACGGTGCGAAAGCATCGCGATGGGGGATGTCGCGGCGATCCGGTGACCGCACTGGACCTGATTGAAGCGCAGGGTTTGCTCGACCAGTTGCGACGGCAGAATCAATGACAACTGCCGGGAGTTTTCACTGTAGGTAAAGTCGCTGGGGCGCGAGGCGTCGATCAGCGTGATATCCCCGGCCGACAGCAACACCTTGCTGTCGCCCTGAGCCATGCCGGCGCTGCCATCGAGCTGAAACACCGCAAAATATTTACCGTCCTCGCCCGCCGCCACTTCGTGAGGCGTGCGGTACAGCCGTGCCTGGCGGGCATCGACAAAACTGAGCTTCAGCGCGCCGTCCTGGTGCTCGCGGATCTGTCCGGCAAATTCATCGCCCAGGGGTTGCGCATTGAAGGCGCCGCAGATCTGGTTGATCTGATGAATCCACTGATCGAAGCCATCACGGCGCTGTGCAATTGAAGAAATCATGTCGGGCCTCACGCAGGCTTGTTTTTATTATCTACGCCAATCCACGGGTTCTCCTGAACAGTGCCGCTCCTACGGAAACAGACGGGTTACTTAAGCCCGCCAAAGCGCCGATAAAAGCTTTCGCCCACGTCCGGCAACGGACCATCGGCGGTTTCCAGTGCAGTGTTCAACCACTCTTCGGCCTTGGCGTAGATCAGCCGGTAAATGTTGCGGCACAACTGGCGGGCGGCGCGTCCTTCCCAATCGCCGGGCAACAACTCGTCCGGTAATTGCGGGTCACGCAGCAGCAGTTTGCGGTACTCGTGAATAAGCAGGACCCGTGCCAGGAAGCAGTCCGACGGTTGCAGGTTTTCCTGCTCGCGAAGCGCTTGCCAGAGCGGTCGGAACAGCTGGATGAACTCGCTGTAATGGGCCGCCAGTTCCTCGATGTTCCAGCTCTCGCGCACCTGCAAACGCAGGGCCTTGGAGGCGAGCACGTCTTGTGCGGTGGTTTCGAAGACGATGGTGTCTTCCTGGGCACCCAGGTCGAGCAAGGTCGCGTTGACGTCGGCCCGATCACTGCGCGGGCAGGCCAGCACGGCGGGCGATATCGCACCAAAACCTTGCCACTCCAGTTCTTCGCGCACTTGTTTGCGCTTGTCCTGAGTCAGTTGCGTAAGCATCACCAAGCACCACGAACCGTCCCAGGCCGGAACGGTGGAGCTGTAGACCCGCTTGAAAGCTTTGTCGAAACGCCGACGGCCGGCGCCGGTCAGGCTGTAGTAGCTGCGACGCCCGACTTTTTCGGCGGTCAGCCAGCCTTCCTTGGTCAGGCGAAAAATCGAGGTGCGGATCAGCCGTTCATTGATGCCGATGGGCTCGAGCAACTGAATCAGGCTGCCCAGCCACACCGTGCCGCCGTGGGGCTCGATGGCATCCCCGTACAGCGTGATGATCAAGGAACTGGCGCGGATCGGCGTCTGCTCCTGGAAGCGGGTAATCAGATGGTTCAAGGGTGTCAGGGACGACATGGGCGTACCGAGCTGAAAAAAGAAAGGAATATACCGAATTTCCTTTGTAGGAGCCGGCTTGCTGGCGATCGCGGTGTGTCAGAAACATTAATCTCGACTGACACACCGTGATCGCCAGCAAGCCGGCTCCTACAAGGATTGCGTGTTCATGAAGAACTGCCCTTGGGCCGCAGGCCGTTGTCGCTGATACGCGGGCGGTCGGGCTCCGGTTCGGTCAGCGGCTCGCAGACTTGCATCTGCTCCAGGCAACGCTTGGCCAGTTGCTGATATTCACGAGTGCCCGCCTGCTTCCACGACACCTCTTCATCGCTGAGGCTGCGCTTGACGCTGGCCGGCGCGCCCATGATCAGCGACTGCTCGGGGCCTTCGAAACCGGCCTTGACGAAGGCCGCCGCCGAGACGAATGAGCGAGCACCGATGCGCGCATTGTCCATCACCACCGCATTCATCCCCACCAACGCGTCGGCGCCAATCCGGCAGCCGTGCAACACCGCGCCATGACCAATATGGCCGTTGCGCTCGACCACGGTGTCGCTGTCCGGGAAACCGTGCATCACGCAGGTGTCCTGCAGATTGGCGCCCTCCTCCAGCACGATCCGGCCGAAGTCACCGCGCAGACTCGCCAGCGGACCAACGTAGCAATGGGGACCGATGATCACGTCGCCGATCAGCACGGCGGACGGGTGAACGTAAGCGCTGGGGTCAACCACCGGAGTCAGGCCATCGAGGCTGTAGCAGGTCATGGGGCGTTTCCTTATAGAGCATTCACAAAGCGATGCCGATGCAGACTCATTTTGTATCACATCACTTTTACATTAACAAAGCACAAAAACCGTATCACTTACAAAGCCACTCGCCAGCCGCGTCTATTTGGACGACAAAACCCCGACCGAAACCAATAAAACAGGCGCATCCAGCGCTTGATCCAAGCCATTCAAACCAAAGCCATAAAACCACAAACCCGACGATAGGACACATTAAATCTACTTTTGTATTGCATTTACGTATCACGTTATAGGTATACTCCGGCAAAACCGGCCTACGCGCCGATCCAATAATGAGCCGGCATTACAGCCGAGCGTGCACCGTGAGGGCATCCGCCATGCCTCTAACCCTTGCTGTCGAATTCTTCGAACCGGGCGTCCGCCTGATTACCTTGCAGCGTCCGCAAGCGTTGAATGCCCTGACCACCCAATTGCTGGGTGAACTGGCGGACGAACTGACGGCCGCGCAAGCCGATCCCGAGACCCGCGTCGTGGTCCTGACCGGTAGCCGCAAAGCCTTCGCGGCCGGTGCTGACATCAAGGAAATGGCCGAGCGCAATCTGGTCGGCATCCTCGACGACCCGCGCCAGGCGTCGTGGCAAACCATCACCCGCTTCAACAAACCGCTGATCGCCGCCGTCAACGGCTTCGCCCTCGGCGGTGGCTGTGAACTGGCGATGCACGCCGACATCATCATCGCCGGCGAGGACGCACGTTTCGGCCAGCCGGAAATCAACCTCGGGATCATGCCCGGCGCCGGCGGCACCCAACGTTTGCTTCGCGCCGTCGGTAAATCCATGGCCATGCAGATGGTCCTGACCGGCGAGCCGATCGACGCCCGCCAGGCCCAGCGCGCCGGGCTGGTCAGCGAAGTCACCCAACCGGAATTCACCGTCGAGCGTGCGCTGCAGATCGCCCGCAGCATTGCCACGAAAGCACCGCTGGCGGTGCGCCTGGCCAAGGAAGCGCTGCTCAAGGCAATGGACACCGACCTCGCCAGCGGCCTGCGTTTCGAGCGCCACGCCTTCACCGTGCTGGCCGGCACCCGCGACCGCGACGAAGGCATTGCGGCCTTTCAGCAAAAGCGCACACCGACCTTCACTGGCCAGTAATCCGGCCATCGATAACGAATTCGAACGACCTCCCAGAGAACGCCAAGACCATGAACTTCGAACACATCCTGTTTTCCATCGAGGCCGGCGTTGCCCTGCTGAGCCTCAATCGCCCAGACCAACTCAACAGCTTCAACACGCAGATGCACGGCGAAGTGAAGGAAGCGCTCAAGCAGGTTCGGCAGAACCCGGACGTGCGCGTACTGCTGCTGACCGGTGAAGGTCGCGGTTTCTGCGCCGGGCAAGACCTCAGCGACCGCAATGTCGCGCCGGGCAGCGCCGTGCCGGATCTGGGCGAGTCCATCGAGAAGTTCTACAACCCGCTGATCCGCCAATTACGCGACCTGCCGCTGCCGGTGATCTGCGCGGTCAACGGCGTGGCGGCCGGCGCCGGCGCCAACATTCCACTGGCTTGCGATCTGGTATTGGCAGCGCGTTCGGCGAGCTTCATCCAGGCCTTCTGCAAGATCGGTTTGATCCCGGATTCCGGCGGCACCTGGACCTTGCCGCGCCTGGTCGGCATGGCCCGCGCCAAGGCACTGGCCTTGCTCGGCAATCGCCTGAGCGCCGAGCAAGCCGAGCAATGGGGGCTGATCTACCGCGTGGTGGATGACGCCGAATTGCGCAATGAAGCCCTGACCCTCGCCCGCCATCTGGCCACGCAACCGACGTATGGCCTGGCACTGATCAAGCGCAGCCTCAACGCCAGCCTGAGCAACACCTTCGACGAACAGCTGGAGTTGGAAAAAGACCTGCAACGCCTGGCCGGGCGCAGCGAGGATTACCGTGAAGGCGTCAGCGCCTTCATGGAAAAACGCAGCCCAAGCTTCAAGGGGCGCTGAGTCATGACCGCACTGAACACTAACGCGCGCATCGCGGTGATCGGCGCCGGCGCCATGGGCGCTGGCATTGCCCAGGTCGCGGCGCAGGCCGGTCATCCGGTGTTGCTGCTGGACAATCGCCCCGGCGCTGCGGCCCAGGCCATTGAAGGCATTGATCGACAACTGGGCAAACGGGTCGAGAACGGCAAACTGTCCGCCGAGTCGCGCAGCGCAACGATTGCGCGCCTGCATGCCGTGGAGGCCATCGAAGCGCTGGCCGAGTGCGAGTTGATCATCGAAGCCATCGTCGAAAACCTTGAGGTCAAACGCGCGCTCTTCCGCCAACTGGAAGGCATCTGCGGTGAGCACTGCATTCTGGCGAGCAACACCTCGTCGCTGTCGATCACCAGCATCGCCGCACAGTTGAACCATCCGCAACGCTTGCTCGGCTTGCACTTCTTCAACCCGGCGCCGGTCATGGCGCTGGTGGAAATCGTTTCCGGGCTGGCCAGCGATCCGGCGTTGGCCGAGTGCCTGTACGACACCGCCAAAGCCTGGGGCAAAAAACCCGTACACACCCGCTCTACGCCGGGCTTTATCGTCAACCGTGTCGCCCGCCCGCTCTACGCCGAAAGCCTGCGTCTGCTGCAGGAAGGCGCGGCGGATTGCCCGACGCTGGATGCGCTGATGCGCGAGGCCGGTGGTTTTGCGATGGGCGCCTTCGAGCTGACCGACCTGATCGGCCATGACGTCAACTATGCCGTGACCTGTTCGGTGTTTGATGCCTATTACGGTGACACGCGTTTTCTGCCTTCGCTGATTCAGAAGGAATTGGTCGACGCCGGGCGCCTGGGTCGCAAGAGCGGCCATGGCTTCTACCGTTATGCCGAAGGCGCCGAACGGCCACAGCCGACCTCTATCAGCTGTGATCACCCGGTTGAAACCTGCGTCGTGGAAGGTGATCTCGGCATCGCCAACGCGTTGATTGCGCGTCTGCGCGAACATCAGATCAACGTCATTCAGCGTGATGGCCTGGGCCTGTTGAAAGTCGGCGATGCCGTGCTGGCGCTTAGCGACGGGCGCATGGCCTGTCAGCGGGCGAAAGAAGACGGACTGCGCAATCTGATCCTGCTGGACCTGGCCTTCGACTACGGCAAGGCCAGCCGCATCGCCATCAGTTGCTCGGCAGACATCACCCCTTCGGCACTCGAACACGGCGTCGCACTGCTGCAACGCGCTGGATTCACAGTCAGCCAACTCAGCGACAGCCCGGCGCTCGCAGTGTTGCGCACGGTGGCGATGCTCGCCAACGAAGCCGCCGACGCCGTGCTGCAAGGCGTGGCCTCGGCCGCCGACATCGATCTGGCGATGCGCGCCGGGGTCAATTACCCGCAAGGCCCGCTGGCCTGGGCCGACGCCATTGGCCTCGCGCACATCCTCAACGTGCTGGAAAACCTGCAAACGAGCTACGGCGAACAACGCTATCGACCGTCGCTGCTGTTGCGCCGCCGCGTCGCTGAAGGGAGGACGTTCCATGACTAATCACGAAGCAATGAACCTTGCCAGCAACTGCGCACAAACGATGTTCAAGCGCGACGCCGCGAGCCAGGCCATGGGCATGCGCCTGCTCTCGGCGGCACCGGGCTGCGCCCGCGTCGGCATGAGCGTGCGCGCCGACATGATTCAGGGCCACGGCACTTGCCACGGCGGTTACCTGTTCGCCCTCGCCGACTCGGCGTTTGCCTTTGCCTGCAACAGCTACAACGAAGCCACCGTGGCCATCGGTTGCAGCATCGACTACATCGCCCCGGCACGCCTGGGCGACACCTTGACCGCCGATTGCACCGAGCAGAGCCGCTCCGGTCGCACCGGCAACTACGACGTGCGCATTGAAAACCAACTGGGCCAGCTGATCGCGCTGTTCCATGGCAAATCCTACAAAGTGCGCGGCGCTGTGCTCGCGCAGGAGACCCCGAATGAATGACGCCTTGATCATCGACGCCGTGCGGACCCCGATCGGCCGCTACGCTGGTGCCTTGAGCAGCGTACGTGCCGACGACCTCGGTGCAGTGCCGTTGCGCGAACTGCTGCGCCGCCACCCGCAGGTCAACTGGAATGCCGTGGATGATGTGATCTACGGCTGTGCCAACCAGGCCGGCGAAGACAACCGCAACGTCGCGCGCATGTCGGCGCTGTTGGCCGGGTTGCCGGTCAGCGTGCCGGGCACCACGCTCAACCGTTTGTGCGGTTCCGGGCTGGATGCCATCGGCACCGCAGCGCGGGCGATTCGTTGCGGCGAAGCCGGGCTGATGCTGGTCGGCGGCGTCGAATCGATGTCCCGCGCGCCGTTGGTCATGGGCAAGGCCGAACAAGCCTTCTCTCGGGATGCGCAGGTCTACGACACCACCATCGGCTGGCGCTTCGTCAATCCGCTGATGAAAAAGACCTACGGTATCGACTCGATGCCGGAAACCGCCGAGAACGTCGCCGAGCAGTTCAACATCTCCCGCGCCGACCAGGACGCCTTTGCCCTGCGCAGCCAGCAGCGTGCCGGCGCGGCCCAGGCCAGTGGGCGTCTGGCCAAGGAAATCGTCGCGGTCGAAATCCCGCAGCGCAAAGGCCCGGCCAAAGTCGTCGAGCATGACGAACACCCACGCGGCGACACCACGCTTGAGCAGTTGCAGAAACTCGGCACGCCATTTCGCGAAGGCGGCAGCGTCACCGCCGGCAATGCCTCCGGGGTCAATGACGGCGCTTGCGCACTGTTGCTGGCCAGCCCGGCGGCCGCCAAACGCCATGGCCTGAAGGCTCGCGGCCGGGTTGTGGCCATGGCCACTGCCGGGGTCGAGCCGCGCATCATGGGCATCGGCCCGGTGCCAGCGACGCGCAAAGTGCTGGAACTGGCCAACCTGAGCCTCGCCGACATGGACGTGATCGAACTCAACGAAGCCTTCGCCGCGCAAGGCCTGGCGGTGTTGCGCGAACTGGGTTTGAGCGACACTGACCCGCGGGTCAACCCGAATGGCGGCGCCATCGCCCTCGGCCACCCATTGGGTATGAGCGGCGCGCGGCTGGTGACCACCGCCCTGCACGAACTGGAAGAACGTCAGGGCCGCTACGCGTTGTGCACCATGTGCATCGGCGTCGGCCAGGGCATTGCGCTGATCATTGAGCGCTTGTCCGACTAAAGAATCGCGATTCCCGGGGAGCCTAGAGGTATCCTTGGGGCATGCACTCAAAGCCCGGCTGCGGCCGGGCTGAAACACAAAAATAATTCGAGTGAAGTTATGAACATGCCAATTGCCAAAGCCGTGCTTGATCCCGTGCTGGACCCGCTGGAAACCGCCAGCATTGACGAACTCCGTCAGCACCAGCTGGAACGCCTGCGCTGGAGCCTCAACCACGCCTACAAAAACGTGCCGCTGTACCGTCAGCGCTTCGATGCACTGGGCGTGCACCCGGATGACATCAAATCCCTGGAAGACCTGGCGAAGTTTCCGTTCACCACCAAATCCGACCTGCGCGACAACTACCCCTACGGCATGTTTGCCGTGCCGATGCAGGACGTGGTGCGCCTGCACGCGTCCAGCGGCACCACCGGCAAACCGACCGTCGTCGGCTACACGCAGAACGACATCGACACCTGGGCCAACGTGGTCGCGCGCTCAATCCGCGCAGCCGGTGGCCGACGTGGCGACAAAGTGCACATTTCCTATGGCTACGGCCTGTTCACCGGCGGTCTCGGCGCGCACTACGGTGCCGAACGCCTGGGTTGCACGGTGATTCCGATGTCCGGCGGCCAGACTGAAAAGCAAGTGCAACTGATCAAGGATTTCCAGCCGGACATCATCATGGTCACGCCGTCGTACATGCTCAACATCGCCGATGAAATCGAGCGCCAGGGCATCGACCCGCACAAACTGGCCCTGCGCCTGGGCATCTTCGGTGCCGAGCCGTGGACCGGCGAACTGCGCAGCGCCATCGAGAACCGTTTGGGCATCACTGCACTGGACATCTACGGCCTCTCGGAAATCATGGGGCCGGGCGTCGCCATGGAATGCGCCGAAACCAAGGACGGCCCGACGATCTGGGAAGACCACTTCTACCCGGAAATCATCGACCCGGTCACCGGTGAAGTGCTGCCGGACGGGCAGATGGGCGAACTGGTGTTCACGTCCCTGAGCAAGGAAGCCTTGCCGATGATCCGCTACCGCACCCGCGACCTGACGCGTTTGCTGCCGGGGACTGCGCGGCCGATGCGGCGGATCGACAAGATCACCGGACGCAGCGATGACATGTTGATCATTCGCGGGGTGAACGTGTTTCCGACGCAGATCGAGGAGCAGGTACTGAAAATCAAACAGCTTTCAGAGTGTTATGAGATTCATCTGTATCGCAACGGGAATCTGGACAGCGTGGATGTGCATGTCGAGTTGAAGGCTGAACACCAGCATTTGAGCGATGAGCAGCAGAGGGCTGTTTGTGGCGAGTTGAGCAAGCACATCAAGACGTATATCGGGATCAGTTCGCGGATTGTTTTGCAGCCTCTGCATTCGATCAAGCGCTCTGAGGGCAAGGCTTGTCACGTAATGGACAAACGCCCGAAAGCATGACTGCTGCACCCTTTAAGCCCCGCTTTTGCGGGGCTTTTTTTTGGGTGTACGCGCACGAATCCTGTGGGAGCGAGCCTGCTCGCGAAGGCTTTACAGGCAACCCGACTCTCGCGGATGTACACGGTCCTTGTAGGAGCCGGCTTGCCGGCGATGGCTATATGAGGGTGTACATATCCATTCCTGCGGTAACGGCCGCTAATGGTTTCGCCCTTACGGCGAGTCACTTGGAAAAGCCCCAAGTAACCAAGCGCTCTTGCCCCTTTCGTTCGGTGCCTCGCCAAGGCTCGCCATGCCCTCGCTCCGGTCCTGCTCCGTGGGCCCGCCGCCATCGGCCATCCATGGCCGGGGGCGGCTAACCCGGCATCCATGCCGGGTTGCCCACTGCGCAGAACCTGCGCTCGGCCTCTCGAGGGGGCGCTCAGATCAAGAGCTGAAGGCGAGCTAACGCTCGGCCTGATGAGTGGTGAAAAGCAAAAGCGTATGGGATTCCCTGTAGGAGCCGGCTTGCCGGCGAAAAGCGTTTGGACGGCGCGTTCATTCAGGCAGCACGCGTTATCGTTGACGACCATCGCTGCGATGCGGCGACCCGACAAGCCAGCTCCTACAGGGGGCATGCGAACCACAACGAAGGAGTCAGAACCTCGCCATCAGCGATTACGCGAGAGAGCTCTGGCGACGACGCGTCTGGCAGTGGCGCGTCTGTCCAGCCTATCGATGTGAGCACCCAGCGCCGGGATCAGTCGCGCTTTGCGCATGTCGTCGAGCTTGGCCACCCCCAGCCAATAGATGAATGGCAGTACAAAGCCTCCTCCAAAATGACCAAACCACTTGGCAATAAACGATGACGGGACGATCAGCGCCACCAAAACCAGCCAGGACCACGCCAGCGGCCTGGCCATCTCCTTATAGATAACATCACTCGAACCCAAGGCATAACTGAGCGAAAGATGGTGATTGCGCAGCACTACCGGACACACATATTCCTTGTGTGAACTGCTTGCGTAGATCACGGAAACCTCATGACCTTTACGCAACTGGAAATCTTCAAAACCATATTCCAGACGGCGCTCTTCGCCCTCCTTCGTTCTGATCCAGATCACCCCACGGCTCGGCGTGTTGCTGATCACCACCCCATGCTCGATGTGGAAATGAATCCTGACCTTACCGAAGGTGAAATCCTGCATGCCCACTCCTTGAAATTCCGTCACCGACGACGAGTCGCCTAGCCGGTAAGCGGCGGATGCTACTAAGGCGCCATCAGGCTGTCCAGAAACCGGACTTGCCCCGTACGTCGAAAGCGATACAAAAAAGCATGCGACACGATATTTTCTATTTGATATTAAATTCTGTATCGCTTATAAAGTTCTCCATGCCCTCGATCAGATTCAAGGCGGGAGACCCCCAATGTACGCACAGCTCGTAGAAACCGGCGTTAAGCGCATCAAGGACCTGTCGGAAATGTCCGAACAGGAACGCGCCTTCCAGGAAAAAATCGATTCAGAAATCAAGATCGAAGCGAAAAACTGGATGCCTGATGCCTATCGCCAGACCTTGATCCGGCAGATCTCGCAGCACGCCCACTCGGAAATCGTCGGCATGCTGCCCGAAGGCAACTGGGTCACCCGCGCGCCATCGCTCAAACGCAAACTGCAATTGATGGCCAAGATTCAGGACGAAGCCGGCCACGGCCTGTACCTGTACAGCGCCATGGAAACCCTCGGCGCCGACCGCGACGAAGAAATCGCCAAGCTGCACAGCGGCAAGGCCAAGTACTCGAGCATCTTCAACTACCCAACCCTGAACTGGGCCGACATGGGCGCAGTGGGCTGGCTGGTTGACGGCGCCGCGATCGTCAATCAGGTGGTGTTGCAACGCACCTCATACGGCCCCTACTCCCGGGCCATGGTGCGCATCTGCAAGGAAGAAAGTTTCCACCAGCGCCAAGGCTACGAAATCCTTCTGACCATGATGCGTCACGGCAATCAGGCGCAAAAAGACATGGTCCAGGACGCGATCAACCGCCTGTGGTGGCCGTCGCTGATGATGTTCGGCCCGAGCGACGAACACTCGCCGAACAGCGCCCAGTCCATGGCCTGGAAAATCAAGCGCCAGAGCAACGACGAACTGCGCCAGCGCTTCATCGACCAGACCATCCCGCAACTCGAATTGCTCGGTTGCACCTGCCCCGATCCGGACCTGAAGTGGAACGCCGAACGCGGCCATTACGACTTCGGTGAAATCCAGTGGAGCGAGTTCTACGAAGTGCTCAAGGGCAACGGCCCGTGCAACCAGGAACGCGTCGCCACTCGCCGCAAAGCCATTGAAGACGGCGCCTGGGTCCGCGAAGCCGCAGTTGCCCACGCCCGCAAAAAACAAAACAAGAACGCCGCCTGATTCGGCCACCTGATCTGGAGACACCGCCATGTCCGAATGGACCCTTTTCGAAGTCTTTGTGCGCAGCAAGCACGGCCTCAACCACAAGCACGTCGGCAGCGTGCATGCCGCCGACACCACCATGGCCATCGAGAACGCGCGTGAGTTGTACACCCGTCGCAGCGAAGGCGTGAGCCTGTGGGTCGTGCCGTCGGCACTGATCACCGCCTCGTCGCCGGATGAAAAAGACCCGCTGTTCGACCCGTCGGACGACAAGGTTTATCGCCATGCCAGCTTCTACGAGCTGCCGGCCGAAGTCGGGCACATGTGAGGTCGACCATGAATAACAACACCGATCTGATCGAATACCTGCTGCGCCTCGGCGACAGCGCCCTGATCCAGGGCCAGCGCCTATGCCAATGGTGCGGCAAGGCGCCGGCGCTGGAAGAAGAACTGGCGCTGATGAACGTCGGCCTCGACCTCGTCGGCCAGGCGCGCAACTGGCTGGAGTACGCCGCTGAACTGCTGGGCGACGATCGCGATGCCGATCATCTGGCGTTCCGTCGCGATGAGCGCGCCTATCGCAACCTGCTGCTGGTGGAACAACCCAACGGCGATTACGCGGTGACCATCCTGAAGCAGTTCCTGTATGACGCCTGGCACCTGGAAGTGCTTAAAGGTTTGAGCCAGTCCAGCGATGAGCGCGTCGCTGGGATCGCTGCCAAAGCCGTAAAAGAAGTCACCTATCACCTGCGCCGTTCCGGCGAGTGGGTCGAGCGTCTGGGCGACGGCACCGAGGAAAGCCACAAGCGCATGCTCGCGGCGATCCCTGAGGTCTGGCGCTTTACCGTGGAACTGATCGCCGCCGATGACAGCGAGCAGCGTCTGTGCGAAGCCGGCATCACCCCGGACATCGCCACCGTCGCCGCCGCGTGGCAAGCCAGGGTCAACGAGATTTTCGCCAGCGCCACCCTGCCCGTGCCTGCCGCGCCGAGCTATTTCTACCTGAATGCGCGCAAGGGGCTGCACACCGAACACCTCGGCATCCTGTTGGCGGAGATGCAATTCCTGCCACGAGCGTACCCCGATGCAACCTGGTGAGCTGATCGCCAGCGACCTCGGCGCCCGGCCGGCCCAACCGACGGACCTGGCCGCCGCGTGGGCGACCCTGGCGCAGGTCATGGACCCGGAAGTGCCGGTGGTCAGCGTGGTCGACCTCGGCATCGTGCGCGATCTCGACTGGCAAGCCGGCCACTTGCACGTGGTGGTCACGCCGACCTACTCCGGCTGCCCCGCCACCGAGGTGATTGAAAGCGACATCCGCGATGCGCTGGAGCTTGCCGGCTTCAGGGCACCGCAACTGGAACGCAAATTGACCCCGGCGTGGACCACCGACTGGATCACCGACATCGGCCGCGAACGCCTGCGCGCTTATGGCATCGCACCGCCCGACGGCAGCACCAGCAAACGCAGCCTGCTCGGCGAAAGCCCGGTGATCGTCTGCCCGCAATGCGGCAGCGCGCACACCGAAGTGCTCAGCGAGTTCGGTTCCACCGCGTGCAAGGCGTTGTACCTCTGCGTCGATTGCCGCGAGCCGTTCGACTATTTCAAGTGCATCTGAGCGGCGATCGGCCGTCCCAGCTGGAGAACAATAATGAGCAAATTTCACAGCCTGACCATCAAGGACGTGCGCGCCGAAACCCGTGACGCGGTGTCCATCGCCTTCGATATTCCGCAGCACCTGCAAGACAGTTTTCACTTCACCCAAGGCCAGCACCTGGTGATGCGCACGCAGATGGATGGCGAAGAAGTGCGTCGTTCGTATTCGATCTGCACCGGCGTCAATGACGGCGAACTGCGCGTCGCGATCAAGCGTGTGGCCGGCGGGCGTTTCTCCGCATTCGCCAATGAACAGCTGAAGGCCGGGCACAGCCTGGAAGTGATGCCGCCGGCCGGGCACTTCTGCGTCGAGCTCGACCCACAACGCCACGGTCATTACCTGGCCGTGGCGGCGGGCAGCGGCATCACGCCGATCCTGTCGATCATCAAGACCACCCTGCAAACCGAGCCGCACAGCCGCGTCACGCTGCTGTACGGCAACCGTTCAAGTTCCGGCGCGCTGTTCCGTGAACAGCTCGAAGATCTGAAAAATCGCTACTTGCAGCGTCTGAACCTGATCTTCGTGTTCAGTCGCGAGCAGCAGGATGTCGACCTGTACAACGGCCGGATCAACGCCGAGAAATGCGAGCAACTGTTCTCCCGCTGGCTCAATGTCAAAGCCCTTGATGCGGCATTTATCTGTGGCCCGCAGGAGATGACCGAAACCGTGCGCGACAGCCTCAAGGCCAAGGGCATGGCACCGGAGCGCATCCATTTCGAACTGTTCGCCGCCGCTGGCAGCCAGCAAAAACGCGAAGCTCGCGAGGCTGCACGGCAAGTTGATGCGGCGGTCAGCCAGATCACCGTCATCAGCGACGGCCGCGCGCTGGCCTTCGACCTGCCGCGCAACAGCCAGAGCATCCTCGATGCCGGCAACGCCCAGGGCGCCGAACTGCCTTACTCGTGCAAGGCCGGCGTGTGCTCGACGTGCAAATGCAAGGTCATCGAAGGCGAAGTGGAAATGGACAGCAACCACGCCCTGGAAGACTACGAAGTGGCCGCCGGTTACGTGCTGTCGTGCCAGGCGTACCCGGTCAGCGACAAAGTCATCCTGGATTTCGACCAACTCTGAAGATCACCACACCCCTTGTAGGAGCCAGCTTGCCGGCGATGAGGTCCGTTAAATCACCGCGAACGTCAGACCGTCATCGCTGGCAAGCCAGCTCCTACAGGTTTCGTGTACTGCCTGCCGGAATCCGGTTTCTGTAGGCATTACGCCGAAACACCACGTTTCACCCCACAACAAAAACAACAGAGAGCGTGCCATGACACCCACAGACGTAGAACTCATCCGCCAGCACCCCGATTTCATCCAGCTGGTTCGTCGCAAACAAAACCTGTACTGGTCGCTGTCGCTGATCATGCTGGTGATCTATTTCGGCTTCGTGTTGCTGGTGGCGTTCTCCCCCGCCACCCTCGGTCAATCCTTGAGCGGCGGCGTGACCTCGGTGGGCATGCTGGTCGGTGTGGTGATTGTGGTGTTGGCCTTCGCGCTGACCGGTTTCTACGTCTATCGCGCCAACAACGTGATTGATCCGCTCAACGAAAAGCTGAAGCAGGAGTGCGCCCGATGAGCCGGCTCCTGGCGTTGTTCCTGCTGCCGCTGGCAGCGGTCACCGACTTCGCGGTCGCCGCCGACGGCGCGTCCCGCCCACTGAACTGGAACGCCATCGGCATGTTCCTGGTGTTCGTGCTGTTCACCCTCGGCGTCACGCGTTGGGCCGCATTGCGTACCCGTTCCGCCAGCGATTTCTACACCGCCGGCGGTGGCATGACTGGCTTCCAGAACGGCCTGGCGATTGCCGGCGACATGATCTCGGCGGCGTCCTTCCTCGGCATCTCGGCGATGATGTTTCTCAATGGCTACGACGGCTTGCTCTACGCCCTGGGCGTGTTGGCGGGCTGGCCGATCATCCTGTTCCTGATCGCTGAACGCCTGCGCAACCTCGGCAAATATACGTTCGCCGACGTGGTCTCTTATCGCCTGGAACAAACCCCGGTGCGCCTGACCTCGGCCTTCGGCACCCTGACCGTCGCGTTGATGTACCTGGTGGCGCAGATGGTCGGTGCCGGCAAGTTGATCGAGTTGCTGTTCGGCATCGACTACCTCTACGCGGTGATGCTGGTCGGTGTGTTGATGGTGTTCTACGTGACCTTCGGCGGCATGCTCGCCACCACGTGGGTGCAGATCATCAAAGCGGTGATGCTGCTGTTCGGCACCACGTTCATGGCATTCATGGTGCTCAAGCATTTCGGTTTCAGCACCGAAGCGATGTTCGCCGGCGCCACTGCCGTACACGCCAAGGGCAGCGCGATCATGGCGCCCGGTGGCTTGCTGTCGAACCCGATCGATGCGATCTCGCTGGGGCTGGGCATGATGTTCGGCACCGCCGGCCTGCCGCATATCCTGATGCGTTTCTTCACCGTCAGCGATGCCAAGGAAGCGCGTAAAAGCGTGTTCTACGCTACCGGTTTCATCGGTTACTTCTACTTGCTGCTGATCATCGTCGGCTTCGGCGCCATCGTCATGGTCGGCACCGATCCTGCGTTCCGCGATGCCAGCGGCGCGATCATCGGCGGCGGCAACATGATCGCCGTGCACCTGGCACAAGCCGTGGGCGGCAACCTGTTCCTCGGCTTCATCTCGGCGGTGGCTTTCGCCACCATTCTGGCGGTGGTTGCAGGCCTGGCGTTGTCCGGTGCCTCGGCGGTGTCCCACGATTTGTATGCCTGCGTGATGCGCAAAGGACAGGCCACCGAGCAGCAGGAAATCCGCGTTTCGCGCATCGCCACGCTGTGCATCGGTGTGCTGGCGATCATCCTCGGCCTGCTGTTCGAATCGCAGAACATTGCGTTCCTTTCCGGCCTGGTGCTGGCCATCGCCGCGTCGGTGAATTTCCCGGTGCTGTTCCTTTCTATGTACTGGAAAGGCCTGACCACTCGCGGCGCGGTCACCGGCAGCCTGACGGGGCTGGTCTCGGCGATTGTCCTGCTGGTGCTGAGCCCGGCGGTGTGGGTCAACGTGTTGCATCACGACAAGGCGCTGTTCCCGTACTCCAACCCGGCGCTGTTTTCCATGAGCCTCGCGTTTTTCAGTGCCTGGCTGTTTTCGGTCACCGACACCTCGCCGCGAGCGGTCCTTGAGCGCGGCCGCTATCTGGCGCAGTTCATCCGTTCGATGACCGGCATCGGTGCCTCCGGCGCCAGCAAGCACTAATCACGACCGACTGATGGCAGGGAATAAAAACAATGAAGCCCGCACGTTCTGCACCTTACGAATCACTGTTTTCGCTGGCCGCCGCATTGAGCCTGCCCATGGTCGCCCCCAGCGCCATGGCCGACTTCATCGACGACAGCAAGGCCCGCATTGAAATGCGCAACCACTACATCAATCGCGATTTCCGTCAGGACAACGCGGCGCAATCCAAGGCTGAAGAATGGGCGCAGGGTTTCACCGCGCGCATCGAGTCCGGGTTCACCGACGGCACTTTAGGCTTCGGTCTCGATGCGTTGGGGGAGCTGGGATTGAAACTCGACTCCAGCCCGGATCGCCGTGGCACCGGGCTGCTGCCCTTCGGTCCGAAAAGCCATGAGCCGGCGGACGAGTTCAGCGAGTTGGGGCTGACCGGCAAGGTGCGGGTGTCGAAAAGCGTGTTGAAGCTCGGCACCCTGCAACCTCTGCTGCCGGTGGCGACTTACAACGACACCCGCCTGCTCGGTTCGACCTTCGAAGGCGGCTTGCTGACCAGCCAGGAAATCAGTGGCCTGACGCTGAATACCGGGCGCCTGACCAAGGCCAACCTGCGGGACTCCTCCAGCAACGATGACATCGGCTACGCCGCCGCCAGCAGTGATCACTTCGACTTTGCCGGCGGCAGCTACGCCTTCAATCCACAGCTGAACCTGAGTTACTACTACGGCAAGCTCGATCAGATTTATCGCCAGCAATTTGTCGGGTTGGTGCATACCCAACCGCTGGGCAACGGTTTCAATCTGCGCAGCGACCTGCGCTATTTCGACAGCCGGGGTGATGGCGCCGAGCGCGCCGGGCGCATCGACAACCGCAACTTCAACAGCATGTTCACCGTGTCCCACGGTGCCCACAAGGTCAGTGCCATGTACCAGCAGTTGTCCGGCGACAGTGCCTTTCCGTTCCTCAACGGCGGCGATCCGTACGTGGTCAACCTGGTGACCTTCAACACCTACACCCGCGCCGACGAGGACTCCTGGCAGTTGCGTTACGACTACGACTTCGCGGCGCAAGGCATTCCCGGCCTGACCTTCATGACCCGATACACCGACGGGCGCCACGTCAAGGCCGGCACCGTCGACAACGGCCGTGAGCGCGAGCGCGACACCGACATCAGTTACGTCATCCAGAGCGGCGTGTTCAAGGACGTCAGCCTGCGCTGGCGCAACGTGACCTTCCGCTCCGGCAATGGCCTGAACACCGCCCTTGATGAAAACCGGCTGATCGTCGGTTACACCGTGGCGCTTTGGTAATCCCTGAAGGGCGCGGTTACCGCCGCGCCAACACCTTTCACAACCTGGAGGAATCGTGATGTCTCACGCCCCTACCCTGCAAAGTTTCATCGCCGGTCGCTGGATCGGCCAACACGGTGCCCAGGTGCTGCGCAGCGCCATCGACGGCCACGAGATTGCACGCACCCACGAGGAACGTCCGGACTTCGCCGAAGCCGTCGAGCACGGTCGTCGCCAAGGCATCAGCGGCTTGATGGCGCTGGACTTCCAGCAACGGGCGCAACGTCTCAAGGCACTGGCCTTGTACCTGAGCGAACGCAAGGAACAGCTTTACGCGATCTCCCACCACAGCGGCGCCACCCGTGCCGACAGCTGGATCGATATCGAGGGCGGCAACAGCACGCTGTTCACCTACGCCAGCCTCGGTTCGCGGGAACTGCCGTCGGGCAACATCGTCCACGAAGGCCCGGCGATGCAGTTGAGCAAGCTAGGCACCTTCGCCGGCACGCACATTCTGGTGCCGCGCGGTGGTCTGGCGGTGCATATCAATGCGTTCAACTTCCCGATCTGGGGCATGCTGGAAAAATTCGCGCCGAGCTTTCTCGCCGGCATGCCGTGCATCGTCAAACCGGCCAGCGCCACCAGCTACCTGACCGAAGCCGTGGTGCGGCTGATGGACGAATCCGGCTTGCTGCCGGCGGGCAGCCTGCAACTGATCATCGGCAGCACCGGTGACTTGCTCGACCGCCTGCAAGGCCAGGACGTGGTGACGTTCACCGGTTCGGCCGACACTGCCGCGAAGTTGCGGGTCAATCCGAACCTGATCCGCAACTCGGTGCCGTTCAACGCCGAAGCCGACTCGCTGAACTGCGCGATCCTCGCCCCGGACGTGACCCCGGACGACGAAGAGTTCGAGCTGTTCATCAAGGAAGTCGCACGGGAAATGACCACCAAGGCCGGGCAGAAATGCACCGCCATCCGCCGCGCCATCGTGCCGGCCAAACACATCGATGCCGTCGCGACCCGTTTGCGCGACCGCCTGAAGAAAGTCGTGGTCGGCGACCCGTCGGTGGAAGGCGTGCGCATGGGTGCACTGGCCTCTCACGATCAGCAAAAAGACGTCGCCGAGCGTCTGGAAAGCCTGCTGCAGAGCAGCGACATGCTGTTCGGCGCTCGCGACGGTTTTGAACCGCGTGGCGAAAACGTCAGCCAGGGTGCGTTCTTCGCGCCGACCCTGTTGCAGGCCCGCGACCCGCACGCTGAAGGCGGCGCGCACGACATCGAAGCGTTCGGCCCGGTCAGCACGTTGATGGCCTACGACGACCTCGACGAAGCACTGGCCCTGGCCGCACGCGGTAAAGGCAGCCTGGTGGCGAGCCTGATCACCAAGGATCCGCAGATCGCCGCCAAAGCCATTCCCGTCGCGGCAGCCTGGCACGGTCGCTTGCTGGTGCTGGACCGCGAATCCGCCGCCGAATCCACCGGCCACGGCTCGCCCCTGCCACAACTCAAGCATGGCGGGCCGGGTCGTGCCGGTGGCGGTGAAGAGCTCGGTGGTCTGCGCGCAGTGAAACACTACCTGCAACGCGCCGCCGTGCAAGGCTCGCCGACCATGCTCGCCGCCGTCACCGGTGAATACGTGCGCGGCGCCAAGGTCATCGAGACCGAGGTGCATCCGTTCCGCCGGTTCTTCCAGGACCTGCAGATCGGTGAGTCGCTGCTGACCCACCGTCGCACCGTGACCGAGGCCGATCTGGTGAACTTCGGTTGCCTGTCCGGCGATCACTTCTACATGCACTTCGACGAGATCGCCGCCAAGGAATCGCAATTCGGCAAACGCATCGCCCACGGTTACTTCGTACTGTCGGCGGCGGCCGGTCTGTTCGTCTCCCCGGCGCCAGGCCCGGTGCTGGCCAACTACGGCCTGGATACGTTGCGCTTCATCAACCCGGTGGGCATCGGCGACACCATCCAGGCGCGCCTGACCTGCAAACGCAAAATCGATCAAGGCAAAAAGAGCCCGCAGGGCATTCCACAGGGCGTGGTGGCGTGGGACGTGGAAGTCACCAACCAGCTGGGCGAACTGGTCGCCAGTTACGACATCCTCACGCTGGTCGTCAAACGCGAGGATTAACGCAGTCCTGTAGGAGCCGGCTTGCCGGCGATGACGTCCGCATGATCGATGCACATCCAAAGGCCCCATCGCCAGCAAGCCGGCTCCTACAAGGGCTTTGTGTGAACGCCAGTTTCAACGTTCACACCGATCCACTGTAGGAGCCGGCTTGCCGGCGATGACGGCCGCATGATCGATGCAAATCCAATGGCCCCATCGCCAGCAAGCCGGCTCCTACAAGGGGTTTGTGTGAATGCCAGTCTCAACGTTTACACCGAGCCACTGTAGGAGCCGGCTTGCCAGCGATGGCGTCCGCATGATCGATCCCAATCCAAAGGCCCCATCGCCGGCAAGCCGGCTCCTACAAGGGTTTTGTGTGAACGCCAGTTTCAACGCTCACACCGAGCCACTGTAGGAGCCGGCTTGCTGGCGATGGCGGCCGCGTGATCGATGCAAATCCAATGGCCCCATCGCCGGCAAGCCGGCTCCTACAAGGGCTTTGTGTGAACGCCAGTTTCAACGCTCACACCGATCCACTGTAGGAGCCGGCTTGCTGGCGATGGCGGCCGCATGATCGATGCAAATCCAAAGGCCCCATCGCCGGCAAGCCGGCTCCTACAAGGGGTTTGTGTGAACGCCAGTCTCAACGTTCACACCGATCCACTGTAGGAGCTGGCTTGCCGGCGATGGCGTCCGCATGATCGATGCAAATCCAAGGGCCTCATCGCCGGCAAGGCGTTTGAGTGAGTTCCTGTCAGTTTGCACATCGGTCAATAACCAAACGGCTTCTCGTGTGTGCCAGCAACATCGCCAACCCACCGCACACCATCAGGGTTTCGCCCAACGCTTGTGCCCAGGCCACCAGCATCAGCCCGCCGCCGATCAACAGGTAATACAACAATCCGAACAGCGCGCCCGCCGTGCCCAGCCGGTCCCCATAACTGGCGAGTGCCGAGCCTAGAATGTTCGGGATGGCCATCCCGAACGCCAGCACCACCAGCAGCATCGGCAATACAAACCCAAGGCTTTCTTGCATCAGCCATACGCCACTGGCCCCCACCCACACCAGCATCGCCGCCAGCTGAATCAGCTGCGGGCCACTCACGCCTCGACGCAACAGCCGCTGGTTGAGCCAGGCACCGAGACCGGAACCCAGCGCGAGGATCACCCCGCTGTAACCGAACCACTGCGCGCTCAAGCCCAGTCGCTGGAACACGAAAGGACCGAGGCTGTAGTAGCTGAACAAGGCAATGTTGAACAGCGCGACCAGCAACGTCGAATGCCAGATATCGCGGTCGCCCAGCATTCGCCACAGCGTCTCGAACAAGGCCGGTGTCGTCACCTGCTGCGGTCGTGTTTCGGGCAGGACGCGCAGGCACCACAGCCAGAGCGCCGCGGACAACAGCAACAGACACGCCACGACACCTCGATACCCGAAACCTTCCACCAGGCTCGCCCCGGTGAACAGGCCAATCGCCGGACTGGCCGCCAGCGCAATGCCCATCAGCGAAAACACGTGCGCCAGTTCCGCGCCCTTGAAGCGGTCGCGCAGCACGGTTTGCGTCACCACCGAGCCCACCGCCGCACCGAACGCCGCCAGCGCCTGCGCCATCAACAACGCATCGAACGTGCGGACGTTCAGCGCCAGCAGCGATGCGCCGGCGTACACCCCCAGGCCAACGAGCATCGACGGTCGACGTCCGATGCGGTCGCACATCCGGCCCCACGCCACCACACCAAACGCAAAGGCCAGGAAATACACGGAAAGCATTTGCGCCGCCGCCTGCGGCCCGACCGCGAAGGCCTGGCCGATGTCCGCCAATGCCGGGCTGTAAAGGGTTTGGGCGATCTGAGGGAACATCAGCAAAGCGATGGTCAACACCAACAATTTTTTGTAACTCATCACGACTTCACTCCCCAGGAAAACTGGCGAGCAGCTTATGAAACCGTGACTGACGTATTATCAAAACCCGGACAACTAATCTATGAAATCGGACAAACCATGACCTGGCTGGATGCACACGCGCAATTCGACCCCGACAGCTATCCCGCCGCCGTGATCGGTATCGCCGCCACCCTTGGCGATCACGACTCCGGTTTACATCAACATCAACGGGGGCAGTTGCTGTTCACCCGCCAGGGCAGCACGCGCATTACCCTCGCGCAGCAGTTGTGCCTGCTGCCGCCCTCCCGCGCAGCGTGGATTCCCTGCGGGGTGACACACCGCGCGGTGATGCAACAGAGCGTCGACTACCGCTCGATTTACCTGACACCTTCGCTGTGCGCCGAGCTGCCGCAACACGTCTGCGTGATTGAAGTCAGCCCATTGCTGCGGGCAGTGCTGGAATCGATTGCCCAAGCGGAATTCGACACCGATTGGCAGCACGGCAAATTCGTTCACTTACTGGGCCTGTGCCTCAGCGAAATCCGTGACGCCGCACAGCAGCCGATGCTGCTGCCATTGCCCTGGGACAAACGCCTGACGCCGCTGCTTGCAACGCTCGATCAGCTACCGCCCGAACTTCAGGTCCTGCAAGCGCAGATCGGCGCCAGCGGCCGAACCATCGGGCGAATCTTCCAGCGTGAAACCGGCATGAGTTATCAGCAATGGCGCCAACAGTGGCGGTTGATGCGGGCCATCGAACTGCTCACCACCGGCAGAAACATCGGTTACAGCGCCTTCGCACTGGGTTTTGCCAGTGACAGTGCGTTTATTGCCTTCTTCAAGGACATGACCGGCATCACCCCTGGCCACTGGCGAAAATAAGCACCTGACGATCGGCAGCAGAAATTAATTGCGACCAAATATTACATGCGTCATATTACGTACGTAATTAAACGCCAATTCCCACAGGTAATCCTCCATGACCAGCATGCCCAGCCTTGAACCCGACGTTGCCGTTGCGGTGAGCACACCCAAGCCTCCCCTGCTCAAGCGCCTGATCCTGCTGACGCTGGCCATTGCTGCCCTGGTATGTGCAGGCCTTTACACCGCCCATTGGTGGACCGCCGGGCGTTTCATCGAAGAAACCGACGACGCCTACATTGGCGGCGACGTGACGGTGATCGGGCCGAAGGTTGCGGGTTACATCGAAGAGGTGCTGGTCAGCGACAACCAGAAAGTGAAGGCCGGCGATGTGTTGATCCGCCTCGATTCCCGTGACTACCGCGCCAACCTGGCCAAGGCCGAAGGCGCGGTGGCCGCGCAAGAAGCCTTGCTGGCCAACCTCGACGCCACCGAACAACTGCAACACGCAGTGATCAGTCAGGCCCGTGCGGGGATCGATGCCACCGGCGCTGAAACGGCCCGCTCACGGGACGACAATGCACGCTACAAACGCCTGGTCGGCAGCAACGCTGTCTCCGTGGAAAGTGCGCAACGGGCCGACGCCACCTTCAAGACCGCCCAGGCGCTGAGTGCACGGGCCCAGGCTGAACTGCTGGCGGCGCAACGCCAATTGAACGTGATCGACACTCAGAAACAGCAGGCGCGCGCGGCATTGATGCAAGCCCGGGCTGAACGAGACCTGGCGCAATTGAACGTCGGCTACACCGAGTTGCGCGCACCGATGGATGGCGTGATCGGCAATCGCCGGGCGCGGGTCGGTGCTTATGCGCAGGCCGGTTCGCAGCAGTTGTCGGTGGTGCCGGCCAGCGGGCTGTGGGTCGATGCCAACTTCAAGGAAGACCAACTGGCGCACATGACACCGGGCCAACCAGTGATCATTCACGCCGACGTGCTCTCGGGGCAGGTATTCCACGGTCACCTCGACAGCCTCGCGCCAGCCAGCGGTTCGCAGTTCAGCGTGTTGCCACCGGAAAACGCCACCGGCAACTTCACCAAAATCGTGCAGCGAGTGCCGGTGCGGATCGTGCTCGATCCTGCCGACGGCGTGCTCGGGCATCTGCGTCCGGGCCTGTCGGTGACCGCTGAAGTCGACACACGCAAGGAGCCTGAAACACCTGCCGTGGCCAGCGCGCCATGAGCCGCGCCCTCGCCGCCCCCGCGCAGCCGTTCAACGCCGCCAGCATGGCGACGGCGACCAAGGTGTTCGCCTTCGCCACCATGTGCATCGGCATGTTCATTGCCCTGCTGGATATCCAGATCGTCTCGGCTTCGTTGCGCGATATCGGTGGCGGACTTTCGGCGGGCACTGACGAAACGGCGTGGGTGCAGACCAGCTACCTGATCGCCGAAATCATCGTGATTCCGCTGTCCGGCTGGCTCTCCCGCGTGTTCTCGACCCGCTGGCTGTTCTGCGCATCCGCGGTGGGTTTCACCCTGGCCAGCCTGCTCTGCGGCGCGGCCTGGAACATTCAGAGCATGATCGCCTTCCGCGCCCTGCAAGGGTTTCTTGGCGGCTCAATGATCCCGCTGGTGTTCACCACGGCGTTCTTTTTCTTCACCGGCAAACAACGGGTGATCGCCGCCGCGACCATCGGCGCGGTGGCGTCATTGGCACCGACACTGGGGCCGGTGATTGGTGGCTGGATCACCGATGTTTCCTCCTGGCACTGGCTGTTCTACATCAACCTGGTGCCGGGGATTTTTGTTGCGGTGGCGGTGCCGATGCTGGTGAAAATCGACCAGCCGGAACTGTCGCTGCTCAAGGGCGCCGACTATTTGAGCATGGTGTTTTTGGCGCTGTTTCTCGGCTGCCTGGAATACACCCTCGAAGAAGGCCCGCGCTGGAACTGGTTCAGTGATCGCACGATTCTGACCACCGCATGGATCAGCGGCCTGGCGGGCCTGGCGTTCATCGGCCGGACCTTGCACGTGGCCAATCCGATCGTCGATTTGCGCGCCCTCAAAGACCGCAACTTCGCCCTCGGCTGCTTCTTCTCATTTGTCACCGGGATCGGCCTGTTTGCCACGATTTACCTGACGCCGTTGTTTCTCGGCCGGGTGCGGGGTTATGGCGCGCTGGACATTGGTCTGGCGGTTTTCTCCACCGGGGTGTTCCAGATCATGGCGATTCCGCTGTACGCCTTTCTGGCCAACCGCATCGATCTGCGCTGGGTCATGATGACCGGCCTTGGGTTGTTCGCTTTGTCGATGTGGGATTTCAGCCCGATCACCCATGACTGGGGAGGCAAGGAATTGATGCTGCCGCAAGCGCTACGCGGAATTGCCCAGCAATTGGCGGTGCCGCCGGCGGTCACCTTGACCCTCGGCGGCTTGGCACCGGCCCGACTCAAACACGCTTCCGGGCTGTTCAACCTGATGCGCAACCTGGGCGGAGCCATTGGCATCGCCGCCTGCGCGACGATCCTTAATGACCGCACCAACCTGCACTTCACACGATTGGCGGAAAACCTCAACAGCACCAACGAAGCCCTGAATCAATGGTTTTCCCAGGTCGGCAACAACTTCGCCACGCTCGGCCAAAGCGGTGACGCGGGTGTCACCGCCAGCCTGCACCAGTTATGGCTGATGACCTACCGCGAAGCGCAGACGCAAACCTACGGCGATGCGTTTCTGATGATCATGGTCTGCTTCATCATCGCCACGGCGATGGTGCCCTTGATGCGCAAGGTGCAACCACCGGCCGCGCCGTCAGCGGACGCTCACTGATCAGGCCTGAGGCGTTTTACGGAAGCCTACCGCCAGACGGTTCCAGCTGTTGATGGTGGAAATCGCCACGGTCAGGTCGACCATTTCCTTGGGGCTGAACTGCGCAGCGACCACGTCGTAGTCTTCGTCCGGAGCGTGGGTCAGGCTCAGTTGGGTCAGGGATTCGGTCCAGAGCAACGCAGCACGTTCACGCTCGGTGAAGAACGGTGCCTCGCGCCAGGCGGTCACGGCAAACAGGCGACGCGGGGTTTCGCCGCCCTTGATGGCATCGGCGGTGTGCATGTCGATGCAGAAGGCGCAGCCGTTGATTTGCGATGCACGCAGCTTGACCAGTTCGATCAGGGTCTTTTCCAGCGGCAGCTTCGAAACGGCGGTTTCCAGGGCGATCATGGCTTTCAGGGCGTCAGGGGACGCGGTGTAGAAATCGATACGAGGTTTCATGGCAGGCTCCGGGAGCAAGTGGGGGTGGAGCTAAGTTAGTCCCGCAGGCCGGCTGCTGGAATATCCAATTTCTCAGAAGTCGAGTAGACCGCCGCTCCTACAGGGGGGCGAAAAAATAGTCTGTCAGGCTGATTGCCAGCACTCGGTCCTCGCCACTAGAATGCGATCAATTCTTAATTGCATCAGGCCAGGACGCCGGAAAAGAGTATCAGTCCCCCATGTCGTCAGCCGACCAACCTTCGAATCAGCATATCCATACCCTCTACAGCGAACACCACGGTTGGCTGCAGGGATGGCTGCATCGAAAACTCGGTAATCGCTGCGACGCGGCGGACCTGGCTCACGATACGTTCCTGCGCCTGTTGACCCGGCAAGTCGTCAAGCCCTGGGGCAGCGAACCTCGCGCGCTGCTGACGCACATCGCCAAAGGCCTGATGATTGATCGCTGGCGACGTCAGGACATCGAGCGCGCCTATCTGGAGACCATTGCTCACCTGCCAGTCGCCGAGGTGCCGTCACCGGAAACCCGCCTGCTGATTCTCGAAACCCTGATGCGCATCGAAGCCTTGCTTCGCGAATTACCCGCCGTCACTCGCGACACCTTCGTGCTGTCACAGATCGAAGGGCTGACGTACGCCCAGATCGCCATTCGACTGAATGTGTCGCTGATCACCGTCAAACGACATATGCGCGCCGCGTTCATCGCCTGCCTGAGTGTCGCTTGATGAACTCGTCGATGATCAACCCGCACATTCTCGGCGAAGCCGCCGACTGGCTGGTGCAGTTGCATTCAGGCAGCGCGACGCCGTCCGACCATCAGGCCATTGCCCAATGGCGCAATCGCAGTGCCGAGCATGCGCTGGCCTGGCAACGCGCCGAAGCGCTGCTCGGAGAGTTCCGCAGCGTACCGGCCAACCTGGCCATCCAGACCCTGCAACGGGCCGCGCACAAGGATGGCCTCAGCCGTCGCCAAACCCTCACGTGCCTGGGTGTGTTCCTGATGGCCGGCCCCTTGGGCATTGCCTCGCAACGTATGCCATGGCAGCAATGGACCGCCGATCAACGCACGACCGTCGGCGAGCAGAAAAGCCTGCAACTGCCGGACGGCAGCCATGTGCTGCTCAACACCGCCAGTGCGATGGATGTTGCCTTCAACCTGCGCGAACGCCGGGTTGTGCTGCTCGATGGCGAAGTGTTGATCAGCACCGCCAAGGATCCCGGCGCCCGGCCCTTTATCGTCGAAACCCCGCAAGGCATCGCACGTGCGCTGGGTACGCGGTTTTGCGTGCGGGTCACTGACTCGCGAAGTCAGGTGTCGGTGCTCGAAGGGCTCGTGGAGGTCACGCCGCAGTTGCTGACCAAGAGTACAACCCTCAAGGCCGGTGAGCGCCAGAGTTTCAAGCTCAATCGCCTCGACCCGCTCGAGAACTTCGACACCAGTGCCCTGGCCTGGGACAAGGGCATGTTGCTGGCGAACAACATGCGCCTGGATGAATTGCTCGGCGAATTGAGCCGCTATCGCCCCGGCGTGTTGCGCTGTCATGCGGATGTCGCGGGGTTGCGGGTTTCGGGGGCGTTTTCCCTGCGTGACACCGACGCCAGCCTGCGCCTGCTCAGCGATACGCTGCCGCTGAAAATCAGCAGCCTGACCCGGTATTGGCTGTCGGTCGAACCGCGGGTCTGATCGCGCGGAAAAACTATTTCACAGTCCCCTGATACTTTTCTGCGTTTCGTTCGGTGTGTGGATAAACCTCTTCAATTCCACGCGCTCGACAGGAACGCCGAATGACTTCAACGCCCCTGCACCGCCCCGCCGATTTCCCGCTCAAAGCCCTGAGCCTGAGTGTTGCACTGGCCTTCACCGCGTGGCTGCCGATCAACAGCCATGCCGCTGACACTGTCAACGAAAGCGCCAGCCACACCATCAACATCGGCCCGGGTCTGCTCAGTCATACCCTGGCGCAATTCGCCGTGGCGGTCGGCGTGCCGTTGTCGTTCGATCCGGCGCAACTGGGCAATCGCCAGAGCCCGGGATTGCAAGGCAACTACAGCGTGCAATCAGGCTTCGCGCAATTGCTTGAGGGCAGCGGCTTCGAGTTGATCAGCACGGGCGGAAACGGTTACACCGTGGCGCCGCCAGTCGCTGCCAACGGTGCGCTGGAGCTGGGCGCCACCAGCGTCAGCGCCCTGCGCGACGACAACGCGGACACCTACGGTGGCGGTCAGGTCGCCAAGGTTGCGCAGATCGGCATGCTTGGTAACCAGGCCTTGAAAGACCTGCCCTTCAGCGTCACCAGTTACACCGCCAAAACCATCGCCGACCAGCAAGCGCAGACCGTGGGCGATGTGTTGCTCAACGACGCTTCGGTGCGGCAGTCCGCCGGCTTTGGCAACTTCTCCCAGGTGTTCGTGATCCGCGGTTTGCCGCTGCTGTCTGATGACATTTCCTATAACGGTCTTTACGGCATCCTGCCCCGGCAGATCATCGCCACCGAAGCGCTGGAACGGGTCGAGTTGTTCAAGGGACCGAACGCTTTTGTGAATGGTGTTACACCCAGCGGCAGCGGGATTGGCGGTGGCG
Source organism: Pseudomonas sp. BF-RE-25 (assembly GCF_019956105.1). Taxonomy (NCBI): domain Bacteria; kingdom Pseudomonadati; phylum Pseudomonadota; class Gammaproteobacteria; order Pseudomonadales; family Pseudomonadaceae; genus Pseudomonas; species Pseudomonas sp. BF-RE-25. The sequence goes on from NZ_JAHBDB010000012.1 coordinate 28,554, forward strand.
TCAACCTGCAACCCAAACGCGCCAACGATGTGCCGACCCGCAGCGTCACCCTTGATTACAGTGACGATGGCCGGGTCGGCGGGCATCTGGACCTGGGCCAGCGCTTTGGTGAAGACAACCGATTCGGCGCGCGGGTCAATCTGCTGCAACGCGAAGGCGCCACCGCCGTCGATGACGAAGACCGTCGCTCGTCGCTGATCAGCGTCGGCCTGGACTACCGAGGTGATCGCCTGCGGGTGTCGACGGACCTGGGCTATCAGAAACAGGTGATCAATCAGGGCCGCTCGGTGATCTATGTCGATTCGACCTTGAGCAAAGCGCCCAAGGTACCGGATGCCAACGCCGGGTACGCACAGAGCTGGAGCTACTCGCAACTGGAAGACACCTTCGGCATGGCCCGCGCCGAGTACGACCTCAGCGACAACTGGACCGCCTATCTGTCCGGCGGCGCCAAACACACGCGGGAGAACGGCGTGTATTCGTCGCTGACCGTCACCGACCTCAACGGCAATGCCCGGGGCGGCATGCTGTACTCGCCTCACGATGAGGACAACAAAAGCCTGATGACCGGCCTCAACGGCCACTTGAACACCGGGCCGATCAGTCACCAATTGAACCTGGGCCTCGCGGGTATCTGGGGCCAGCAACGCTCGGCGTTCGAAACCATAGGCGCCGCCACGCGCTACAGCACCAATCTCTACGACGTCACTGACAAACCGCGCCCAAGCCCCACATCGTTTGCCAGCGACATTCACGACCCGCGCATCGTCGGCAAGAACACCCTGCGCAGCGCGGCGGTGTCCGACACCCTGGGTTTCATCGATGATCGCGTCTTGCTCACCCTCGGCGTACGGCGCCAGACACTGAACGTCGATGGCTGGAACACCACCACCGGTGCGCGCACCTCAAGCTACGAAGAGTCGATCACCACGCCGGTCTATGGCCTGGTGATCAAGCCGTGGGAGCACGTTTCGTTCTACGCCAACCGCATCGAAGGCCTGGCCAAGGGCCCGACGCCGCCGACCAGCGCGATCAACCGCGACGAAACCTTCGCCCCAGTGCGCAGCAAGCAAATCGAAGCCGGCGTGCGCCTGGACATGGACACGTATGGCGCAAGCCTGGGCGTGTACCGCATCGAACAACCGTCGAGCTACACCCAGGACGGGATCTTCCGGGTCGACGGCGAGCAGCAAAACAAAGGCGTGGAGTTGAACGTCTATGGCGAGCCGCTTGATGGCCTGCGCCTGCTGAGCGGTGCGACGCTGATGAAGACCGAAATCGAAGGCAGCACCAACGGGGTCAACGATGGCAACCGCGCTGTCGGCGTACCGCGTTTTCAACTCAACGTCGGGGCGGATTGGGACGTGCCGGGGATCGAAGGCGCGGCGCTCAGTGCGCGGATGTTGCGCACCGGCGGGCAATACCTGAACGCCGCCAACACCCAGAGCATTCCGGCGTGGAACCGCTTTGATGTGGGGTCGCGGTATGCCTTCAAGATGGATGAGAAGTACATCACCTTGCGCGCCAATCTGGAGAACGTGGCGAACAAGGCGTATTGGGCCTCGGCGAATGGCGGGTACCTGACACAGGGGACGCCGCGGACGCTGAAGGTTTCGGCGACGCTAGATTTCTGATCTGAATTCTGTGGTGAGCCTGCAACCGCCATCGCCGGCAAGCCGGTCTCGCTCCCACAGTTGACCGTATTTCCCAGATAGAACTCGGTCAACTGTGGGAGTGAGCCTGCTCGCGATCCGCGCAGCGGCCATCCAACCCAGATCGCTAAGCCCGACTGCGCAACCACTGCAAAAACCCCTTCTTCTCCACCACCTTCGGCGTTTCCTGGGTCAACGTCTGTGCCTTGTGCAAACGGAAATCCAGCAACGCCTTCATCGCTTCGCCGATGTCATGCCGCGCATCCAGGCACGGTTTGAGGTAGTCCTTTTCGATCCGGTACAGGCTGCAGGCGGTCTTGGCGCTGAAGTCCGCCGGCAGCGCCGTGTCCGACAAGATCCCGCCCTCGCCGATCACCTCGCCCGGCCCCATGCGCCCGGACTCGAACTTGCCCCCGACGCGGCTCAACGCCACCGAGACCACGCCGGATTCGATGATGAACAGATGATCGCTGACCTCCCCCGCCGGCAGGATCATTTCCCCGGCGCGGAAGTTTTGCAGGGTCATGTGCTGGCTGAAGGTTTCTTTCTCTTCCTGACGCAAAGTCGAAAAAATCGCCGAGCTTTCCAGCAACGCCCGTGGCCGCGACAGGTTCACCGGTGCATTCGATTCGACGCTGGACAACAGGCTCACGCCCGACGCTTGCAAGTGCCGGAACGCCAGATCGAACAGCAGATTGCGCACCATGCGCTTCTGGTCCATCGAGACCACGAAGCCGCTGATTTCGTACTCCACGCCGGTGGCGCTCGAACCTTTGAGCGCGACACACGGCGCCGGCTTGGCCAGCAGGTATCGGCACCCCTCCATCGCCCGCTCCAGCGCATCGATCACCGTTTGCGGACGTGCGTGCGGGCTCAACTGCAAGCTGATCGACACGCCGAAAATGTCGCTCGGCCGGCTGAAGTTGATGATCTTGGCCTTGGCCGCCAGCGAGTTGGGGATCACCGCCATGCTGCCTTGGGACGTTTGCAGGCGCGTGGCGCGCCAATCGATGTCGGTGACCCGACCTTCGGTGCCGTCGATGGAGATCCAGTCATCCAGTTGATAGGGTTTGGTGGTGTTGAGGACGATCCCCGAGAACACGTCGCTGAGGGTGCTTTGCAGCGCCAGGCCGACGATGATCGCCAACGCGCCGGACGTCGCCAGCACGCCTTTGACCGGCAGGTCGAGCACGTACGCCAGGGCCGCGATGATCGCGATCAGGAAAATCACCGCGCCCAGCAAATCCTGGAGCAGGCGACCGGTGTGCCCGACCCGTTGCATCATCCCTGCGCCGATCAACACCGTCAGGGTGCGCGCGCCGAACAGCCACCAGCCAATCTGCAAACCGGTCGCCGCCAGGTGCAACGGCACGTTGTCCGCCCAGGGCGCAGGCTCCAGAGGGTTCAGGCCTTCGTTGAACAACAGGATGCTGAACAACGTGAAAATCAGCAGCCGCACCAACAGTTTCCAGTTGCTGCCACTGGCACTGATCAAGCGCCACAGCCCCAGATCGATGATGATCAGGATCAGGGCACAGACCAGCGGGTGATTGGTAAGCAGTGACAGCATCAAGCAACTCCAGCCATGTACGGATGGGCACAGTGTAGGAGCAAACGCAGGCTTGAGAACAACACAAAAACCTGTAGGAGCCGGCTTGCTGGCGAAAGCGGTAGAGCAGTCAACAATTGAGTGACTGTCAGACCGCCATCGCCAGCAAGCCGGCTCCTACAGGGGTGATGTGTGTGTCAGTGATTATTTGCTATTGGTCAGCGTGTTGTAGCTGGTCATCAGGTTGCGGTAGTCCGGGATGTGGTTGGAGAACAGGGTCGCCAGGCCTTCCACGTCGTTGCGCCAGTCGCGATGCAGCTCGCAGGCCAGGCCGAACCAGGTCATCAATTGCGCGCCGGAGGACGACATGCGGTCCCAGGCCGATTGACGGGTCAGCTCGTTGAACGTGCCGGAAGCGTCCGTCACCACAAACACGTCAAAACCTTCCGCCAGTGCCGACAGCGCCGGGAATGCCACGCACACCTCGGTCACCACGCCGGCGATGATCAGTTGCTTCTTGCCGGTGGCCTTGATCGCCTTGACGAAGTCTTCGTTGTCCCAGGCGTTGATCTGGCCAGGACGGGCAATGTAAGGCGCATCCGGAAACAGCGCTTTGAGCTCGGGCACCAGCGGGCCGTTGGGGCCGGTTTCGAAACTGGTGGTGAGGATGGTCGGCAATTTGAAGTACTTGGCCAGGTCGGCCAGGGCCAGCACGTTGTTCTTGAAACGGTCCGGTTCGATGTCCCGCACCAGAGACAGCAGGCCCGCCTGATGATCCACCAACAGAACGGCGGCGTTATCCTTGTCGAGACGTTTGTAAGAAGTAGTCATGGGGTCATCCTCGGTTTTAATCGATGCCGAACAGTTCGGCGTGGGGGTGTTTTGATTGATCATTCAGACGCGGCCAGACAAGCGTAGTCAGTCAAGCCTGGCGCGGTGCAACCATCTATCCGTGTATCAACCGCTCATCCGTCCAAACCGGCCCGATTGAAAATCGGCAAAGGCCTGGTGGATTTCCTGCTCGCTGTTCATCACGAACGGGCCGTGGCCGACGATGGGTTCGTCGATCGGCTCGCCGCTGAGCAGCAACACGACGGCGTCGTTATTGGCTTCCAGGCTGATCTGATGGCCATTGCGTTCGAACAACGCCAACTGCCCTTCGCGCACCAGCTCCAGGCCGTTGACCTGAACCGTGCCACGCAGCACCACCAGTGCGGTGTTGCGACCTTCATGCAGATCGAGGGTCAGCAACTTGCCGCCGTTGAGGCGCAAGTCCCAGACATCGACCGGGGTGAATGTCCGCGCCGGGCCGGTGTAGCCGTCGAATTCGCCGGCGATCAGGCGCAGGCTGCCGGCCTCGTCCTTGAGCGGAATGCTCGGAATGTCACCGTCGAGAATCGTCTGGTAACCGGCGTCGGCCATTTTGTCTTTGGCCGGCAGGTTGACCCACAGCTGGACCATTTCCAGGGTGCCGCCGGTTTTGGCGAAGCCTTCGGAGTGGAACTCTTCGTGGAGAATCCCCGAGGCGGCGGTCATCCATTGCACATCGCCCGGGCCGATCTTGCCGCCGCTGCCGGTGGAGTCGCGATGCTCCAGTTCGCCCTTATAAACGATAGTCACGGTTTCGAAACCGCGGTGCGGATGCTGACCAACGCCACGACGCTCGGTGGTCGGGGTGAATTCAGCAGGGCCGGCGTGATCCAGCAGCAAAAACGGGCTGATGTGTTTGCCCAGGTTGTCGTAGGAAAACAGCGTACGAACCGGAAAACCGTCGCCGACCCAATGGGTCCGTGGGCTGGTGTAGATGCCGATGATGTTTTTCATGCTGCCTCCGAAATCTGTGGTTTGACGCGATGGACAAAGCTTAAAACTGAACCCTTTGGTGCGCTAGACTGCAAAAATCAGCCTTAGCGTTCTATATGGAGAACGATGGTGGAAGACCTCAACACCCTCTACTACTTCACCCAAGTGGTGGAACATCAGGGTTTCGCTGCGGCCGGCCGGGCGTTGGACATGCCCAAATCGAAGCTCAGCCGACGCATCGCGGAACTCGAAGATCGCCTCGGTGTACGTCTGCTGCACCGCACCAGCCGGCATTGTTCGCTGACCGAAATCGGCCAGGCCTATTACCAGCGCTGCCTGGCCATGCGCGTGGAAGCGGAAAGCGCCGCCGAACTGATCGAGCGCAACCGCTCCGAACCCCAGGGCCTGGTGCGCATCAGTTGCCCGACCGCCTTGCTCAACTCCTGGGTCGGGCCGATGCTGACCCGCTACATGCTCAAATACCCGTTGGTGGAGTTGTTCATCGAGAGCACCAACCGCCGGGTCGACCTGATTCACGAGGGTTTCGACATCGCCCTGCGCGTGCGCTTTCCGCCACTGGAAAACACCGACATGGTGATGAAGGTGCTGGGCAACAGCACCCAAAGCCTGGTGGGCAGCCCGACGTTTGCCGAACGGCTGTCGTCGCCCGCCTCCCCGGCCGACCTCAGCGGTTTGCCCAGCGTGCACTGGGGCGCGGCGCAGCGTGAGTACCAATGGGAATTGTTCGGTGCGAACGGCGCCAGCGCGCTGATTCGACACGCACCGCGCATGGTCACCGATGACTTGCTGGCCTTGCGTCACGCGGTGCTCGCGGGGATTGGCGTCGCGCACCTGCCCAGCGTGGTGGTGCGCGATGACATTGCCGCCGGACGCCTCGTCGAACTGGTGCCGGGCTGGGCGCCCAAGTGCGGGATCGTCCATGCGATCTTCCCCTCTCGCCGTGGGTTACTGCCGTCGGTACGGACGTTGATTGACTTTCTCGGTGAGGAATTCACCCACAGCGACATCGCCTAGCCCTTTTTTTGCCGACACGGACGAACCTGTAGGAGCGAGCTTGCTCGCGAAAAACGTGAGAGCTCCGCGGGGTGCCAGACTGGCTGCGTTACCGTTGACCTCCATCGCGAGCAGGCTCGCTCCTACAGGGCCGATGAGTGGGGGCTGGCGGAGTTTTTATTTCGGACATAATATTAACGCAGATTACAACCATAATATCTGCGCCCGTCCGAGGACACTGAACATGCAAAGCACCAACCGAGAAGCCACCCTCGCCCAATGGATCGTTCAGGAAGACGCCATGCGCGCACGTCTGGCCGGGCCCGGCAGCCTGTCGCTGGCCGAGGTCAGTGCTCTGTCGCCGGCCGAGTTCTTCGAGGGCATCGGCAACGGTGAACTGCCCTCGCCGCCGATTGGCACGCTGATGGACTTCATCCCTATCGAATGGTCGGCCGGGCTGTTCATCTTCCAGGGCACGCCGGACGCCCGGCATTACAACCCGCTGGGCAGCGTGCATGGCGGCTATGCGGCGACCTTGCTGGATTCGTGCATGGGCTGCGCGATTCATACGCAGCTGAAAAAGGGCCAGGGGTATACGACGCTGGATCTGCGCATCAGCTATGTCCGCGCGTTGACCGGCGCCAGCGGACCGGTGCGTGCCGAGGGCAAGATTGTGCACCTGGGGCGTTCGACGGCGCTGGCCGAGGGGCGGATTTATGATGTGGATGGGCGGTTGTATGCGACGGGGTCGACGACTTGCATGATTCTTGAGGCTCGCGGATAAGATCCGAAACCGAGTCGCGGCCTTCGCGGGCAAGCCTCGCTCCTACAGAAACAGTGTGCCCCCCTGTAGGAGCGAGGCTTGCCCGCGAAGGGGCCAGACCGGACACCATCAATTTCGCAGACATCCCACTATTCATGACTTGCGGTAAACATTGCTTTGCCCATCCAGCGGTTTTTCTCAAGGATGCAGGCACCGATACTCGTGCCCATTCCCACTGCAACCTCTGGAGTCATTGATGTCTATTCCCGCATTCGGTCTTGGTACGTTTCGCTTGCAAGGCCAGGTGGTCATTGATTCGGTGAGCACTGGCCTGGAACTGGGCTACCGCGCCATCGATACCGCGCAAATCTACGAGAACGAAGCCGAGGTCGGCGAGGCCATCGCGGCCAGCGGCATTGCCCGTGAAGAGCTGTTCATCACCAGCAAGATCTGGGTCGCCAACTTCGCCAAGGACCGCTTGATCGACAGCCTTAAAGAGAGCCTGCAAAAGCTGCAGACCGACTACCTCGACCTGACGCTGATCCACTGGCCATCGCCGGAAAACCAAGTGCCGGTCGAAGAATTCATGGGCGCGTTGCTCGAAGCCAAAAAACTCGGATTGACCCGGCAGATCGGCGTCTCCAACTTCACCGTCGACCTGATGAAGCAAGCCATCGCCGCCATCGGTGCCGAGCACATCGCCACCAACCAGATCGAACTGCACCCGTACCTGCAAAACCGCAAGGTCGTCGAATTCGCGCAAAGCCAGGACATCCAGATCACTTCCTACATGACCCTGGCGTACGGCGAAGTGCTGAAAGACCCGGTTATCCAGCAGATCGCCGAGCGCCTGCAAGCAACACCTGCGCAAGTCACCCTGGCCTGGGCCATGCAATCGGGTTACGCGGTGATCCCGTCGTCCACCAAACGCGCCAACCTTGAAAGCAACCTCAAGGCCTGCGCCCTGACCCTGAGCGACGCCGACATGGCGTTGATCGCCGGCCTTGAACGCGCCCATCGCCTGACCAGCCCCAAAGGCATCGCGCCAAACTGGGATTAAGCGTCGCCCTGCGCCAGGCGTTGGTCGAGGCGCGTCATGGCCTGCTGCAACTGATCGACGGCTTCGTCGATCAGCCCCGCACGACCATCACCGCAGGCACGCTCAAGGTCCTCGCAGCATTCGATCAGACTGACCGCCCGCACCATCAGCGCCCCGCCCTTGATGCGGTGCGCCAACGTGCACAGGGCATGCTGTTCGCCACGGGCATGAGCCTTGAGCAACTCCTGCCGATCCGTGCGATTGGTCGCGGCCAGGTCACTCAGCAGTTGATTGATCAGCTCGTAGTCCTCGCCGACGTAACGCTCCAGACCGCTCAAGTCGATGTCGGCGGTTGAGGGTGTTTCGAGGGGCGGCACCGCGCCATCGGCAAACCTGGACGCCAACCAGGCGCCCAGATCTGCCAGGCGGATCGGTTTGAACAGGCAGTCGTCCATCCCCGCTTCCAGGCAACGGGCCTTCTCCTCGGGCTGCGCATTGGCGGTCAACCCCAGAATCAGGATCGGTTGTAATCCCTGAACCTGCTCTTCATCGCGGATGGCCCCGGCCAATTCATAGCCGCTGAGCACCGGCATGTTGCAGTCGGTGATCAGCACATCAAATTCATATTCGCGCCATCGATCAAGACCTTGCTGGCCATCCTCGGCGTCCATCACCCGGTGGCCCAGGTAGCTCAACTGCCGTGAGAGCAGCAATCGATTGGCCGGGTAATCATCGACCACCAGAATGGTCAGCGGCCGGGTCTGCGCCTGTTCCTCACGGTCAGGTAACTCGCTGGACGGCAACGGTTGCAACGCGGGCAGATCCAGGCAGACATCAATCCGCGTGCCCTTCCCCAACACGCTGGCAAGCTGCAATTGCCCGCCCATCATTTCGCACAACGTGCGGCTGATCACCAGCCCCAGACCTGAGCCGTTTCGACCTGTTTGCTGGCTGTTTTGCGCCTGCACAAACGGGCTGAACAGTCGCTGCCGATCGATCTCGCTGATACCGATGCCCGTGTCTTCAATGCGCACCGAGACCGCCAGTTGCCCGACTGCACGGGGCTCGACCCGCAGCGTCAGGCGCACTTCACCTTCATCGGTGAACTTGATCGCGTTGCTCAGCAGATTGGACAGCACCTGCTTGAAGCGCGTGGGGTCGATCAATACGTCGGCGTCGCTGTGCTCGCCCAGGTCGACGCGCCACTCCAGGTTCTTCTGCCGGGCCAGACCTTCAAAGACCCGGCACACCGATTCGACCAGCCTGCGCAGGTTGGCCCGTTCCGGCGTCAGGGACAAATGCCCGGACTCGATGCGGGCGATGTCCAGGATGTCGCCAATCAACGCCAGCAATTGTTGCCCGGCATTGGCCGCCACCTCGATTGCCGACCGGTCGGTGACGCCTTCATCCGCTCGCTTCAACGCCAATTCGAGCATGCCAAGCAGCGCATTCATCGGCGTGCGGATCTCATGGCTCATGGTCGCCAGAAACGTGGTCTTGGCACGGTTCGCCTCATCCGCCGCGTCCTTGGCGTCCTGCAATTGACTGAGCAATTGCTGGCGCAGGCGGATCTGCCGGCGCTGCCAGGCGATCCAGGCCAGCGCCAGCAACAGCAAGGCGCCGGCACCGACAAAGGCCTGGAGAATGTCTTGCCGGTGACGCAGCCAGGAGCTTTGTTCAACCATCAGGTCATTGCGCCAATAACCGGTCATTTCATCGATTTCTTCAGGGGAGATACTCAGCAGCGCCTTGTCCAGGATCGAATGCAGCTCAACGGCCTCGCGACCGGTCGCCAGGGTGCTGCGGGCCGGATCGGTGCCGACGGTGCTGGTCACTTGCAGACGGTCGCGGTATTGCCGGGAAATCATGATCCGGGCACCGATCAACGAGTTGATGGCGCCGTCCGTCCTGCCCTCGGCGACCATTTCCATCCCGTCCGCGGTCAGCGGCGCAGTGACCAGTTCGACCTGCGGAAAGTGCTGGCGAATGAATTCGCCGGCACTGTTGCCCTGGGTGATGGCCAGTTTTTTGCCCGCCATTTCATCCAGTGTCCGCGGACTGTCGGATGCGATGCGGGTCACCAGCACATTCGGGCTGGTCAGAAACGGCCGGGTAAATCGCAGTTCTGTTTCACGCTCAATGCTGGGGCTGATCCCGGCGACCACGTCAACATGACCGCTCCTGATCCACTCGAACAATTCAGCCACTGACCGGGTTGGCTGAATGTCGAATTTCAAACCTGTACGCAAACTGATTTTCGCCAGCACATCGATGCTGATGCCCCGGTAATTGCCCCCGTCATCGACAAAGGAAATCGGCATGAGGTTTTGGTTGATCGCCACTCGCACGCGTGGATGATCATCGAGCCAGCGTTGCTCGGCGACACTGAAGTGCAGGGCTTGCGTGCCGGCAATGGAAGCCCCGCTACCGCCCCATCGCCGCAGGATATTCATTCGTTCATTGGTCGGGATCGCCGCCAGGGCCCGGTTGACGATGCGTTGCAACTGGAGGTTGTCGAGGCTCATCGCAAACGCAAAACGCCCGGACTCCATACGGGAAAAATCCGCCAGTTGAACGTTGTTGAGGTAATTTTTACTGATCAGGTGATTGACGCTGATGGCGTCCCCCAAATAGGCGTCCGACTGACCAAACGCAACGGCGCCCACCGCGCCCAGCGTCGAAGGGAACAGCTGCACATTCGCCTTGGGATAAAAAGCCTGCACTTGCTGCTCGGGCAAATAGTGGTACAGCATCGCCAGCCGTTTACCGGCAAGGTCCGGGTCCAGTGGCAGGGATGAATCGGTGCGCGTGACCAGCACCGGTTGATCATCGGCATAGGCACTGGACATCCGCAGTTGTGGATCCTCGACCTCATAACGGTTAGCCGTACCCAACAGGTCAGCCGCACCGTCCTTGATCGCACGCACCGCCTCGTCCCGCGATGCGTAGCGCTGAACATCGATTTCCACGTTCAATAGCTGTTTGAGCAGCCCGGCATAGTCAGCCGTCAGCCCTTCATAGTCGGTGCCGGTGGTGGTGATGTCGAAGGGCGGATAATCCGGCGCCGAGACGGCCAGCACCAGCCGGCCTTTCTGGCGCAGCACACGCGAATCGGCATCCGACAGTTTGACGTCGTAGCCGTCCACGCTGGAGCGTCCCAGCAGGGTCAGTGTTTGCGGCTGTGCACAGACGCTGGAAATCCAGAGCCCCCCCAGCAATACCAGGTGGGTCAGGTGGCGAAATCGTCGAAAAGCACTCATTCAGATCAGATGATTACGTTTGGCGAAATCCCTCAGGTGAACCTTGGATTCCACATTGAGTTTTTCGATCAAACGGGTTTTGTAGGTGCTGACGGTCTTGTGGCTCAGGTTGGTGATTTCGGCGATTTCCTTGTTGCTCATACCTTGGGCCACGTAACACAAGATGGTCAGTTCGCGGTCGGAGAGACTGTCGATCATCTCCCTTTCGCTGCGTTGCAAGGTGCTCAGCGACACCGAGCTCGAGGCGAGCTTGGCGAAATAGGAGTAACCGGCCATCACCGCGTGCACGGCCTTGTGCAAATGTTGCAGGTCGTTGGTTTTGGAAACGTACGCGGCAGCACCGGCACGCATGCAACGATCCTGATAAAACCTTGGCTCTTGTGAAGTGAAGACCAACACCCGGCAGCGCACACCACTGGCCTTGATCCGGTTCAATACATCCAGCCCGTCGAGTCCCGGTAAACCCAGGTCAAGCACCAACAGATCCGGTTGTTGGTCACGAATCATCGACAAGACCTCGTTGCCGCTGGACACCTCGTGAATCTGTTGAAACCCTTCCTGTTTAAGCAGGATTTTGACGGCAGCGCGAACCACCGGATGGTCGTCCGCTATCAGCGCTGACTTCGCTGACTTCATGGCAACTCCCTGTGCTAATACACGACAATCGGACACTGAATGTCCATGGGTCGGACCCCGGCTACACGCAGCAGCTGCGCGAAGACTCTTGCACGGAAACACGCGCCCGACTACCTGACAGAAATGACAGTGCCGACGAGCGGTAGCTGAGGATCAACGGTCGCCATCAGCCGTTGAATGCACGCCAGATCGGGTAACGCAGCATCGCTCACCTGAACCTTTTGCTGCCCGCAAGCCGGGGTCGGCGGCCCGTCATAGATCAAGGCGTGGTGAACCTGTGGGTGATCGAGGAAGAAGTCGCGCAAGTCCAGTGCCCTGTCCGCCAACGCGGCATTGATGACCACCAGGTCGAAAGGCACGCCGCCGTACTCGGTCAGGGTCAACAGTTCGGCAAGGTTTTGCACGGGGGCCACGCGGTAATAATCGAGCCGGTTGAACAGGCGCTCGATTCTCATCCGCTGAAAATGCTGCTCGTCGGCAATCAGGATACGTAACGCTTTGTTCGGCAACCGGGGCCCCCAGGAGGGTTTCAGATTCGTGAGGCCGCAAGGCTACGGAAGAGCCAACGAGCTTTCTGTAGGACTATTCCTAAAACCCGAGACATTTATTCCGTTGCCAGAGGGGATTCAACGCTATTCCGTCGTACTCGGACTCCAGAATGCCTGCACCACCAGCGTCGATGTCGAAATCCGGGCCACCAGCGCGTCCAGTTCGTCGCCGTCCACAGACGTCGTCGCGAGGGTCGCCTCCACCTCGATTTCATCCGCGCCGAACGCGTGCACATCCACATCGCTCGCCGGGTAATTGCTGCGCTCAAGTTCCGCTTCCAGTAGCGCCAGCACGGCTTTTTGTTGGGAACGGCGGGCGATCACGTAAACGATGTTGGTGACTTCAGCCGAAATCACATCCAGCGGCTGACGGTTGATGTTGTTGACGATCGGCCGCAGCAAGGTATTGGCCGCCAGTACGAACAGCGTACCGAGCAAGGCCTCCAGGACCAGATCGGCCCCCGCGCAGGCACCGACCGCCGCCGAGGCCCAAAGCGTTGCCGCAGTGTTGAGGCCACGCACGTTGCCCTCTTCGCGCATGATCACCCCGGCACCAAGGAAGCCGATGCCGGAGACAACGTAGGCGACCACCCGCACTGCGCCTTCGGCCCCGCCGAGGCGGTTGGCCATGTCGACGAAAATCGCCGCCCCCACCGCGACCAGCACGTTGGTGCGCAGGCCGGCGGTGCGTTGGCGGTATTGGCGCTCGAAGCCGATCAGGCCACCGAGGATGAAGGCCGCGCTGAGGCTGACCAGGGTGTCGACCAGGGAGGTCAGGTTGATGTTGTTGAGTGCTTGCATGATGAATCCTTTGAAAAACACACGATCCCTGTAGGAGTGAGCCTGCTCGCGATGACGGTGGTACATCCAACATTAAAGTGGCTGATCTACCGCTATCGCGAGCAGGCTCACTCCTACATCTGGCAGCATTACTGCCAGCCAAACCGGCGGATGTAGAAGCCCTTCACCGCCTGGGTGAGCGCCATGTACGCCAGCAGAATCACCGGCAAAAACACAAAGTACAGCGACGGCAGCGCCTGCAATTTGAAGTAGTGCGCCAAGGGTCCCATCGGCAGGAAGATCCCCACGGCCATGATGATTCCGGTCATCACCAGCAGCGGCATGGCGGCACGGCTTTGCAGGAACGGAATCTTCGGCGTGCGAATCATGTGCACGATCAGCGTCTGGGTCAGCAGCCCGACCACGAACCAGCCGGACTGGAACAGGGTCTGGTGGTCCGGGGTATTGGCGTCGAACACGTACCACATCAAGGCAAACGTGGTGATGTCGAAGATCGAACTGATCGGGCCGAAGAACAGCATGAAACGCCCGACATCCGCCGGTTGCCAGCGTTGCGGTTGCTTGAGCATTTCTTCATCGACGTTATCGAACGGAATGGCGATCTGCGAAATGTCATAGAGCAGGTTCTGCACCAGCAGGTGCATCGGCAGCATAGGCAGGAACGGGATGAACGCGCTGGCCACCAGCACCGAGAACACGTTGCCGAAGTTCGAACTTGCGGTCATCTTGATGTACTTGAGCATGTTGGCGAAGGTCCGCCGCCCTTCCAGCACGCCCTCCTCCAGGACCATCAGGCTTTTCTCCAGCAGGATGATGTCCGCCGCTTCCTTGGCGATGTCCACGGCGCTGTCCACCGAAATACCGATGTCGGCGGTGCGTAGCGCAGGGGCGTCGTTGATGCCATCGCCCATGAAACCGACCACATGGCCGTTGCCCTTGAGCAGACGGACGATGCGTTCCTTGTGCGACGGCGTCAGTTTGGCGAAGACGTTGGTGGTCTCCACGGCCACCGCCAGTTCGGCGTCGGTCATGCGCTCGATGTCGTTGCCCATCAACAGGCCTTGCTGCTCCAGGCCGACTTCGCGGCAGATCTTCGCGGTCACCAGTTCGTTATCGCCGGTCAGCACTTTCACTGCCACGCCATGCGCGGCCAGCGCTTTCAAGGCCGGCGCAGTGCTTTCCTTCGGTGGATCGAGAAACGCCACGTAGCCGATCAGCGTCAGTGCCTGCTCATCCGCCAGGCTGTAAGTGTCGCGCCCCTCGATCATTGGCCGCGCGGCAACCGCCACCACCCGCAGCCCTTCGGCATTGAACGAGGCGGTGACCTGACGAATCCGCGCCAGCAGTTCATCGCTCAGTGCTTCATCGCGTTCGCCGTGACGCACCCGCGTGCACACCGCCAGCACCTCTTCCACCGCACCTTTGCAGATCAACAGATGCGGTTGACCGCGCTCGGCAACCACCACCGACATACGCCGCCGGGTAAAGTCGAACGGGATCTCGTCGACTTTGTGAAACGCCGTGCCGACTTTCAGCTCACGGTGGATTTCGACGTGTTCGAGCACCGCCACGTCCAGCAGGTTTTTCAGGCCGGTCTGGTAGTAGCTGTTGAGGTAGGCCATTTCCAGCACATCGTCGGAGTCGTTGCCCCAGACGTCGACGTTGCGCGCCAGAAAGATTTTGTCCTGGGTCAGAGTGCCGGTCTTGTCCGTGCACAGCACGTCCATGGCGCCGAAGTTCTGAATCGCGTCGAGGCGCTTGACGATGACTTTTTTGCGCGACAGGAACACCGCACCTTTTGCCAGCGTCGAGGTGACGATCATCGGCAGCATTTCCGGGGTCAGGCCCACGGCAATCGACAGTGCGAACAGCAGCGCTTCGGTCCAGTCGCCTTTGGTGAACCCATTGATGAACAGCACCAGCGGCGCCATCACGAACATGAAGCGGATCAGCAACCAGCTGACTTTGTTGACCCCGGTCTGGAACGACGTCGGCGCGCGATCGGTGGCACCGACCCGCTGGGCCAGCGCGCCAAAATAGGTGCTGTTGCCCGTGGTCAGAATCACCGCGATCGCCGTGCCGGACACGACGTTGGTGCCCATGAACAGGATGTTGTCCAGATCCAGCGGATTGCTGGTGTCGCTGTCCTGCTGGTGGCGGAATTTTTCCACCGGCATCGATTCGCCGGTCATCGCCGCCTGGCTGACGAACAGGTCCTTGGCGCTGAGCACCCGGCAATCGGCGGGAATCATGTCGCCGGCCGAGAGCACGATCAGATCGCCCGGCACCAGCTGTTTGATGGGGACTTCGGTGCGCAGGGCATCACGACGCATCACCGTGGCGGTGTTGCTGACCATCGCCTTGAGCGCGTCGGCTGCCTGGTTGGATTTGGTTTCCTGCCAGAAGCGCAGCAAGGTCGAGAGCACCACCATCGAGAAAATCACGATGGCGGCCTTCATGTCCTCGGTCAGCCACGAGATGACCGCGAGCAATGTCAGCAGCAGGTTGAACGGGTTTTTGTAGCAGTGCCACAGGTGAGTCCACCACGGCAGCGGTTGCTCGTGCTCGACTTCGTTGAGGCCGAATTGCACGCGCAGTGCATCGGCTTCGGCTTCGCTCAGGCCGTCGGTGTGGCTACCGAGGTTGTGCAACAGTTGGCCGGTGTCGCTGTTGGCGGCGCTCACCAGGGTTTGCGCCAAAGTGGGCGGCACCTCGCGGCTGACCGTGGTGTCGGTGAAGGTTTCCAGCAGCGCCAGGCGACGGAAGTGTCGGGCGATGTGACGGGTGCGCAGGAATCCGGCAAAGAATTCTTTGAGCAGGTTCAGGTTCATGGCAGTTCCCCCAGGGTCAGCCGGGAAACCTTCCAGCAGGCGTGTCGGTGCACCGCGATGACGACAAAAAGTCGAACATCACGCACGGTTCAGCGTCGATGAGAGGACGTCGGGACACGGACCAGGACTGGCCGCGATCGGGATGCCGCTGCTCGCTATCAGGCGAGACAACGGCACAAAAAGTTGCGCGTTATCTTGCCGGGTTGTTGCCGGTTATCGAAACCGGCCGACTACTGTCACTCGAACAAGTACCCACTGTGGGTCTCCGCTATTGATGAAAACGCGCGAAGCTTACGCCCCGATTTGTGGAGAGTAAACGATGCATTGGCAAGTCGTCGGGGAATTGCCGGGATCTTCAGGAAGGGTTCAGGATTCGGCATTTTTGGTGTCTTTGAGGACGCCATCGCCGGCAAGCCGGCTCCTACAGGGGAATGCGATCAACTGTAGGAGCCGGCTTGCCGGCGATGGCGGCGTGACAGACGCCGAATACCTTAACTGGCAGTCGCGAGCAGCAGATCCACCACCGAACGGCCATGCCCACGATGCTTGCCATGCTCATACAAAGACCCGGCAATCTCATCCGCGCGAATCGGCAGGATCGACAACAGGGTGTCGCTCAAACCATGGCTCGCCTGGCAGAAGCCCTGCATGTAGATGCCGGCCTTGCAGCGTTCGTCGGTGATCAGCTTGTAGTTGCGGTCCACCTCGAAATCACCAAGGTATTGCTCCAGCGGTGCCAGCAGTTTGCGGTGCATCTGACGCTCATAACCGGTGGCCAAAACCACGGCATCGTAGTGACGCACCGTGACTTCACCGGTGGCGTTGTTACGCACTGCCAGTTCGATGCCGCGCTCGGTGGCGGTGGCTTTTTCAATGGTGGTCAGGGTACGGAACGCATGACGGGCGATGCCCGAGACTTTCTGGCGATAGAAGATCCCGTAGATGCGTTCGATCAGGTCAATGTCCACCACCGAATAGTTGGTGTTGTGGTACTCGTTGACCAGACGCTCGCGCTCGCTGCTCGCCTGCTGGAACACCAGGTCGGTGAATTCCGGCGAGAACACTTCGTTGACGAACGGGCTGTCGTCCGCCGGCTTCAGCGCCGAGCCGCGCAGGATCATGTCGACCTGCACCGACGGGAAGCTGTCATTCAAATCGATGAAGGCTTCTGCCGCGCTCTGCCCGCCACCGATGATCGCGATGCTCATCGGTTGATTGTTCACGCACGGCTGCTTGGCCATCTGCGCCAGGTACTGCGAATGATGGAACACCCGACCATCATCCTTCAGCGCCTTGAACGCTTCGGGAATGCGCGGTGTACCACCGGCGCTGACCACCACCGAGCGGGCGGTGCGCACGTGTTGCTGGCCTTGGGTATCGCGGGAGATCACGCGCAACGCTTCGACCTGCTGGTTGTGCAGCACCGGCTCGATGGTCAGCACCTCTTCGCCGTAACGGCTCTGCTCGGCGAATTGCCCGGCGACCCAGCACAGGTAGTCGTTGTATTCCATGCGGCACGGATAGAAGGTGCCGAGGTTGATGAAATCCACCAGACGACCATGGTGCTTGAGGTAGTTGACGAAGGAATACGGACTGGTCGGATTGCGCAGGGTCACCAGGTCCTTGAGGAAGGAAATCTGCAGCTCGCTCTGGGTCACCAGGGTGTTGCCGTGCCAGCGATAGTCCGCCTGCTTGTCGAGAAACAGTACATCCAGCTCGCCCTGGGTCGGCCCGCGCTCTTGCAGTGCGATGGCCAGCGCCAGGTTCGAAGGGCCGAAACCGACGCCGATCAGGTCGTGAACGATGGGCGATGCAATTGCCTGTGTCATTTCCAGTGTCCTCTGGATGAACCCCTCAACAGTGGGGCGTAAGCCTAAGTGACCTGACCAGCCTTGAGCAGGACAGCAGGTCGTCTGTTGATAGGGAACGAGGACAATGAAACAAAATTTAATATTGTTTTTTTACCCAGCGGAGAAGATCAGTGGGCATCCCACTGGCGCATCCGCACGCGGCAATGCTTCATCGCGTTGACGATGTGCTTCTCGACCAGCGCCCGGGAAATCCCCAGACGTTCGGCGATTTCCGGGTGCGACAGGCCATCGATCTTGCGCAGCAGGAAACTCTCGCGGCACAGCCGTGGCAATTCCGCCAGGGCACGCTGGAGCATTTCCAGGCGTTGGCCGTGGTCGAGGCTGTTGTGCGGGGACGGGGTGAAATAGCGTTCTTCGTTGTCGAGCACTTCCAGCGATTCGACCTGACGCAAGGCATTGCGCCGATGGTCGTCGATCACCAGATTGAGCGCGGTGCGATAAAGGAATGCCCGGGGCTGCTCGATCGGCGTGTCGCTGGAACGTTCCAGAACCCGCACATAAGCGTCATGCACCACATCTTCGGCCACCTGACGGTTGCCCAGCTTGGCGTTGAGGAAACACACCAGCTCGCGATAGTAGTTTTCCAACCATGACTCCCGGCCGCAGGGGTGCGGTTTCTTTCCTTGAGCCACCGCAACGACCGCCGAAATGGGCAGTGGCACGATAGTGGCAGTTCGAGGTGCGTAATTTATAGTAATTCTCATATAGATTTAAAGTATTGCTTCATCTTGCCCGACAAATAGTCGCGAACCTGTAGGAGCGAGCCTGCTCGCGAAGGACTTGAGAGCAACGCGTTTAGTCAGGAAGAAGCGCGTTATCGTTAACGTCCTTCGCGAGCAAGCTCGCTCCTACAAGGTGATTGTGTCGGCTTGTGTCCGTGCCTAAATTCCTCGGTTCTTTCCTCGTATAAAGGACAGCTCCCCGTCTCTGTCGGCTTCCCGACAGCGTTCAACTGTTGCCGGATTTTGTGCGCAGGCTGAGCGACGGGCCGATATCCATTGGCCGGAACCCTGCATGAAACGTCCCCGACACACCCGACGCGCCCTGCTTGTAGCACTTTGTCTGATCCCCGTTATCGCCGTGGCTGCCTGGCAGGTCATCCCGCCCGGCCGGGACAAATTCGCCACCGTACAAGTCAGTCGGGGTGACATCGAAAGCAGTGTCACGGCGCTGGGCACCCTGCAACCTCGACGCTACGTGGACGTCGGTGCGCAGGCGTCCGGGCAGATCCAGAAGATCCATGTGGAAGTCGGTGACGTGATCAAGGAAGGCCAGTTGCTGGTGGAAATCGATCCGTCCACGCAACAGGCCAAACTCGACGCCGGGCGTTTTTCCGTCGAAAACCTCAAGGCGCAACTCGAGGAACAACGGGCACAGCACGAGCTGGCCCGGCAAAAGTTCCAGCGCCAGCAGAGCCTCAAGGCCGGCGGCGCCACCCGCGAAGAAGATGTGCAAACTGCCCAGGCTGAACTGCGCGCCACCCAGGCACGCATCGACATGTTCCAGGCGCAGATCCGCCAGGCCCAGGCCAGCCTGCGCAGCGATCAAGCCGAACTCGGTTACACGCGCATTTACGCGCCGATGTCCGGCACCGTGGTCGCACTCGACGCCCGGGTCGGCCAGACCCTCAACGCGCAACAGCAAACACCGTTGATTCTGCGCATCGCCAAGTTGTCGCCGATGACGGTCTGGGCCGAAGTCTCGGAAGCCGACATCGGTCACGTCAAACCCGGCATGACGGCCTGGTTCACCACCCTCAGCGGTGGCAAGCGGCGCTGGAGCAGCACCGTGCGGCAAATCCTGCCGGTGCCGCCCAAGCCTCTGGACCAGACCAGCCAGGGCGGTGGCAGCCCGACCAGTTCGAGCAAAAGTGGCAGCGCTCGCGTGGTGCTGTACACCGTGCTGCTCGACGTCGATAACGCCGACAACGCGCTGATGGCGGAAATGACCACACAAGTGTTCTTCGTGTCCGACCAGGCGAAAGACGTGCTCACCGCGCCCATTGCTGCGCTGCAAGGCGGCACGCAACCGAACATCCAGACCGCGCAGGTCGTCGCCAAAAACGGCCGCATCGAGCAACGCGATGTTCGCACCGGCATCAGCGACCGCCTGCGGGTGCAGATCCTCGACGGCTTGCAGGAAGGCGATCACCTGTTGATCGGCCCGGTCGACGGGAGTGGCGGCTGAATGCAGACGCCCCTGATCGACCTGCAGGACATCCGCAAATCCTACGGCGGCGGCGATTCACCGCAAGTCCACGTGCTGCGCGGCATCGACCTGTCGATCCACGCCGGGGAATTCGTGGCGATTGTTGGCGCGTCCGGTTCCGGCAAGTCGACGCTGATGAACATCCTCGGTTGCCTCGACCGCCCGACGTCCGGCGAATACCGCTTCGCCGGGGAGAACGTCGCCGGGCTCGACAGCGATGAACTGGCCTGGCTGCGCCGCGAAGCCTTCGGTTTTGTGTTCCAGGGCTATCACCTGATTCCGTCCGGTTCGGCCCAGGAAAACGTCGAGATGCCGGCGATCTACGCAGGCACCCCGGCCGCCGAACGCCATGCCCGCGCTGCCGCCCTGCTCGACCGCCTCGGCCTCGCCTCACGCACCGGCAACCGCCCGCACCAACTCTCCGGCGGCCAGCAACAACGCGTATCCATCGCCCGCGCCTTGATGAACGGCGGCCACATCATCCTCGCCGACGAACCCACCGGCGCCCTCGACAGCCACAGCGGCGCCGAGGTGATGACGTTGCTGGATGAACTGGCGAGCCAGGGCCACGTGGTGATCCTTATCACCCACGACCGCGAAGTCGCGGCCCGGGCCAAACGCATCATCGAAATCCGCGACGGGCTGATCATCAGCGACAGCGCCCACGACAACCCTGACGTACAAACCTCGGCCAACCCCGGCGCCCTGCAAGCCGTGGATTTGCGCAAGCGCCTGAGCGAAGGCGCGGAGGCCACCGGTGCCTGGAAAGGCGAACTGGTGGACGCCGTACACGCGGCCTGGCGGGTGATGTGGATCAACAAGTTTCGCACCGCGCTGACCCTGCTCGGGATCATCATCGGCGTCGCGTCGGTGGTGGTGATGCTGGCCGTCGGCGAAGGCAGCAAGCGCCAGGTGATGGCACAGATGGGCGCGTTCGGCTCGAACATCATTTACCTCAGCGGCTCGGCACCGAACCCGCGAACACCGCTGGGCATCATCACCCTCGATGACGTCGCGGCGGTCGGCAGCCTGCCGCAGGTGACGCGCATCATGCCGGTCAACGGCCAGGAGGCCGGGGTGCGCTTCGGCAACCTCGACCACTTGAGCTACGTCGGCGGCAACGACACCAACTTCCCGGCGATCTTCAATTGGCCGGTGGTGGAAGGCAGTTACTTCACCCAGGACGATGAACGCAACGCGGCGGCCGTCGCAGTGATCGGGCACAAGGTACGGACCAAATTGCTCAAGGACGTGGCCAACCCCATCGGCCAGTACATCCTGATCGAAAACGTGCCCTTCCAGGTAGTCGGCGTGCTCGCGGAAAAAGGTGCCAGCTCCGGTGACAGCGACAGCGACGACCGCATTGCCATCCCCTATTCCGCCGCGAGTGTGCGGCTGTTCGGCACCCACAACCCCGAATACGTGGCCATCGCGGCGGCCGATGCACGCAAGGTCAAAGAGACGGAAACCGCCATCGAGCAGTTGATGTTGCGCCTGCACGACGGCAAAAAGGATTTCGAACTGACCAACAACGCGGCGATGATTCAGGCCGAAGCGCGCACGCAAAACACCCTGTCGCTGATGCTCGGTTCTATTGCCGCGATTTCGCTGTTGGTGGGCGGGATTGGCGTGATGAACATCATGCTCATGACCGTGCGCGAACGCACCCGCGAGATCGGCATCCGCATGGCCACCGGCGCCCGTCAGCGCGACATCCTGCGGCAGTTCCTCACCGAAGCGGTGATGCTCTCGGTGGTCGGCGGCCTCGCCGGCATTGCCCTGGCGCTGATCGTCGGCGGCGTGCTGATTCTCAGCGAAGTGGCCGTCGCGTTCTCTTTGATAGCGGTACTCGGTGCCTTCGGCTGCGCCCTGGTCACCGGTGTTGTCTTCGGCTTCATGCCGGCCCGCAAAGCTGCCCGGCTCGACCCGGTCACGGCCCTTACCAGTGAATGATCGATCTATGAAAGCGCCACTCAGCCTGTTGACCCTCTGCGTGTTGCTCAGCGCGTGCGCCAACCCGGACCCGCGCCCGGACAGCGGCCTGCAGCCGCCGCCCACCTGGCACTCGGCACACCATGAAAACGCCTTGATGCAGAACACCCAGTGGTGGACGCACTTTGGCAGCCCGCAACTCGATCAACTGATTGAACAGGCCCGCGTCGGCAGTTATGACCTGGCGGCCGCACTGGCCCGGGTTCGCCATGCCCAGGCCACCACCGTGATCGCCGGCGGTTCGCTGTTGCCGGAAGTGAAAGCCGCCGGGAACGCCAACCGCCAGAAGCTGATGCGCGGCAACGGCTACAGCCAACTGGACGCCGACGACAGCAACAAGGCGGTGGATTACTTCGACGCCAGCCTCAGCGCCAGTTATGAAATCGATTTCTGGGGCGGCCAGCGCGCCTCCCGCGACAGTGCGCAATTCGGCCTGCGAGCCAGTGAGTTCGATCGCGATACGGTTGAGTTGACGCTGCTCAGTGCGGTCGCCAGCACCTACGCGCAAGCGTTGTCATTGCAGGAACAGCACCGTATCGCGCAGCTCAATCTGGCGAACGCACAAAAGGTTTTGAACCTGGTACAAACCCGCTTCGACTCAGGCTCTGCCACGGCACTGGAACTGGCCCAGCAAAAAAGCCTGGTGGCCGCGCAACAACGGCAGTTGCCGCTGGTGCAGCAACAAGCCGAAGAAGCGCGGATCACCCTCGCCGCCCTCCTCGGCCGTCCGGTTCAGGAACTGAAGCTCGACGATCAGCGCTTCGACCAGCTCAGTTGGCCGGTCATCGGTGCGGGCGTGCCCAGCGAGTTGCTCAACCGTCGCCCGGACATCGCTCGCGCCGAAGCGCAGCTGGCGGCCGCACGCGCCGATGTGACCGTGGCCCGGGCGAAAATGCTGCCCACCGTGACATTGAGTGCCCAGATCGGTTCTGGCGCCGACACCTTCAGCGATGTGCTGCGCAGCCCGTTCTACAACCTCACCGCCGGATTGGTCGCGCCGATTTTCAACAACGGTCGCCTGAGCGCCGAACGTGATAAAGCCACGGCGCGCCAGGAAGAACTGCTGGAAACCTACCGTGGCGCGATCATCAACGGCTTTGCCGACGTGGAAAAAGCCCTGACCGGCATTCGCGGACTGGACGCCCAGCGCCAATGGCAAAGTGAAGAATTGAATCAGGCGCAAACGGCTTTCGACATTGCGCAAAGCCGCTATCAGGCCGGGGCCGAGGATTTGCTGACGGTGCTGGAGACGCAACGCACGCTGTATGCCGCGCAGGATTTGAATGTGCAGCTGCGGTTGGCGAGGTTGCAGGCGAGTGTTGCGTTGTACAAGGCGCTTGGGGGTGGGTGGCAGGTTTTGTAATTTGCAGCGATCTCAGAATGGCCATCGCGAGCAGGCTCGCTCCCACATTGGATCTATGGCGAACACATTATGTGTGAACACCCGAGATCAACTGTGGGAGCGAGCCTGCTCGCGATTGAACGATAACGCGGTACGCCTGATTAACTGGTCATCGGTTTAGCCTTCAGATTCCGCGCATACCAAGGCCGTTGCGGCACCTTGCGGAACAGGTCTTCCAACTTCTTCTCGTCTTCACCAAAGGTAATCCGCAGCGCCAGTTTCATGGTTTCCGGGTCCATTTCCACCGACTTGCCCGCCTGCAACCCCGGCGTGGTGTTGCAGCCGTGGGTGCTCGGGCCAAGCCACGGATCGTCGATCTCGACCCAGCGACCGGGCGCAAACCACGGCACACCATTGACCTCCAGCCGACGGACTTCCCCCGGATGAAAGCGCTCGTGCGCACGGAACCAGTCTTCGAGGCGGTCATCGATCCAGCCATGAAAATGCCAGAACACCGGGTTCACATGGGAGGAAAACGGGTCGCCAAGAAAGTCGTTTTCCGCCGCGAACCAACGGGCGGAAAAATCTGCGGTATCCCGGGCGAACGGCACAGGCTGGCCGTTGGACGGATCGCGGGGCACCGACGCCCAGCGCATGTGCAGCCAGTCATGCAGCCCGAGTTCGACCTCGGAACCGAACTGCCCCAAGGTCAATTTCGACAAGTAACGCGGGTCACGGTATCGCGACTCCCAGACCTGAAAATTGCTGTGATAGGTCTCAGCGGTCTTGAGATCGGCCACCCATTGCGAGTATTCGTCATCGTCTTCGGCGCGCCAGGCCGGCGGCAAAGCGGTGCCGTCGTGGTTGTCGAAGTAACGGGCAAAGGCCTGGCGATCACGCACCAGTTCCGGTTGCGGCAACGGAAACTGCTGCCACGACGGCAAGTCTTGCAGGGAGCGCGCGGTACCGAGCATGTGCCGGTGCATGAAAAAAAAGTCGATGCCCGAGCCATTGCGGTCCTTGCGCGGCCCGCGCGCATCGCGCTCCTTGTCCCGAAGCCCCGGCTGCCAGCCGATGCCGCGCAAGGCGTTGCGCTTGTCTTCGGACAAGGTGTGCCATTTGTCGCGGGAGGCGTGCCAGAGCTGATGGAACAAGCGGTGCTCGGGCGAAATCAGCCACGCCAGCAACGCCGGGCCCAGGCCCGTGCGCTCACGCGCTTCAGGGAACACCTGTTTGACCGCGACGAAACGGTTGTCCTGGGCGGTCAGGGACAACGGACGATCCAGGCGCAGTACACGCCCACTCAAAGTGCCGCTGCCGGCATTGCCGAATGCGGCCCAGACTTCGTCCAGCTTGAAGGTGAATTCGTAGTCCGGCGTCCCGGTCGGGGATCGGGAATCGATCAGGCGCCAGCTCAGCTCTTTGTTATCTACACCCGTCAGATCGCCGAGGACGCGATAGCGCGGTGGCGGTGCGGCACGCAGCGCTTCGAAAGTATCGAGAAAACCGTTGAGCCCACGGCCCTTGTGACCGACGTCGAGCAGCAGTTGCAAGCCCTCGCGAGGCAAGCCGTCGAGCCCCGCGTCACGCCCCTCGAAGCGAATGTCCCAGATGCCCTGCAAGGTGTTGGCCAAACGCTGACCAGCCACATCCGCGACGTCGAATGACGCTTCGCCGGGGGTAATGGTCGGGTCCGGTTTTGTCAGTTCGCGATGCCCGTAATACGCCGCAGGCAGGGCGGCACCGGTCAGTGCCAGACCCGCCAGGAACCATCGTCGAGAAATCGTCATTGCCCTACCTGTGTCAGCCATGGAGCAGGCTTTATCCAAGCTAGAACGTTTGTTGCCCCGACAAATTTAGAAGCTTCGCGGGCAAGCCTCGCTCCTACAGGGGTTGTGCGTTGACCTGTAGGAGCGAGGCTTGCCCGCGAAGGGGCCCTCAGCCTCACTAAATTTCCCACTCGGCCACTCGTTCCCCCCAGATAGCAAAGGCCCCCGCGCCTGCACCCTCGACGGCGAACCTGACTGAGATGGCAATGACAAAACCTCGTTCGAAAAAGGCTCTTTTCATTGGCCTGCCCCTGGCGCTGGCCATCGCTGGCGCGGCAGGGTTTGCGGCCTGGGATTACTGGTTCAACGACAACCCCGGCTACCCGGTCGCGGTGATGAAACAGGCCGATGAACTGCAAGAACGCATCCTCTCGTTTGACAGCCACATCACCGTGCCCATGGATTTCGGCACCGCCGAAAACGAGGCCGACAAGGACGGCAGCGGCCAGTTCGACCTGGTCAAGACAGCGCGGGGTCGCCTGTCCGGCGCGGCGCTGACCATTTTCGGCTGGCCCGAAATCTGGAACGGCGACAACGCCCCGCACCGCCCGACCGCCGGATTCATCGACGAAGCCCGTCACGAGCAGGAGACTCGCTACAAAATCATCACCACCCTGGTGCGCGACTTCCCCAATCAGGTGGCCATTGCCTACACCCCGGACGATTTCCGACGCCTGCACGGCGAGGGCAAGTTCGCCGTGTTCATCAGCATGCTCAACGCCTACCCGCTGGGCAACGACGTCAACGCCCTGGATAAGTGGGCCGCGCGCGGAATGCGCATGTTCGGTTTCAGTTACGTGGGCAACAACGCCTGGGCCGATTCGTCCCGGCCGCTGCCGTTTTTCAATGATTCCCGTGATGCGCTGGGCGGCCTGTCAGAGCTGGGCAAGCAAGCGGTGCATCGCCTGAACGACCTCGGGGTCATCATCGATGTGTCGCAAATGTCGACCAAGGCCCTGGAACAAGTCAGCCAATTGAGCCGCGCACCGATGGTCGCCTCGCACTCGGCGCCACGGGCGCTGGTGGACATCCCGCGCAACCTCAGCGACAGCGAAATGCAGCTGATCAAGAACAGCGGCGGCGTGGTGCAGATCGTCGGCTTCCCGACCTACATCAAGCCGCTGAGCCAGGGCACCCAGGACAAACTCAACGCCCTGCGTGCGCGTTTCGACCTGCAACCGCTGCAAGGCCTGGAGATGGCGCTGATGCCGGGCGACCCGGTGATCACCGTGTGGTCGGAACAGCGTTTCGGCGAATACGCCAGTCAGCTCTACGGCATTGTCGATGAAGAACCCAAGGCCACCCTCAAGGATTACGGCGACGCCATCGACTACGCCGTGAAAAAAATCGGCATCGATCACGTCGGCATCAGCTCCGACTTCAACGACGGTGGCGGCCTGAACGGCTGGAAAGACGTCAGCGAGGCACGCAACGTGACCGCCGAACTGATCAGCCGCGGTTACAGCGAGGCCGACATCGCCAAGCTCTGGGGCGGCAATTTCCTGCGCGTCTGGGATCAGGTGCAGAAGTCCTCCAGACCCGTCGCCAAACACTGACATTCACTTTGCCAAGCGAACCGAATTCATGACCAACCGTCGTACATTCCTCAAGCAGGCCGGCATTGTCGCGGCCGCCATTCCCCTGGGTTCAGCGGTCAGCCTGCCGGCACTGGCCGCCACGCCGGCACCGCTGCCCAAAGACAAATGGGCGCAGTTTCGCCAGCTGTTCAATCAGGATCCCGATTACCTGCATTTCGCCAATTTCCTGGTGACCTCACACCCGCGTCCCGTGCGCGAAGCCATCGAGATGCACCGCGCCAACCTCGACCGCAACCCGGGCCTGGCGATGGACTGGCATCGCGGCGAAACCGAACGCCGGGAAGAAGACGTGCGCGAGTGGGCCGGCCGTTACCTGAAAGCCAAGCCCTCGCAGATCGCCCTGACCGGCAGCACCACCGAAGGCCTGGCGATGATTTACGCCGGCCTTCACGTGCGCCCGGACCAGGAAATCCTGACCAGCGAACATGAGCACTACGCCGCCAACAGCGTGTTTGAGTTCCGCACGCAAAAGGACGGTACGAAGGTTCGCAAAATCAAATTGTTCGAAGACCCGCACAAGGTCTCGAGCGAAGAAATACTGGCCTCGATTGCCCGCAACATTCGCCCCGAGACCCGCGTGCTCGGCATGACCTGGGTGCATTCCGGCAGCGGTGTGAAGCTGCCCATCGGCGAAATCGGCAAACTGGTCGCCGAGAAAAACCGCGACCGTGAGGAAAAGGATCGCATCCTTTATGTGGTCGATGGCGTCCACGGCTTCGGCGTGGAAAACCTCGATTTCCCGGACATGCATTGCGACTACTTCATTGCCGGCACCCACAAATGGATGTTCGGCCCACGGGGCACCGGGATCATCTGCGCGCGCTCCGATGACATGAAGGACCTCACGCCGACCATCCCGACGTTCTCCGAAGCGACCACGTTTTCGACCGTGATGACCTACGGCGGCTATCACTCGTTTGAACACCGCTGGGCACTGACCGAAGCCTTCAAGTTGCATCTGGACCTGGGCAAGGCCGAGGTTCAGGCGCGCATCCATGAAATCAACAGCTACCTGAAAGAGCGCTTGCAGGAGCATCCGTCGGTGGAGCTTGTCACGCCGTTGTCGCCCGAGTATTCCGCCGGCTTCACGTTCTTCCGGATCAAGAACCGCGACTGCGAAGAAGTCGCCAATTTCCTGATGGACCAGCGCGTGGTCTGCGATGCCGTGGACCGCGATGTCGGCCCGATCATTCGCCTGTCGCCGGGTCTGCTCAACACCGAGGCGCACATCGACCGCGTCATGACGTTGTTGGCCAGCAAGCTCTGAAACACCGATTTCCTTTAGCGAGAATGCATATGAAAAACATCCTGCACAGACTCGGGTTGTCGCTCCCAAAACTCGGGGCACTGACAATCCTGGCATTGCTCGGCACCGCGCTGCCCGGCGCCGCCCAGGCCACCACCGCACCGCTGCCGGGCAAGGTGTTCAAGGATTGCCGCAACTGCCCGGAAATGGTGGTGCTGCCCGCCGGCACTTTCACCATGGGCACGCCGGAAGGTGAAGTCGGTCGCGAACCCGATGAAGGCCCGATGCACGAAGTGACGTTCGACAAGCCGTTCGCCATGAGCCGTTACCAGATCACCGCCGGCGAATGGGACCAGTACCTGAAAGAAACCGGGATCACCATTCCCGACGGCGATACCCGCCCCGGCCGCGAGTGCATCAACAGCAAACCGCGTTATCCACAAAGCCCGCGTCAGCCGGCGGTGTGCATGAACTTTGCCGAGGTCAGCGCGTATGTCGCGTGGCTGTCCCTCAAGACCGGCCAGCACTACCACATCGTCAGCGAGGCCCAGCGCGAATACGCCGCCCGTGCCGGTTCAACGGGGCCGTTCCCGTTCCCGTTCGATGAAGGCACCGAGTACAGCATCGCCACCCATGCCAATACTTACGGGCCAACCGACGGCTACAGCTACACCTCCCCGGCCGGCAGCTACCCGCCGAACGCCTTCGGCATGTACGACATGCACGGCAACGTCTACGAGTGGATCGCCGACTGCGAGCACAGCGATTACGTAGGCGCCCCCACCGACGGCAGCGCCTGGGTCGAACCCAACTGCGAAGCCTTGCAGATTCGCGGCAATGACTGGGGCGAAGCGCCGGTGTTCTCGCGTTCCGGCAACCGCAACAACATCTACCCGCAAACCCGTGGCGACTGGATCGGTTTCCGCGTCGTGCGCGATCTGCCGTCCAAAGGCTGACACCCCTTCCCCCTGACCGCCGCCAGTCGGCGGCCGTCTAAATTAAACGCCTGGCCACACGTTCTTCTGGGTATCTGCCTCAAGACCCAAGGAACCCTTTCCTCATGACCCAGCCTACGCGCGGTGCAATTCATGAATTGTTCACCCTCCTGAAACCGTTCCGGCTGGTGGTCAGCCTGTCGATCATTCTGGGCATGGTGGGCGGTCTGAGCGTGACGGTGCTGCTGGCCACGATCAACAATGCCCTGCATTCGGAAAGCGGCCTGACCCAAGGCGTGGTCGCACTGTTCGGCAGCCTTTGCCTGTTGGCGCTGACGAGTTCGATCTGCTCGGACATCGGCACCAATTACGTCGGCCAGCACATCATCGCCAAGCTGCGCAAAGAGCTGGGGGAAAAGGTGCTGTCGGCACCCATCGAACAGATCGAACGCTATCGCAGCCACCGACTGATCCCGGTGCTGACCCATGACGTCGACACCATCAGCGACTTCGCGTTTGCCTTCGCGCCGCTGGCCATTTCCCTGACCGTGACCCTAGGCTGCATGGGCTACCTGGCCCTGTTGTCGTGGCCGATGTTCCTGATGATGGTGCTGGCAATCGCCATCGGCACCGGCATCCAGTTTTACGCACAAGGCAAGGGTATCAAGGGCTTCATGGCCGCCCGTGACGCCGAAGACGAATTGCAAAAGCACTACAACGCCATCGCCGGCGGCGCCAAGGAACTGCGCATTCACCGTCCGCGCCGCCAGCGCATGTTCACCTCGGGCATTCAGGGCACGGCAGACTTCATCTGCAACACCCAGGTGCGTTCGATCAATACCTTCGTGATCGCCAAGACGCTGGGGTCGATGCTGTTCTTCGTGGTCATCGGCCTGGCGCTGGCCCTGCAATCGTTCTGGCCCAGCGCCGACAAGTCGGTGATGAGTGGCTTCGTCCTGGTGCTGCTGTACATGAAAGGCCCCATCGAGCATCTGGTCGGCACCTTGCCGGTGGTCAGCCGGGCGCGGATTGCCTTCCGCCGCATCGCCGAACTGTCGAGCCGGTTTTCCTCGCCCGAGCCGCACTTGCTGCTCAACGACACCGGCAAAAAACCGGCCGTGGTCAACAGCTTGCAACTGGACAACGTCAGCTATGCCTTCCCGGCCGCACCGGGCAGCGAAGCGTTCCGCCTGGGGCCGGTGAACCTGACCATCGAACAGGGCGACATCATTTTCATCGTCGGCGAAAACGGCTGCGGCAAGACCACGCTGATCAAGTTGTTGCTGGGACTTTATGCGCCGCAACAAGGTGCAATCCTGCTCAACGGCGAAGGTGTCGATGCGCAGAACCGTGACGACTACCGCCAACTGTTCACCACGATTTTTGCCGACTACTACCTGTTCGATGACGTGGTGCAGGGCGATCAGCACATTCCCGAAGACGCCAACAAATACCTGCAACGCCTGGAAATCGCGCACAAGGTCAGCGTCAAGGACGGCAGTTTCACCACCACCGACCTGTCCACCGGCCAGCGTAAACGCCTGGCACTGGTCAATGCCTGGCTGGAAGAACGCCCGGTGCTGGTGTTTGACGAATGGGCGGCCGACCAGGACCCGACCTTCCGCCGGATCTTCTACACCGAGCTGCTTCCGGACCTGAAGCGCCTTGGCAAAACCATCATCGTCATCTCCCACGACGACCGCTATTTCGACATGGCCGATCAACTGGTGCGCATGGAATCGGGCCGTGTGGTGACGGAACGGGCGACCGCCTGAGCTCCATTGAATCCCAATACCTCGACGATTTTCGGAGTTTGTTTTCCGGTTTCGTCGGGGTGATGCGTCTAATAATAATTATCATTAACTAAAAAAATCTGCACACCTTAGGAGCGATTTGAGCAATGCAAAGCCCTACCCTGTCCCGCGCGCCGTTGGCACTGGCCATCGCGCCGCAAAAGAAATTCCGAACAGTCGTACCGGGTGCGTTGCTGACCCTGTTGCTGCTGGGCACCTCTCAGGTCCAGGCCGCGCCGGTGAACGTCAACGTGCCTGCGCAGTCGCTGGCCAGCGCGCTGCAGCAACTGGGTCAACAGACCGACCTGCAGATTCTTTACAGCCAGGACATGGTCAACGGCCTCAAGTCCACGGCGGTTTCCGGCAATCTGGAGCCGGAACAGGCATTGAATACGTTGCTGCTGGGGAGCGGCATTACGTTTCAACTGACTGGCAACACCGTTTCGCTGATTCCGGTCGCGGGTAACTCCAGTGCGCTGCAACTGGGTGCGACCGCCATTTCCGGCGTGGCGCCGGGGCCTACCACCGAAGGCACGCATTCCTACACCTCCGATCAAGTGAGCATCGGCAAGGGCAACATCAAGCTCAAGGACATCCCGCAGTCAGTGTCCGTCGTCACGCGCCAGCGCATGGACGACCAGAACATGAACAGCCTGCAAGACGCGATGCGCCAGGTCACCGGCGTCACCATCAAGACGTACAACTCCGGCTCCAGCCTGAACGACGTCTACATGCGCGGTTTCCTCGTCGACCAGGTGCAGGTTGACGGCGTATCGCAACCGACCGGCCAGGGCGACATGGGCACCAGCTTCGACCTCGCGATGTACGATCGTGTCGAAGTGTTGCGCGGCCCATCCGGCCTGTATCAAGGCGCTGGCGAACCCGGCGGCACCATCAACGTGGTGCGCAAGCGCGCCCTGAACAAATTCGCCCTCGGCGGCGAGCTGGGCGCAGGTTCCTATGACCACTACCGCTCGATGGTAGACGTCACCGGCCCGTTGAACGATCAAGGCACCGTACGCGGTCGCTTCATCACCGCGTACGAAAACAACAAATCCTTCGTCGACTCCGCCCAGAACGAACGCCCGATGGTGTACGGTCGCCTGGAATTCGACCTCGACCCATCCACCACCCTGTCGGTGGGCGGCGCCTACCAGCAAAACCACTCCACCCCGGCGTTCGGCTTGCCGGCCTTTGCCGACGGCAAGTTGCTGGACGTGTCGCGCTCGACCTTCGTCGATGCCAAGTGGAACACCCTGAACGAGAAAGTCTGGGAGTCCTTCGCCGAGGTCGATCACGCGCTGGACAACGGCGGTCAGTTCAAGACCACCGTCACCTACCGCGATGCGGAAACGCCGCAGCGAAACTTCACCTGGGCCGACGGTGCAGTCGATCCTGATACCGGTGACAGCTGGGCCGTGGCGTATGACTACTACACCCACATCAAAACCATCGGCGTCGACAGCTTCGTCACCACGCCGTTCGAATTCGCGGATCGCAGACACGAGTTCACCGTGGGCGCCGAGTACCAGCATCTCGACAAAGACTTCGAATACGGCGGCGGCGAGTACTTCCCGATCAACGTCTACAACCCGGGCAGTATCGATATTCCCAAGAACGACTATGAGCGGGTCAACGGCAACTGGTCAAAATCCGACCAGTACGGCCTCTATACCCGCGCCAAGTTCAACGTCACTGACTGGCTCGACGTGATCGGCGGCAGCCGCGTGACCTGGTACGAAAGCGACGCGAAAAACGCCAACGCCTTCTTCAACAGCTTCGGCGAAGCCCACACCAGCATCAACCGCAAGGTCGTGCCTTATGGCGCCATCATTGCCAAACTGACCCCGGAACTGTCGGCCTACGCCAGCTACACCGGCGTGTTCAAGCCACAAAGCGAGCTCGGCAGCGACAACTCGCCCATCGGACCGCGTAAAGGCAAGCAATATGAAATCGGCCTCAAGCGCGAGTTCTATGACGGCCGCCTGAATGCCAGCGTTGCGATGTTCCGCATCTACGATGAAAACCGTGCTCAATTCAACGCCGACACCGGTGGAAACGAAGCACAAGGCAAGGCGCGCAGCCAGGGCTGGGAAACCGAGTTGAGCGGTAACCTGACCGACAACTGGAGCATCGTCACCGGTTACGCCTTCACCACCACCAAATTGTTGAAATCTGACGACGCGACCGAAGGCAGCACCTTCAGCACCATCACGCCGAAGCACAACTTCAACCTGTGGACCAAATACGAATTCGCCGACGGCCCACTCAAAGACTTCAGCGTCGGCGGCGGCGTGCGTGTGGTCAGCAAGACCTGGTACCAGCGTGAAGTGCGCTTCGAACAAAGCGGCTACGGCATCGCCACCGCGCAGGTGGGCTACAAGTTCAACGAGAACCTGTCGGCGACACTGACCGGCAACAACCTGTTTGATAAAAAGTACTACGATCGCGTGGATGCTTCGTGGGGGACTAACTTCTATGGTGACCCGCGTAATCTGACGTTGACGTTGCGGGCTAATTATTGATTGCTGTGCAGGTTAAATGTTGAACAACACCGGGCCGCTTGCGGCCCGGTTTTGTTTTTGGGGATTGGTATGACCGGGGTACTTGATTTCAATACAGCGCCCAGGGGCGCTGCTGGCCAGAGCGTCTACGCCGACTATCCTCGAACGTCTTCCGGAAAATACTGTGGAAGCTTGCAATCCGGCTCACCTGCAATGCAGAGCGCACTGCCGGAATCCATATAGTCCTTGTGCCCCCCCTGCCCAATGAAGGCGGCACCATCGCCATGGCAATTAGGGCCATCGGCCCCTTCATCCGCACAGTAAGCAGGTTGACCTTCCCACTGGAAAATAATGACCTGTTCAGGGCTCGGATTACCCGCGACGGTGCGGCTCTCGAATTGGCGAGCCTGTGGCGCAGCTGCCTGAGTGTCTACTGCCTGGGTTGAGCGTTGGGCATTCGCCTGCGCAGCTTGGTCCTGCTCACGGGCACGTTTGTCTTCTTCGATTCTGGCGACATGCGCATCGAACAGATGAACCATTCGATCGACGGACTCGACGCCGCCCTTTCCAGTGGGCTCAAACAACGTCCACAGATAGAGCTCATCAGACAAGCCATGGATGATCTCAAGTGAATGCTTGCCATCGGTAATCTGGAAAGCAACGATACCTGCAACGCCAGCGGCACTTTTCAGAAAGCGCTTCGGCACAACGCCGAAAACGATCTTCAGTTGCTTGCCACCATCAATATCTGCTGTTGCCGCCACGAGTTTGAGACCACTGGACAACTCGACCTGCCGGGCTTCATCGGTGTCGACGTAATCGATATCGACATTAGACAAACGATCATTGTCGTCCAAGGCATCCTCAAGCTCCATGGACGTATCGATACCCATCCTTTTCAGCATGTTCTCTCGTTGTTCCGGGTCTTGGCCCTTCATCCCGGTCACCGGAATCAGGTCAATGGGAGTCAGCTCTTCGACAGCGTCGATGGCGTTGTTGGAGAACACATAGAACGGAAGATAGAGGGTCAGCGAAACGATAGTCGCGCCGAGCCAAAGCTTAAACAGAGTGCGCATAGAGCGTCCTTGCTTCTTGAGGTTGGATGGTTTGCAGCCGCCGGAAATCACCGTCAGCGGTGTGAAACTGGCTTTGCAGTCTGCGATGTACAGGCTACCTGAGCCGTCATCTGCAACAACATCATAATGCCATTATTCAAAATTTGGCATTTCGCAAGTCATCTTGCTGGCGGAATTGGCGATGAATCGGGTGCTGGATTGTCTGGAAAAGCAGGAGGTTGTGCGGTTTCGGTCAGGTAGACCGCGTTATCGTTTATCGCCAGCAAGCCGGCTCCTACAGGAGTTGCGTAGGTTGTAGGAGCCGGCTTGCTGCGGGCGGCGTTCCGACGATGCGGGCGATACGGATCGTCTGATTCACCGTGGTGATGCCATCGCCGGCAAGCCGGCTCCTACGGGACCTCCGCTAAATTGTAGGAGCCGGCTTGCTGGCGATGGCATCGCCACGGTTTGCCTGATTCACCGCGGTGGGGCCATCGCCGGCAAGCCGGCTCCTACAGATCACGCATCAACACAGGCTTTCTGTGATCTGCGCCGCCAGTTGCTCCAGCATCGCTGGCACTTCCTGGACCATCTCCCCCATCCGTGCGAAGTCGTGGGTCATTCCGGCTTTCACGTCCAGCACTATGGGTTGTTCGGCGGCACGCAGCTTTTCGGCCCAGGCCAGACCTTCATCAAGCAGCGGGTCGTATTCGGCCAGCCACAGTAAGGTCGGTGTCAGCCCTTGCAGGGTCTCGGCGAACAACGGGGAAAAGCGCCAGTCGCGGCGATCATCAACGCTGCGTTGATACTGCTGATAGAACCATTCCAGTGTGATCGCTTCCAGCAGGTAGCCTTCAGCGAAACGTGCAAGCGACGGGCGTTTTTCCACGGCGTCGATCACCGGGTACAACAGCACTTGCAGCCGTGGCGTGAGCAGCCAGGCCTGCGGGTTCTGGGCGATAGCAATCGACAAGGAAGCCACCAGGCTGCCGCCGACGCTGTCTCCCGCCAATGCGATACGTGCAGGGTCCAGCCCTAAGGCACCGGCGCCGGTGGTGGCAAGCCAGCGCGTCACGTCTTCGGCATCCTCGTAGGCGACAGGAAAACGGTGTTCCGGGGCCAGTCGATAATCCGCCGACAGCACCGCAAAACCACCCGCCAGCGCCAGTCGCCGGCACAGGGTGTCGTGGGAATCGAGGCTGCCGACCACGTAACCGCCACCATGGAAATACAGCAGCACCGGGCGCTCCTGCGTGCCCAGCGACGGCCGAGCGTAGAGGCGAGCATTGAGCAGATGGCCATCGCGGGCCGGAATGCTGACCGCCGTCACGGTCAGCGCGCCCATCGGTGCGGCGTCGAGCAGCTGCGAGGTTTGTTCGAATTGCTGGCGCGCTTCGGTCGGGTCCAGCTCGTGCATGGGCAGGCTTTTGCCGGTGAGGCGGCCGAACTCGGCCAGTTCCAGAAAACCTTCGATGTCCGGGTGCAGTGCCATGGGCGGTGGTCTCCAAAAAATAAAAAGCTCGCCCTATAAACGAACCGTGAGGGCCGTTCATTAGGGCGAGCTTGTTTTGGCGCGGTAAAACCTTAGTCCTGCGCCACCACCTCGCGACCGAGTGCCGTCACCACAGCGCTCAGGCATTCATCCCGTTGCAGGATATCGAAGTGGCTGGCGGCGACGGTTTGCACTTTGCGCAGCCGTGGTTGCTGACGCTCCAGCGTCGCGCGTTCGGCCGTCGAGTTGCCATCGGCCCACCAGCAACACAGTTCGGCGTGCGGCAGCGGCAAGGTCTCGACCTGCCGCGACAACGCCTTCAAGCGCGTGCTGACCATGAACGTCTGCGCCAACTCATCGGCCCCCAGAAATGCGTAACCGCTGGCCTGCTCGCCTTCGGTGTCGATCACCGTGCGAATGATCCGTGCGACAGCGTCCTGATCACCCGTGGTTTCGACACTCAACGCCTGGGCAATGGCATCGCTGTCCATGCTCAAGGTCGCACCGAGGAACTCGCGCAGGTCCGCCCGCCACTCATCCACACTGGCGACGGCGTTGGCCTGGGTCGGCACAAAGCTGTCCACCAGGCCGACGAATGCCACACGCTGGCCCTGCTGTTCAAGCAGGTCGCCGACCATCAACGCCAACGCCCCGCCCAACGACCAGCCCAGCAAGTGATACGGGCCTTGCGGTTGCTTGCGGCGGATTGCTTCGACGTAGTCCGCAGCCATTTGCTGCAGCGAAGTGTCGTGCCACTGACGGTCGAGCAACATGCGGCATTGCACGCCATACACCGTGCGCTGGCCTTCCAGTCGACGGGCCAGCGGTTCGTAGTCGAACACCGTGCCGAACCCGGCGTGCAGGCAGAACAGCGCCGGTTGATCGTCCACCGGCTGGTTCAACAGCAGCAACGGTTCCGGGCTCTGTTTGAGCGGTTGCTCATCGACACCGGACAACCCGGCGATGGTCGGTTTGGCCATCATGTCGCGCAGTTTCAACTGGAAGCCCGGCTCGTTCAGCGCCCGCACCTTCGAGATCACTTTGAGGGTGCGCAGCGAGTCGCCGCCCAACTCGAAGAAGTTGTCGGTGATGCCGACTTTGTCGACGCCCAGCACTTGCTGCCAGATCTCGGCCAGCGCCCATTCCAGCGGTGTGCGCGGGGCCACGTAGTCGCGGCCCTCGAAGGTCGGGTCGGGCAAGGCCTTGCGGTCAAGCTTGCCGTTCGGTGTCAGCGGGAAACGCGGCAACACCACGACCTGCGTCGGCACCATGTAATCCGGCAGGCTTTCACGCAGGGCCGCCTGACAACGCAGGCCCAGGCCGTCGTCTTCAGCCGCGACCACATAGCCGATCAGTTGCGGCCCCTGCCCGCCGTCACGCACCACCACCAGCGCGTCATTGACCCCGACTTGCTCGCGCAGACGAGCTTCGATTTCGCCCAGTTCGATGCGGAAGCCGCGCACTTTGACCTGATGGTCGATGCGCCCCACGTAATCGAACACGCCATCCTCGCGGCGGCGCACCAGGTCACCGGTGCGGTACAAGCGACCGCCGTCGCGGCTGAACGGGTCGGCGACAAAACGCTCGGCGGTTTGCCACGGGTGACGGTGGTAGCCACGCGCAACGCCACGACCGCCGATGTACAGTTCGCCGACCATGCCCACCGGCAACGGATTGAGGTCCATGTCCAGCACATGCAGGCTGCGGGTGCCGACGCGGCGGCCAATCGGCGCATACATCGCCTCGCAGTGACCGTCGGCAGCGATTTTCCACAGCAGCGGCGTGACCACGGTTTCCGTCGGACCGTAACCATTCACCAGGTATTGCGGTTTGAGCGTGTGCTTGACCCGCTCGAACGTGGCGTCCGGCACCGCATCGCCACCGAAGCAATAGATGCGCACGGTTGGCGGATCACCGCCCTGCAACTCGGCGTGTTCGGCCAGTTGCAGCAAGTACGCCGGCGGGAAACAGGCGACGGTGATGCGCTGGCGATGCAACACCGCCAGGGTCTGTTCGGCGGTCCACAAGGTGTTGTCGCGCACCACCAGGGTCGAACCGCTGATCAGCGCGGTGATCCAGCGTTCATGGGCACCGTCGAAGGCGAACGACATGAAATGCAGTTCACGGTTGGCGGGGTCCATTTCGTACAGCTCGGCAATCGCCTGCACGTGCATGCTCAACGGCCCGTGGGCCACGGCGACGCTTTTCGGTTTGCCGGTCGAGCCCGAGGTGTAAATCAGGTAGGCCAGTTGCTCGGCGTGTACGTTGTTTTGCGGTGCCGTCACCTCGATGTCGAGGTTCAAGCGATCCACGGCGACCATCGGCGTGCCCGGATTGAGCTGCGCCGTGTCACGCAAACGCTCCTGGGTCAGCAGCAAACGCATGTCGCTGTCGGCCATCATGTAGCGCAGGCGTTCCTGCGGATATTGCGGGTCCAGCGGCACGTAAGCGGCGCCGCACTTCATCACCGCCAGCAGCGAAACCACCAGTTCCAGCGAGCGCTCCATGAACACGCCGATCACGTCTTCGGCCTGCACACCCTGCTCCAGCAGGTGCACCGCGAGTGCGTCGGAACGACGATCCAGCTCGGCATAACTCAACTGTTCGGCGTCGCGGTCGGCGTAGCTGAGCACCAACGCGGTGTGCTCCGGTTGCAGCCGCGCTCGCTCACGGATCAGCTCGTGCACCGGCCGTTCGTGGTCGTCGGCCAGCATCGGCAGCTCGCCGTCCAGTTGCCGGCCTTGGTCCAGCGTCAGCAAACCGATCTCGCCGACGGCGCGCCCGGCGTTGTCGCACAGACGTTGCATCAGGCTTTCCATGTGGCTGCGCAGCACTTCGACAGTGGCGAGGCCGAACTGATCGCGCTGGTGCATGTACT
Source organism: Pseudomonas sp. BF-RE-25 (assembly GCF_019956105.1). NCBI lineage: Bacteria > Pseudomonadati > Pseudomonadota > Gammaproteobacteria > Pseudomonadales > Pseudomonadaceae > Pseudomonas > Pseudomonas sp. BF-RE-25. Next base: position 67,193 of record NZ_JAHBDB010000012.1, read on the forward strand.
CGATGCGCAGCCCTTCATCGAGGCTGACCATCAAGTCCATCGCAAAGCTGGTCAGGCCGAAATCGGAGACGTCTTCGAAGCGCAGGGAATCACCGTTCCACTCGCGCAACGTGCGGTCCACCGGCTGGTTTTCGAAAACGATGATGCTGTCGAAGAGCGACTGCCCGCCCTGCCCGGCCCAGCGTTGAATGTCGCTGAGCGGGGTTTGCTGGAAGTCGCGGATGTCGAGGTTGTAGGCCTGGATCTCGCGCAGCCAGTCACCGACGCTCGCCTCGGTCGGCACGCTGTTGACCACCGGCAAGGTGTTGATGAACAGCCCGAGCATGTTCTCCGAACCGTTGAGGGTTTCCGGTCGGCCCGACACCGTGGCGCCGAACGTCACCGTGCGCTGGCCGGTATAACGCTGCAACAGCAGCAGCCACGCGGCTTGCACCAGGGTATTGAGCGTCACTTGCTGTTGCTGGGCAAACGCCTGCAAACGTGCGGTCTGCTGCGCATTCAGGTGCGTGTAAATCGCGTGATAACCCGCTTGCGGCGCCTTCACTGGCAATGCGCGGGCCAGGTGCGTGGCGCCTTCGAGGGCATTGAGTTTGTCTTTCCAGAACGCTTCGCTGGCCTCGGCGACTTGCTGGCCGAGCCAGTCGATATAGTCGCGATACGCGGCCACCGGTTCCTGCGCGTCGCCACTGTAATGACGCAGCACTTCACCGATCAGGCGCGACACACTCCAGCCGTCCATGAGGATGTGGTGATAGGTCCAGATCAGCCGATAACGGTCGTCTTCCAGACGCACCAGCAGCAGGCGCAACAACGGCGCGCGGTTCAGCGAGAAGCCACGTTCACGTTCATCGGCGGCCAATTGGCGCACACGCTCGGGCTGGTTATCCAGACCGCGCCAGTCCAGCTCGGTCAGCAGCGCCGGAGCGTTGCGCAGCACCACTTGCAGCGGCTCCTTGTCGCCCTCCCACAGGAACGCGGTGCGCAGGATCGCGTGACGCTGCGCGGCATCGGCCCAGGCTTCGCGGAAACGCGGACCGTCAACGCCACGCACGCCCACTTCGATCTGGTTGACGTACAGCCCCGAGTCGCCGTCCTGCACCGAGTGGAACAGCATGCCCTGCTGCATCGGCGACAGTGGATAAACGTCGTCCACCTCATCTGCCGTCAAATCCAGCGCCTGATATTGCGCTGCGCTCAGTTCGATTTTCAGCGTCGGTGCAGCCACAACCGGCGCGGCTTCCTCGGCGTCCACAGCCTGGGTGACGGTCGCCAGTTCGGCGATGGTCGGGTGACTGAACACGTGCTTCGGCGAAATGCTCAGGCCAGCCTTGCGCGCACGGCTGACCGCCTGGATCGACACGATGGAGTCGCCGCCCAGTTCGAAGAAGTTGTCCTGAATCCCGACCGGCACTTCGAACAGCGCCTGCCAGACTTCTTGCAGCGTCGCCTCCACGGCATTGCGCGGCGCGACGTATTCACCAACCTGCTGATCGGGTTGCGGTAAGGCGCGGCGATCGAGCTTGCCGTTCGGCGTCACCGGCAGTTGCTCCAGCAACATCACATGGCTCGGTTGCATGTGCTCGGGCAACGCGTTGCGCAGGTGCTGCTTCAGCCCATCGAGTGCCAGCGACTGGCCGACCACGTAAGCCACCAGTTGCTTGGATTTACCGACATCCAGCGCGATCACCACCGCCTCGCGCACCTGTGGATGTTCCAGCAGGCAGGCTTCGATTTCACCCAGTTCGATACGCAAGCCACGGATCTTCACTTGATGGTCGATGCGGCCGACGTATTCGATCACGCCGTCATCGCGATAACGCGCCAGGTCGCCGGTGCGATACAGCCGCTCGCCCTGTGCGCCGAACGGGCTGGCAACAAAACGCTCGGCCGTCAGGTCCGGACGGCGATGGTAACCCCGCGCCAGACCGATGCCGCCCAAGTACAGCTCACCGACGCAGCCCGCCACTTGCGGTTGCAGGCTGTCATCGAGAATGTAGGTCACCAGGTTGGCAATCGGGTAACCGATCGGCACGCTGATCGAGCCGTCATCGACGCACGTCCAGTGGGTCACGTCGATGGCCGCTTCGGTCGGCCCGTACAGGTTGTACAAACCGACGCCGGGCAGCACGCGGAACAGGCTGTTCTGCAAATCCGCCGACAACGCTTCGCCGCTGCACATGATCTGCCGCAGGCTGGCGCAACGCTCAAAGCCCTCGCCCTGAACAAATGCCTGCAACATCGACGGCACGAAATGCAGGGTGCTCACCTGATATTGCTCGATCAAACGCACCAGCTGCGCCGGGTCGCGATGGGCGCCCGGTTCGGCCACCGCAAGGCGCGCACCGACCATCAGCGGCCAGAAGAATTCCCACACCGACACGTCAAAACTGAACGGTGTCTTTTGCAGCACGGTGTCGCGACCGTCCAGCGGGTACGCGCCCTGCATCCACTCGATGCGGTTGTACAACGCATCGTGACGGTTGGCCGCACCCTTCGGTTTGCCGGTGGAGCCGGAGGTGTAAATCATGTAGGCCAGCGATTGCAGCTCGACCACGCACGGCAGGTTTTCGTCGCTCAAGCCTTCGACCAGCTGAGCGCTGTCGTCCAGGCAGATCGCCGTGGTCCCGGCGGGAATCGGCAATTGCGCCAGCAGATAACGCTGGGTCAACAGCACGTGCACGCCGCTGTCCTCAAACATGTGCTCCAGGCGCTCGCGCGGGTAATCCGGGTCCAGCGGTACATAGGCACCGCCGGCTTTCATGATCGCCAGCAGACCGATCACTAGTTCCAGCGAACGCTCGGCGGCAATCCCCACCAGCACTTCGGCACCGACACCTTGGGCGCGCAGGTAGTGCGCCAGGCGGTTGGCCTGCTGGTTGAGTTGGCGATACGTCAGGCTCTGACCGGCAAACACCAACGCCTGGGCGTCCGGGGTTTTCAGCACCTGGGCTTCGAAGCACAGGTGGACCGGGCGCACGTCGGGCCAGGTCACGGCGGTGTCGTTGAAGCCTTGCACTTGTTGCTCGGTCTGCGCGGCGTCGAGCAGGCTCAGGCGACCCAAGGCTAGTTGCGGTTCGCGCACCATGGCATCGAGCAACGCTACCAGACGCTTGCTCAGGCCGTCGATGGCCTCGCAGGTAAACAGCGCGGTGTCGTAATTGAAACGCAGGTCCAGGCACTCGCCCAGCTCGGCGGCGATGGCCAGCGGGAAACTGGTTTGATCGTGATTGCTGATACCCGAGAACTTCAGCGCACTCGGATTACCGCCCTCCAGCGCCTCGGCGACCGGGTAGTTTTCGAACACCAGCAGCGTGTCGAACAGCGACTCGCCGGAGTGCCCGGCCCAACGCTGCACATCGGCCAGCGGCGTGTATTCGACATCGCGCAGTTTGAGATTGAGCGCCTGCACCTCGTCCACCCATTGGCTGACCGTGCGCTCGGGATGCGGCGTGGCGATCACCGGCAAGGTGTTGATGAACAGGCCGACTTGCTGCTCGATCCCCTGCAACTCGCTCGGACGACCCGACACCGTGGCGCCGAACGCGACGGTGCGCTGGCCGGTGTAGCGCTGCAACAGCAACAGCCACGCCGCTTGCAGCAAGGTGTTCGGTGTCACGCGGGCCTGACGGGCAAAGCCGCTCAGGCGTTCGCTGGCCGCCCGGTCCAGGCTCAGGTGAACGGTGCGATGACTATCGCTCTGCCCTGCGACCGGTCCCGGCATCGCGCCGGCCAAACGTGTCGGCTCGTTGAACGCCTGCAACTGCTCCAGCCAGAACGCTTCGCACGCGGCGCGATCACGTCCGCCCAGCCACGTCATGTAATCGCGATAACGACCGCCGCTCGCCACCGACATCACGCCGGAGTAACGCTGCAACACTTCGCCGAACAGCTGCGAGGTGCTCCAGCCGTCCAGCAGAATGTGGTGGTTGGTGAAGATCAGGTGATGGGTGTCGTTCGCGGTCTGCACCAAGGTCAGGCGCAGCAACGGCGCGGCTGCCAGGTCGAAACCGCGCAGGCGATCGTCTTCGGCCAGACGTTCCAGGGCGTGTGCCTGATCCACTTCCTTGCGCCAATCGAGCACGGTCACCGGCAACGTGGCGTTGGCCAGAATCACTTGCAGCGGGCGCGAGCCATTGCTCTCGCTGAAGAACGCGGCGCGCAACACTTCATGGTTTTCCAGCGTCTGTTGCCAGGCGCTGCGGAACGCCTCGACGTCAATGCCCTGTACGTCCACGCGCATTTGCGGGATGTAGGCGCCGGCATCCGGGGCGAACAGGCTGTGGAACAACATGCCTTCCTGCATCGGCGACAGCGGGAAGATGTTTTCGATCTCACGCGCCGCCAGTGGCAGTGCATCGAGTTGCGCCTGATCGACGCTGACCAGCGGCACGTCACTCGGCGTCAGGCCACCGGCACCGCTCAGGCAGTGTTCGATCAGCTGTTGCAGTTCGCCAGCGTAGGCCTCGGCCAGACGCTGCACGGTATGCTCGGCAAATACGTCGCGGCTGAAGGTCCAGCTCAGGCGCAGTTGCCCGGCGTACACCTGACCGTTAATACTCAGGCCACGGTCCAGCGCGGCCGAAGCGCCCTGCTCGGCGCCCCCGCTTTCACGGGCCGGGCGCCACGGTGCCTGCTCATCGAAACTGGCATCGAACTGGCCCATGTAGTTGAACGTGATCTGCGGCTGCGGCAAATCCTCAAGACCGGCCTGCGCCAGATACCGCAGGATGCCGAAGCCGATGCCCTTGTCCGGCACCGCGCGCAGTTGTTCCTTGACCGCCTTGATGCTCCCGGCCAGATCGCTGGCCGGGGTCAACTTGACCGGGAAGATCGAGGTGAACCAGCCCACGGTGCGGGTCAGGTCGATGTCGTCGAACAGGTCTTCGCGGCCGTGACCTTCCAGTTTGACCAGGGTCGAAGGCTGGCCGGTCCAGTCGCCCAACACCCGCGCCAACGCCGTCAGCAACAGGTCGTTGACCTGCGTGCGATACGCCGCTGGTGCGTCTTGCAGCAGTTGGCGGGTGAAGGTGCTGTCGAGCACGGTTTCAACACTCACGGCGTGTTGGCTGGCGAGGCTGCCTTGCGGATTATCGGCGGGAAGGTCCACCATCACGTCGTGGTATTGGCGCTGCCAGTAAGCCGCTTGGCTCGCCAGTGCGGGACTTTGCGCATGCAGCTGCAAACGCGCCGCCCAGGCTTGATAGGCGCTGGATTTGGCCGGCAGGCGCAGGGGTTGAGCCTGACGCGCCTGGTCGTAGGCCGTTTGCAAATCTTCGAGCAACAGACGCCAGGACATACCGTCCACCGCCAAATGATGCACCACCAGCAGCAAGCGCTGACCGGCCGCGCCCATGTCCACCAGCAAGGCACGCAACAATGGGCCATCGTGCAAATTCAGGCTGGCCTGTGCGGCGTTGCAGTGCTCAAGCAGCTCGTCGGCGTTCGCAGCCTGACGCTGCCACAGCAGTTCGGCGCTGCTCCAGTGTTCGGCCTGAGCCTGCTGCCACACGCCATTCACCTGATGCAAACGCAGGCGTAGCGCGTCGTGATGTTCCAGCAACGCGGCCAATGCCTGTTGCAGGCACGCGCTGTCGAGTGGCTCGCGAAGTTCCAGCAGCACCGATTGGTTCCAGTGGTCCCGGGCCTCGATGGCCTGCTCGAAAAACCAGTGCTGGATCGGTGTCAGCAGTACATCACCGCGCACCGGTCCCTGATCGATGACCAGACCGGCGCTGCGCTGCGCGACCTTCGCCAGACTCTGCACGGTCTGGTGTTGAAACAGGTCACGCGGGGTAATACGAATCCCGGCCTGACGCGCACGGCTGACCACCTGAATCGAGATGATCGAATCGCCGCCCAGCTCGAAGAAGTTGTCGTCGATCCCCACGCGCTCAAGCTTGAGCACGTCTTGCCAGATCGCCGCCAACTCGGCTTGCAGGTCGTCCACCGGCGCCGTGTAAACCTGTTGCGCCAGGGCAGCATCAGGCTTGGGCAACGCATTGCGGTCGAGCTTGCCGTTGCTGGTCAGCGGCCACTGATCAAGCTTGAGCAAATGCGCCGGCACCATGTAATCCGGCAGACCGGCCTGCAAATGTTCACGCAGCGACTGACGCAAATCGGCGACGTCCTGGGTGACGGTGAACCAGGCGACCAGTTGCTGACTGCCATTGATCTCGGGCGCCAGCACCAGCGCCTGTTCAATGGCCGGGTGACTTTGCAGACGATCCTGGATTTCCCCCAGCTCAATGCGGAAGCCACGAATCTTCACTTGATGGTCGATGCGTCCGGCGTACTCGATGCTGCCATCGGCGCAATAGCGCGCCAGATCGCCGGTGCGATACAGGCGTGCACCCGCCTCGGCGGCGAACAGGTCCGGGACAAACCGCGTGGCGGTCAGATCGGCGCGCTGGTGATAACCCCGCGCCAGACCGGCACCGCCGACGTACAGCTCGCCGACGCAGCCCTTGGCCACCGGGTTCAGGCGTGGGTCGAGCACGTACCAGCGCAGGTCGGCAATCGGCTCGCCCAGTGGCGAGCTGTTGGCACCGTCAAGGTCGGCGCGGGACAACGGCCGGTAGGTCACGTGCACCGTGGTTTCGGTGATGCCGTACATGTTGATCAGCAACGGCTGTTGGTCATCGAACGCGTCGTACCACGGACGCAGGCTCGCGACGTCCAGCGCCTCGCCGCCGAACACCACATAACGCAGGGCCATGCCCTGGGCATTGGCGCAAGCAAACGGCATCAGTTGACGGAACGCCGACGGGGTCTGGTTGAGCACCGTGACCTGTTCATCGCACAGCAGGCGAGCGAACTCTTCCGGGGAACGGCTGATGGCGTGCGGCACCACCACCAGCTTGCCGCCGTAGAACAAGGCGCCAAAAATTTCCCAGACGGAGAAGTCGAAGGCGTAGGAATGGAACAGGCTCCAGACATCGTCCGCGTTGAAACCGAACCAGTGTTCGGTGGCGCTGAACAAACGGGTCAGGTTGCTGTGCGGCAACAAGGTGCCTTTGGGTTTGCCGGTGGAACCGGAGGTGTAGATGACGTACGCGAGGTTTTCCGGGCAGGTCAGGTTCGGCAGGTTCTCGACGGACGCCTCATTCAGCCAGTCACTGGCGTGGTCGAGGCAAATCACTTCGATGCCTTCGGACAACGGCAAACGCGGCAGCAGCGCGGAATCGGTCAGCAGCAAGCGCGTGCCGCTGTCGGCCAGCATGTAGGCCAGACGATCCTGCGGGTATTCCGGGTCCAGCGGCACGTAGGCGCCACCGGCCTTGAGGATCGCCAGCACGCTGACGATCATTTCCAGCGACCGCTCCAGCGCGATCCCCACCAACACATCCGGCCCGACACCGCGTTCGCGCAGACGATGGGCGATGCGGTTGGCCTGTTGGTTCAGTTGCGCGTAGCTGAGGGTCGCGCCATCGCAGGTCACCGCGATGTTGTGCGGGTGCGCGGCGGCCTGGGCTTCGATCAGTTGATGCGCGCACAGAGAGTTCGTGGCCTGCGAAGCGGCGCTGCGGTTCCAGTCCAGAAACGTGGCGTGCTGCTCGGCTGCGGCGAACATGTTCAGGTCGGCCAAGGCGACCGAGCTATCGGCGCAGATGGCTTGCAACAGATTCAGCCAATGCTGGCCGAGACGCTCGATGGTCGAAGCGTCGAACAATTCGGTGGCATAGACGAACGAGGCGTGGATGCCGTCGTCGCTCTCCACGGTGTCGAGCATCAGCTCGAACTTGGTGGTCTTTTCATCCCAGATCAACGGCTCGACGCTCAGGCCCGGCAAGTCCCAGCGCTGTTCGCCGCCGGCATCGCGCTGGTGGTTGAACATCACCTGGAACAATGGCGTGTGGCTCAGGCTGCGTTCGACATCGAGGCCATCGACCAATTGCTCAAAAGGCAAATCCTGATGCGCCTGCGCGCCCAGTGCCGCCGCCTTGACCTCGGCCAGCAACTGCATAAATGGCTGGTCGGCATGGGGCTGGGTACGCAGCACCTGGGTGTTGACGAAAAAGCCCAGCAGGTTTTCCACGTCTTGGCGGGTACGGTTGGCAATCGGCACGCCGACGCGAATGTCCCGTTCGCCGCTGTAGCGATGCAACAGGGTTTGCAACGACGCCATCAACACCATGAACAGCGTGCAGCCTTCGCGACGGGCGAGATCTTTCAGAGCCGACGCCAGGGCCGCCGGCACGTTCAGCTCGACGCTGGCGCCCTGCTGGCTCGGGATCGCCGGGCGACGACGGTCCGCCGGCAGGTTCAGCGGTGGGTGCTCGCGGCCCAATTGTTCACGCCAGTAAGCAAGCTGACGCTCGGCCTCGCCGGCCTCCAGCCACAGGCGCTGCCAACGGGCGAAATCGGCGTACTGAATGCCCAGTTCCGGCAGTTGCGGCGCTTGCCCGGCGCTGAGTTGCGCGTAGAGCTGGGTGAATTCCTGCAACAGAATCGGCAGCGAACCGCCGTCGGTGACGATGTGGTGGAACGTCAGCACCAGCACATGCTGCTGCGCGTCGAGGCGGATCAACCGGCAGCGCATCAACGGACCGTGCTGCAAATCGAATGGCTGCTCGGCGTTGAGGCCGACCTGGCGATGCAGTTCGGCCTCGTCGGCGGCGTTTGCCTCGACCAGCGGCGCGTCCATCTGCGGGTGGATTTTTTGCAGCACTTGCTGCTCATCGAACACGAAAGTGGTGCGCAGCACTTCATGACGTTGCACCAGCGCGGCGAGGGTTTGCGCCAGCGCGGCGCGGTTCAGCTCACCGCTGAGGCGAAAGGCACCGGTCAGGTTGTACGCGGTCGCCTGTGGCTGCATCTGCCACAAAAACCACAAGCGCTGCTGCGCGTACGACGCCGGCAGCGTGTCGACCGCCGGGTCCCTTGGCGGGATCGGCAGCAGCTCAAGGGTCAGGCCTTGCGCGTGCATCTTTTCTTGCAAGGCACGCCGCGCGTCCAGGCTCAAGCCGCAGAAACGCTGGGCCAGGGTCATCATTCTGTCCGGTGCAGCACTCATCGCGTGTGTTCCTCATCCACTTCGTCGAACAACGCTTCCAGCGCGTCTACATCGTTTTCTTTGTGTTCACTGTGCTGACGGAACTGCTCGATTTCCGCCGCCAGGCGTTCCAGGGTGTCGCCCTCGAAGAACAGCTTCAGCGGGATCGCCAGGTTCAGTTCTTCCTGAATCCGCGCACGAATCCGCGTTGCCAACAGCGAGTGACCGCCGAGCTCGAAGAAACTGTCGTGCACGCCGACCCGCTCCACGTGCAGCGCTTCGGCCCAGATCGCCGCGAGGACTTTTTCCAGATCGGTGCGCGGGGCGACGAAGGCACTGCGACGTACGTCGAGGTCGAGCAAGGCCTGGCGGTTGAGTTTGCCGTTGGGCATCAGCGGGAAACGTTCCAGCACCTGCAAGCGCGCAGGTTGCATGTGCTCCGGCAACGCTTCGCTGAGGTGGCTGCGCAATTCGTTGAGGCGGATGTCGGCGGTGTCGGCCGGGGAAATCACGAAGCCCAGCAGTTGCGGACCGGTCGGCGTTTCACGGGCGATGACGGCGGCGTCTTCAATGCCGGGGGCGCTGCGCATGGCGGATTCGATCTCGCCCAGTTCGATGCGGAAGCCACGGATTTTCACTTGATGATCGACCCGGCCGAGGTACTCCAGCACGCCATCGGCGCGGTAGCGTGCGAGGTCGCCGGTGCGGTACAGGCGTTGACCGGCCTGCTTCGCAAACAGGTCGGGCACAAAACGTTCGGCGGTCAGCGTGGCACGCTTGAGGTAGCCTCGGGCAATGCCGGCGCCGCCGACATACAGCTCACCTTCGACGCCCACGGCCACCGGCATCAAGTCCGGGCCGAGCACGTGAATGCGCATCCCCGGAATCGGCTGGCCAATCGGGATGGTGTCGTCATCCTGACCGAGCGGCAGTTCCCACGCCGAGCACCAGACCGTGCCTTCGGTCGGGCCGTATTCGTTGACCAGTGCCACTTGCGGCAAGGCCTCGCGATGACGTGCGACCAGGGCGTTGCTGCACGCTTCGCCCGCCACAATCACACACGCCAGCGCCGGGTTTTCGAGGTGTTCGAGAATCTGCGCGTGGTAGGACGGCAAGGTCAGGTAGTGGGAAACCTCTTCACGCTGGATCAGCGCCGCCAGCAGCGCCGGGTCCTTGTAGCTGTCTTCGTCCGGCAGGCACAGGGTCGCGCCCTGCCCCAACGCCCAGAAAACCCCGGCCACCGAGCTGTCGAAGGAGAACGACGAAAGCATCAGGAACGCGCGCAACGGCTGACGATAGAACGCGCTGCGTGCGAGGGTCGAGGCCACCGCGTTGGCGTGACTGATCATCACGCCCTTGGGTTTGCCGGTGGAGCCGGAGGTGTAAATGACGTAGGCAAGATGGGCGCTGTCGCCCAGCGGGACTGGCTGTTCCTGCGATGCAGACCAGACTTCAGTTTCCGGCATCAGCGAAATCACCCGCTCGCCGTGCAACGCTTCCGGCAGCGGCTGACAGGCCAACACCTGACGCGCAGCGGCGTCCTGCAACATGAACGCCAGACGCTCGATCGGGTAGTTCGGATCGAGCGGCAGGTAAGCGGCGCCGGCCTTGAGTGTGCCGAGCAGTGCGATGACGATTTCCAGCGAACGCTGACCGTAGACCGCAACGATTTCATCCGGCGCAACGCCTTGCGCGCGCAGGGTATTGGCGACCTGGTTGGAGCGTGCATCCAGTTCGGCGTAGCTCAGGCGTTGGCCATTGACGCTGACGGCGATGCGCTGCGGATGCAGGCGTGCCTGTTCGGTGAACAGGTCTTGCAGGTAGCGATGCGGCAGTGCCTGCTCGGCGGCCAGCGGGTTGAAGTCTTCGATCAAGCGGGTCAGTTGCACCGCGTTGACCTGAGTGGCCTGGCCCAGGGTCAGCTCGGGCGAGGTCAGCAACTGGCGGCTGAATTCGACAAACTGTTCCAGCCACGCTGCCAGCATCGACTCGGGCACCGCACCGGCCAGGCACGATAGCTGCAACTGTTCGCCCTGAACCCGCAGGCGCAGGACTTCCGGGTTGGCATCGTCCACTTCAATGTTCGCGTCGGCATCGGCCTGATACGCCAGGCCATAACGCAGCGGCGTCGCGACTTCAGCGCTCAGTTCGAACTCGTTGAGGCAGTCGAGCCAGGACAGCGATTGCTCGACGTTGCCAGCAAACGAGGCCAGCGCTTGCGCCAGGGTTTCGTGGCTGCGGTGATCGAACGCCACTGGCAAACGACGGGCGAAACGCCCGAGGGTCGCTTCGGTCTGCTCGTTGCGCCCCGCCACTTCCCAGCCCATCAGCAACTTTTCCTGATTGCCGATGCGCGCCACAAACGCGCTCCACAGCAACAACGCCACGCGCTGCGCTTCGACGCCCTGAGCGGCGGCCAGCCGTTGCACATCGGCCAACCATGCCGCGTCATCAAGCGTCGCCTGATGGCGAGCCAGCGTCACTCCAACGGCCTTTTCAAAAGGCAGATGATGGGCCTGCGCGAACTGCTGTTGCAGGTTGCGCCAGAATGCGGCGCCTTGATGGCCGATGTCTTCTTCGCGCAGTTCTTCCTGCCACGCGGTGTAATCCAGGTACTGCAAGTCTTCCTGATTGTCGGCCAGTGTTTCGCCGCGCAACAGGCTCGCCAGCTCCGCCGACAGCACCCGCAGCGATGCTTCGTCGAGGCTGCTGGCCAGCGCCAGCAACGTGACGAAATGCTGACCGTCCGTGGTTTCCACTGACGCCACCACCAGCACCCGATCCGACGCCTCAGTCAGGGTTTCACGGCTGCGGTTTAGCGCTTCATCCAGCGAAGACACGCGACCCAGCAACGCGACCGGCAACTCATCGCACAGGCTCTGTACCGGCCATTTCATCCCCGGCAAACGGCGATAGACCGTGCGCAGGGTTTCATGGCGCTGGCCCAGTTCATCCAGTGCCGCGCGCAATGCCTGCGCCTCCACAGCCTGGGCGACCGGCACGGTCAAGGCGGCGAACAGCGGCTGTCCGCCCAGTTCCTGAGCGCGCAAATAAAAGGCCTGCTGAGCCGAAGTCTGGAAAACGTCTACCGAAGGTTCGAGGGCGGTGGTGTTCATGTCGAGGGTCCTTATTCCTGATCCAGGTCGGCGCTTTTCTGCGCGATGGCCATGGCCGTGAGGATTTTTCTGTAGCCAGTGAATTCGTTGCGCGCATGCACGCTGAGGATGTTGTCCAGCAGGACCACGTCGCCCTTCTCCCAGGCGAACTCGACCATCACGTCGCGATAGATGCCTTGCAGGTGGCGGATGACGTCGTCGGGGATGGCCGAGCCGTCGCCGAAGAAGGTGTTTTGCGGCAGGTCCAGCGGGCCGAATTCACGCAGCAGGTTGTCGCGGATGCTGTCCGGCAGGGTCAGCGCGTTGAAGAAGGTGCCGTGGTTGAACCAGATGCGCTCGCCCGTCAGCGGATGGCGCACGATGGCCGGGCCGTTTTGCCGGGTGCGCAGGCGATTGCCGGACTTCCACTCGGCCTGAATGCCGATCTTGGCGCAGTAGGCTTCGACTTCGCCGCGATCTTCGCTCTGGAACACGGTTTGCCATGGCAGCCCCATGCCGTCGCCGTAGTTGCGCACGTACATGATGCGTTTACGCTGAAACTCCTCGCGCACGGCCGGGTCGATCCGCGCGAGGATTTCGCGGGTGTCGCCGAACGGTGTTTCGCCGCCGGTGGTCGAGGGCGTGTCGCAGTAGAAGTACAGGTGACGCGGGAACACCGGCGAATAGGAATGCTCGTTGTGCGGGAAGATTTTCTCCGCCGCCGGGTAATCGGTGGAGCTGTAGATCTTGAACTGACCGGTGATCTGGGTCCGTGGCGAGGCGCGGAACAGGTACTCCAGGGCGCCGTCGGAAATCGCCGCCACACAGCGGTTGAATTCGGCGATGTCGGCCACCTGGAAGCCACGGAACAGAATCACCGCGTGATCAAGCAGCTTGCTTTCGATCAGGGCGCGATTCTCCGTCGCCCACTCCACCAGGCTCACACCAGGCACTGCCGGGCGGCACACCAGCGGCATGCTGGCGCCGTCGAACATCGGCGCAAAACTCACCAGCCGGGTCGGGTCGGTGGACAGGCTCTTGCGCGCACCGCGGCCGATTTTGGGAATGGACTTGGTGGTTGAAACAGTCATAAACCCCTCCAGAAAATGATGACGGCGGCGCCCGGTTGGCACCGCCGCAATAAATCAGTCCGCCGCGCCTTGCGTTGCCGGCGTGCCGCGACGACGCTTGATCGCCATGGGCCCGCCCAGCAACGCCTTGCGCTGCTCGTTCAATCGCGCATCGGCACGGCGCTGCACCTCGGTGGCCAGTTCCAGCAGATCGCTGACCGTCAGCTCGTCGGCGCGCAACAACGCTTGCAGTACCGCCTCGATTTGTTCGAACAGGCTTTGCAGCGTGCTCGGCAAGTACTGCCCGGCGGGTGTTTCGAAACTCAGGTGAATGTGTTCGGCCTCGTTGTAGAACGCAGCGACCATGCCGATCTCGGCAGCTTGCCGGCCCGACGGGAAGTCCTCGACCAACAAGCCGTCCATGGAGGGCAAGCGACCGACGCCTTCCTGATAGATCAACTTGATGTCGAACAACGGCGAACGCCCGGCCCGACGCGGCAAGCGCAACGCTTCCACCAATCGCTCGAACGGCAGGTCCTGATGGTCCGAAGCCTCCAGAACCGCACGGCGACAGGCTTGCAAAAGTTGCCCGGCAGCCTGGTCGGCATCGACCTCCACTTGCAGCACTAATTGGTTAACGAAGAAGCCGACCATTTGTTCAAGCTCAACTTGATTTCGGTTGGCGATATCGGTGCCGATGCGCACGCGACTGACCTCGGTGCGCTGACGCAACACCAGGGTAAAGCCGGCCAATAGCACCATGAACAGCGACAATCCACGCTGTTGGGCGAAGTCGCGCAACTGCTGACTCAAGGTCGAATTCAAGGTGAAATGTTGGCTGTCGCCTTCTTGTGCCTGACGCTGATCGCCGTCGCCCGGCAGCTCCAGCACGGCTTGCGGCTGACCGAGGCGCGCCTGCCAGTAATCGAGCTGACGTTGCAGCTCGCCGCCTTGCTCCAGCCACTGGCGCTGCCATTTGGCGAAGTCGGCGTATTGCACGCTGTGCTCCGGCAACTGCGCGACGCCGCCCCGGTTGAGGGTCGGGTACAGCGTGACGAATTCATTGATCAGAATCCGGAACGACCAGTCATCCGCCGCGATGTGGTGCACCGTCAGCAGCAGCACATGCTCCTGATCCGCAACCTGCAACACCCGCACCCGCAGCAACGGCCCGTTGCGCAGATCGAACGGCCGGGCGACTTCTTCACGGGCCCGTTGCGCGGCTTCGACGTCCGGGGCCGGCAAATGCCGCAGATCGCTGATGGCGAAATCCAGCGGCAGTTCGGCGTGTACCCGCTGCCAGGCCTGGCCGTCTTCCTCATAGAACGTGGTGCGCAACACGGCGTGGCGTTGCACCAGGGTTTCGAAGGTTTGCTGCAACGCCGACAGGTTCAACGCGCCGCGCAACCGCAAGGCGCCGGGCATGTTGTACATCGAGCTGTCGGGTTCGAGGTTCCACAGGAACCACAACCGCTGCTGGGCAAAGGACAACGGCTGGCGTTCGCCGGAGTGGTCCGCCACCAGCGCCGGGCGTTCGCAGACATTGGCGGCGTGCCGCAGGCCTTGCACCTGAGCCGCGAAATCCTCCAGGCGCGGGTGTTCGAACAGGCTGCGCAAACTCACCGACAGGCCCAGTCGCTGACGAATCTGCGAGACGATCTGCGTGGCCAGCAACGAATGGCCGCCCAATTCGAAGAAGCTGTTTTCGCGATCGACACGGGCAACTTGCAACACCTGCTGCCAGATCTGCGCCAGCTCGACTTCCAGCTCACCTTGCGGTGCGGTGCCGGCCACGGCTTCCCAGACTTCCGGTGCCGGCAGCGCCGCACGGTCAAGTTTGCCGTTGCGGTTGAGCGGCAATGCGCTCATCACCACCAGTTGCGCCGGGAGCATGTAGTCCGGCAGACGCTCGCCCAACGCCTGGCGCACGGTTTCAGTGAGTTGCCGGGACTCGGCGTTCGGCAACACCGGCACGACGTAACCGATCAATTGCTTGCCACCGACACCTTCGTGCACCAGCACTGCGGCTTCGCTGATCATCGGCAAGCCTTGCAGGTGCGCTTCCAGTTCACCGAGTTCAACGCGGAAACCGCGAATTTTCACCTGATGGTCGATGCGCCCCAGGTATTCCAGCGCGCCGTCTTCGCGATACCGCGCCAGGTCACCGCTGCGGTACAAACGTGCTCCCGGCGTGGTGGAAAACGGATCGGCGATAAAGCGTTCGGCACTCAAACCCGGTCGCTGGTGATAGTGCTGGGCAATGCCGGCATCACCGCCGATGCACAACTCGCCCACGCAACCGGTTGGCAACAGATGACCCTCGGTGTCCAGCACGTACAACGCCCGACCGGACAAGGCGCGGCCGATCGGCACGCCGATCAGGTTTTGCGTGTCGGCCAGGGTGCACAGGTGAGTGCTGGAAACCACGGTGGCTTCAGTCGGCCCGTAGGTGTTGAGCAGACGTACGTCGCCGAGCCCGGCGGCATGCCAGAACTTCAGGCCCTCCAGCGACATGGCTTCGCCGCCGACATGAACCTGCCGCAACCGACCTTTGTCGCGCTGAGGCTGCGCGGCCCATTCCTGAGCCAGCAAATACCAGTAGGCCGCCGGCAAGTCCGCCAGGGTCACGCCCTGTTCGATGATCTGCCGGTACAAGGTGTCGGTGTCCCACAGCTCATCTCCGCGCAACACCAGCGCCGCGCCCACGCACAGTGGCGGGTAGCACTGCTCGACAAAGCCGTCGAAGCTGAACGTGGCGAATTGCAGCACGCGGTCGTCGGCACTGAGTTGCGAATAGTCCGCCGCAATCACGCAAAACTCGCGCAGTGCGGCGTGGGCCAGGCACACGCCTTTCGGCCGCCCGGTGGAACCGGAGGTGTAAATCAGGTACGCGAGGTCTTCGGCACAGGCGAGGTTGACCGGGTTGGCCGTGGAATAGCCGGCCAGCGACGCCTCTGTCAGCGCCAGGCGCGGCAAGCCTTCGGGCAGCGCGACATCGGTCAGCAGCTCCGGTTGCGCCAGCAGCAGATCCATGCTGCTGTCTTCGATCATGTAGGCCAGGCGTTCGGCCGGGTAGTCCGGGTCCAGCGGCACGTAACCGGCACCGGATTTGAGGATGGCCATGAGGCTGACGATCATCTGCGCATTGCGCCGCACCGACAGGCCCACCCGCTGCCCCGGCGCCACACCGTGTTCGCGCAGGCGATGGGCGAGCTGGTTGGCCTGGGCGTTGAGCTGTGCATAAGTCAGTCGCTCGTCGCCGGCGATTACGGCCCATGCATCGGGCGTGCGGGCCGCTTGCTGCTCGAAACGCTGATGCGCCAACAGCGGACTGTCCAGCTGCGGCGCGGCGGGACGCGAGCCCAACAGTACCTGTGCTGTTTGCTTCGCATCCAACAGACTGACGGCGCCCAACACTTGCTGCGGCTGCGCAACGAATTGCTCCAGCACATGCAGCAGGTTCGCACTCAAACGCTCGATCTGCGCGGCGCTGAACAAGGCCCGGTCGAAACTGAATTCCAGACGCAGGCTGGTGCCGACTTCGATGCCGAGGGTCAGCGGGTAGCTGGTGATTTCGTGATTGCGCAATGCGCCGAAGGTCAGGCCCGCCGGTGCACCTTGCTTCAGCGCTTCGGCCACCGGGAAGTTTTCGAACACCAGCAAGCTGTCGAACAGCGCGTTGCCCTGCTGCCCGGCCCAGCCCTGAATGTCGTAGAGCGGCACATGCTCGAACTCGCGCAGGCTCAGGTTCAGCGCTTGCAACTCATTGAGCCATTGGCTGACCGGTTGCGCGGACGACGGCGCAGCAATGATCGGCAAGGTGTTGATGAACAGGCCCAGCTGTTGCTCGATACCCAGCAACGGTGCGGATCGCCCGGCAATCGTCGCGCCGAACGCCACGCACGATTGGCCGGTGTAGCGCTGCAACAGCAGGCCCCATGCGCCCTGCAACAGGGTGTTGAGGGTGATTTTCTGCTGCCGGGCAAACTCTGCCAGACGCTGCATGGCGGCGCTTTCGAGCGTCAGGTGATGCTCGCCCATGCCGCGCCCTTCGACCGGCGTCGGCAAGGCTTGCGCCAGCAAGGTTGGGGTTTCGAGCGCGGCCAGCGCCTGTTTCCAGAACTGTTCGCCCGCCGCCGATGGCTGCTGCTGTATCCAGCCGAGGTAGTCGCGGTATTGCCCCAAAGGCTTGGCCAGTGTTTGCCCGGCGTAATGCTGAATCACCTCGCCGAGCAACTGCGCGTTGCTCCAGCCGTCCATGAGGATGTGATGACTGGTGTAGATCAGGTGCCAGGCGTCGCCGCTCTGTCGCACCAGCATCAGCCGGAAAAGCGGCGCGGCACTGAGTTCGAAGCCACGGCTGCGCTCTTCGGCGGCCAGTGCATCGAGGTCGATATCGGCCGCCTCGATCACCTGCAATTGCAGGTCGATCTGGCGATGAATCACCTGATGCGCAGCTTCCAGGCCCAACCAGTGGAAGCTGCTGCGCAGAATGTCGTGACGGTTGATCGCCGCCTGCCACGCCCGACCGAAGGCCGCCAGTTCCAGCCCCTGAATCTCCAGGCGCAGTTGGTTGATGTAGGCCTCGGCCTGCGGCTCATACAAGGTATGGAACAGCATGCCCTGCTGCATCGGCGTCAACGGATAAATGTCTTCGATGGTCGGGGCTGCGACGGGCAAGGCGTCCAGCTGCGTCTGGTCGATGCGAGCCAGCGGGAAGTCCGACGGCGAGACCTGGCCCACCGGCGTTGCGCAGCAATGTTCGATCAGTGCGGTGAGTTCTTCGGTGTAGGCGTCGGCCAGTTTTTGAACGGTGCTGTCGGCGAACATGTCGCGACTGAAACCCCATTGCAGCGAGAGTTGACCGCCATAGACCTGGCTTTCCAGCGTCAGCCAGTTGGCCAGCGGCGCATCGTCACCCTGGGCCTGGCCGCCGCTTTCCGCTGCGGGTACAAACAGTGCGTCTTCATCGAACTGGCGGTCGAACTGGCCGAGGTAGTTGAAGGTGATGCGGGGCGCCGGCAACCCTTGCAACGCTTCACGCTGGGCCGGTTCGCCGAGGTAACGCAGCAGGCCATATCCCAGGCCTTTGTCGGGGATGGCGCGCAGTTGTTCCTTGATCGCCTTGATCGTGTTCGCCGTTTGCGCACTAGGTTGCAGGCGCACCGGGAACAGGCTGGTGAACCAGCCCACGGTGCGCGTCAGGTCGAGGCCGTCGAACAAGTCTTCACGGCCATGACCTTCGAGCTGGATCAGCGTCGAGTTATGCCCGGTCCAGCGGCAGATCACCCGCGCCAGCGCGGTCAGCAGGAGGTCGTTAACCTGAGTGCGATAGGCTGCCGGCGCCGTTTGCAACAATTGCCGCGTCAACCCGGCGTCGAGCTTCGATTCGATTTTTTGGCCATGGCGATGCTGCAAGCTGCCCAGCGGATTTTCACACGGCAGGTCGCGGGCATCGGCGTGTTGTGCCTGCCAGTACGGCAGTTGCTGATCCAGCGTGTGGGCATGCGCTTGCAGGTGCTTGGCCCAGTGTTGATAAGCGCTGGTTTTGTCCGGCAACGTTGCGGCGCTACCATCCGTCAATTGCGCGTAGGCCTGCTGCAGGTCTTCGAGCAGCACCCGCCAGGACACGCCGTCCACCGCCAGATGGTGGACCGCCAGAAACAGGCGTTGCGTGCCGTCGTCGAGGCTGACCAGCAACGCGCGCAGCAATGGCCCATCGGCCAGATCGAGGCTGCGTTGTGCTTCGTCGCACAGGGCCGTCAACGCCTCGGTCGACGCCGCGTGCCGCTGCCACAATCCGGCCGTTTCGACCTGTGGTCCATGAGACTGCTGCCAGCCATCGACACTCGCGGCAAACCGTAGGCGCAAGGCATCGTGATGGTTGATCAGCGCCACCAGCGCGGCTTCCAGTGCTTGCGGGTTCAGCGCCTCGCGCGGTGTCAGCAGCAAAGACTGGTTCCAGTGTTGCGGCTGCGCGATGGCCTGTTCGAAGAAGTAGTGTTGCGCCGGGGTCAGCAGCACCTCACCGCTGACCGGTCCCTGGTCGATGGCACTGCGGTTGTCGAACGTCGCCACCAGCGCCAGGCTGCGCACGGTCTGGTACTGAAACAGGTCGCGCGGGCTAAGACGGATGCCGGCCTGACGGGCGCGACTGACCACTTGAATGGAGATGATCGAGTCACCGCCCAGTTCAAAGAAGTTGTCTTCAAGGCCCACTCGTTCCAGGCCCAACACGTCTTGCCAGATCTGCGCCAATGCCATCTGCATCGCATCTTGCGGCGCGACGAACGCCTGTTGTGGCGCCGCGTCCGGTTGCGGCAGGGCCTTGCGGTCCAGTTTGCCGTTGGCGGTCACCGGCAAGGCATCCAGTGGCATCAGGTAGGTGGGCACCATGTATTCCGGCAAGCTATTGAGCAGCCAGCCCTTGAGGGTTTCCGGCCACTGCGCCTCGGCGTTTTCCAGCACCAGGTACGCCACCAGATGTTTGCCGCCCTGCACCAGGACCACCGCTTCGCGCACCAGCGGATGCTGCATCAGTCGGGTTTCGATTTCCCCCAACTCGATACGCAGGCCGCGCAGTTTCACTTGATGGTCGAGGCGGCCGAGGTATTCGATCACCCCGTCGGCACGCTGGCGCACGCGGTCGCCGGTGCGGTACAGGCGTGCGCCATCTTGGAACGGGCACGGCACAAACCGCTCGGCCGTCAGCCCCGGACGCCGGTGATAGCTGCGCGCCAGGCCGGCGCCGCCCAGGTACAACTCCCCCGCCACGCCCGCCGGCACCGGCAGCAACTGCGCGTCCAGAACGTGGGTGCGCAGGTTGGCAATCGGCCGGCCGATGGGCACGCTGTCGGCGCCTTCGTCAACGCACGTCCAGTGGGTCACGTCGATGGCCGCTTCGGTCGGACCGTACAGATTGAACAACCCGGCGCCCGGCAACCTGGCGAACACTTGAAGTTGGGCATCCAGCGGCAGGGCTTCACCGCTGCACGCGATGCGCTTGAGGCTGGTGCAGGCTTCAACGCCCGGCTCGTGGATAAACGCCTGAAGCATCGACGGCACAAAGTGCAAGGTGCTGATGCCGAACTCGCCGATGAGGCGGATCAACCGCGCCGGTTCGCGATGCGCACCCGGCGGCGCCACCACCAGACGGGCACCGGTCATCAACGGCCAGAAGAACTCCCAGACCGACACGTCGAAGCTGAACGGGGTTTTCTGCAACACCGAGTCGCTGCCGTCCAGCCCGTACGCCTGTTGCATCCAGCACAAACGGTTGACCAGCGCCGCATGGCTGTTGCCGGCGCCCTTGGGTCTGCCGGTGGAACCGGAGGTGTAAATCACATAGGCCAGGTTCAGCGGATTCACCGACACCTGCGGGCAATTTTCGCTGTAACCGGCCAGCCAGTCCTCGTCCTGATCCAGTGCGATGACCTTGATGCCCTCGGTCGGCAGCGTGCCAGCCAGGGCGCTTTGGGTCAGCAACACGCCAATCGCACTGTCTTCGATCATGTAGGCCAGGCGTTCCGCCGGGTATTCCGGATCGAGCGGCACGTAAGCGCCGCCAGCCTTGAGAATCGCCAACAGGCCGATGACCATTTCCAGCGAACGCTCGACGGCGATCCCCACCAGCACATCGGGACCGACACCCTGCTCGCGCAGGTAATGCGCCAACTGATTGGTGCGCGCATCGAGCTGTGCATAAGTCAGCTGTCGGTCGCCAAACACCAGCGCCGGCGCCTCGGGTGTGCGCAAGGCCTGGGCGTGGATCAGTTCATGAATGCATTGCTCGACGGGATAAGTTTCGGCGGTGCGGTTCCAGTCATGCACCAGCACCTGTTGTTCATCCGCCGCCAGCATCGGCAGCTCGCCGACCCGCTGATGTGTGTCGATCACCATTGCCTGCAACAGCCGCGTCCAGTGCTGCGCCATGCGCGCGATGGTCGGCGCGTCGAACAGGTCGCTGGCGTAGGTCAGCGCGGCGTGCAGCTTGCCGCTCTTTTCATAGGTGTCGAGGGTCAGGTCGAACTGCGTGGTGCGCCCTTCCCACTCGATCGCGCCCAGCACCAGGCCGGACGCGGTACTGATGCTGGACATGTCCGCAACCTGCGGCTGGTGGTTGTACATCACCTGGAACAGCGGCGTGTGGCTGAGGCTGCGCTCCAGTTTCAGCGCTTCGACCAGACGCTCGAACGGCAAGTCCTGATGGGCCTGGGCACCGAGCGCAGTCTCCTTGATGGCACGCAGCAGATCGTCAACGCGGGTATGGCCATCGAGCTGGGTGCACAGCACTTGGGTGTTGACGAAGAAGCCGATCAGGCCTTCGATTTCCGCTCGGTTGCGGTTGGCAATCGGCACGCCGACACGGATATCGGTCTGCCCGGTGTAGCGATGCAGCAACGCATTGAACGCCCCGAGCAACAGCATGAACAGGGTGATGTTGTGTTTCTGCGCGGTGGCGCGCAGTTGCTCGGCCAGTTGCGTGTCAACGGCGAATTCGTAGCGCGTGCCGCGATAGCTCGGCATCGCCGGGCGCGAGTGGTCGGTCGGTAACTCCAGCACCGGGTGCTCATCGCCGAGTTGCGCTTGCCAGTAATCGAGTTGGCGCGCCTGCTCGCCTGCCTCCAGCCAGCGGCGCTGCCACAAGGCGTAGTCGCTGTACTGGATTGGCAGCGGCGCGAGTTGCGGTTGTGCACCGGCCTCGAAGGCGTCGTAGCAGCGGATGAACTCGTCGATCAGCACGTTCATCGACCAGCCATCGGAGACGATGTGGTGCAGGGTCAGCAGCAGGACGTGTTCCTGCTCGGCGAGTTTGAGCAAGGTCACCCGCAGCAGCGGGCCGACGGACAAATCGAAGGGCAGCACCGATTGCTGTTCGGCCGCTTGGGCGACGGCACGTTCGCGCTCCGTTTCCGGCAAGGCGCTGAAGTCCACATGCTTGATGATCAGCGGCGCGCTGGCCGGCACTTGCAGCAAGGTGTCGTCGGCCTGGCGCTGGAACACCGTGCGCAGGGTTTCGTGACGCTCCACGAGGCTGACGAAGGCTTGTTCCTGCGCCGACAGGTTCAACGCACCGGTCAAACGCACCGCGCCCGGCAGGTTGTAGGCGCCACTTTGCGCGTCCAGTTGCCAGAGAAACCACATGCGTTGCTGGGCATACGACAGCGCCTGGCGATCCTCGGCCTCGACGCCGGCAGGAATGGGGAAGCGGGCGAAATCAATGCCTTCCTTTTGCAGGGCCGCAAGGAACATCTGGCGCTTTTCCAGGGGCAACCCGATAAACCGGCGAGCAAGTTTCAAGGAGTCATCAGCATTCATTTCTAAGCATCCGGATCAGTGGCGGGAAGCACAAAGGCACGTCGTCCCTATAAAACGAATGCAGACCGGAAAAATTAGCGAATGAGAATAAGTGTCAGCGGGGAGACAAATCGGGCGCTCCCCTGTAGGAGCCGGCTTGCCGGCGATGAGGCCATGACAGGCGACATAGATGTTGCCTGCCAGGCCGCCATCGCCGGCAAGCCGGCTCCTACAGGGGGTATTGGGTCAGGCAGTCGCGGCCATGGCGTGCCGGCGATGGTGGACGTCGAGCTGGTCCTTGATCACGCGCAGCACCTTGGCTTCGTGCTCATGGATGAAGAAGTGACCGCCGGCCAGCATGTCCACGGAAAAACTGCCGTGGGTTTCCTTGCTCCAGCCGATCAGCTGTTCGGTGGTTGCGCGATCCTCTTTGCCGCCGAGCACGTGCACCGGGCATTTCAGCAGCGGACGCTGGATCGGCTCGAAACGGCCGCACAGCAGGAAATCCGCGCGCAGGATCGGTAGCGTCAGGCTCATCAGTTCTTCATTGGCCAGCACTTCTTCGCTGGTGCCATTGAGGGTGCGCAGTTGCTCGATCAGCTCGGCATCGGTTTTCGGATCGGCGAAACCCTGATCGTAATCAGCCCGCATCGTCGGTGCAGCGGTGCCCGAGGCGAACAGCGCCACCGGTTCCGGGCAACCCAGCGAGCGCAAGGCATGGGCCATTTCACAGGCCAGCAACGCGCCGAGACTGTGGCCGAACAGCGCATACGGCGCCTTGAGCGTGGCTGTCTGTTCCTGGGCGAGTTGCAGCGCCAGGCGCCGCATGTCGGTGTGCAACGGTTCGCCGAACCGCGCGCCACGGCCCGGCAGTTCCACTGGCTGCAGCTTGAGCCACTCCGGCAGTTTGCGCCGCCAGCGGCTGTAAACCATGGCGCTCGCGCCTGAATAGGGCAGGCACAGCAATGTCAGCTGGGTCACCGGGCTTACCTCGAAAAGTTGTCTGCTAAGAGAACGGACGAGCGCCGCCGGGAATTAGTCGTACACATACCCCCTGTAGGAGTGAGCCTGCTCGCGATAGCGGTTTCTCAGGCACCATTGATGCAAGCTGACACTCCGCTATCGCGAGCAGGCTCACTCCTACATTGGATCTCTATTTCAAATGGCGATAGGTTGGGACCGCGGAACCAAGCACGACGGCCCCCGCCGCAATCGCCACCCAAAACCCGCTGCGCGCGCCAAACGCATCCACCAGCCAACCCGAGCTGGCCGCGCCAATCGCCACGCCGATGCTCATCCCCGTCACCAGCCAGGTCAGGCCTTCGGTGAGTTTGGCCGGCAGCACGATGCGTTCCACCAATGCCATGGCGACAATCAGCGTCGGCGCAAAAGACAGACCCGCGACGAACACGGCCAGCGCCAACCCGACAATATTGGTCGCCAGCAGCAATGGCAACGTGGTCACCGCCGTCGCCACCCCGCCGTACAGAAACAGTCGCGGCAGCGGCACTTTCGAGCGCAACGCGCCGAACGCCAAACCGGCCAGGCATGAACCGATGGCATACACCGACAACACAATGCTCGCCGCCGCCGGTTGCCCTTGATGCTGGGCGAAGGCCACGCTGACCACATCCACCACGCCGACAATGGTGCCCATGGCGACCATCAACAGCATCAGCAACTGAATTTCGCTGGAACGAATGATCGAGCCCTGATGGTGTTCTTCATGGGGATGTATCGCCGGTTCGGTGTCCCGTTGCAGGACGAACGCCGTGACGCCAATCGCCAGCATCAGCAGTGCCGCCAACGGCCCTGCTTCGGGGAACACCACCACGCACAAACCTACCGACAGCGGCGGCCCGACAATAAAACAGACTTCGTCGAGCACCGACTCCAGGGCGTACGCGGTTTGCAGTTGCGGCTGGCCGCGATAGACCTCGGTCCAGCGCGCCCGCACCATCGCCGACATGCTCGGCATGCAACCGGCCAGCGCGGCAAACACAAACAGTGTCCATTGCGGCGCCTGCAAACGCGTGCACAACAACACCAGCAACAACGCGCCGCCACCGATCAGTGCCGACACCGGCAAGATCCGACGCTGTCCGAAACGGTCCACCAGCCGCGAAACCTGCGGCGCGCAAAACGCCGTGGCCAAGGCAAACGTCGCCGCCACCGCACCGGCCAATCCGTAGCCGCCCTGCAATTGCGAGAGCATGGTGATCAGGCCGATGCCGGTCATGGAAATCGGCATGCGCGCGATCATCCCGGCCAGCACAAAGGCTCGGCTGCCCGGGGCTTTGAACAGTTCGCGGTAGGGGTTGGCCATGGCTCGGCTCTCGACAAGGGCCTGCAAGTTGCCATAAGGCTGGTTGAGGGGAAAGCGGGCAATTGTTGGTTGAATGTGAAGGCCCCATCGCCGGCAAGCCGGCTCCTACAGTGAAACGCGGTCAACTGTAGGAGCCGGCTTGCTGGCGATCGAACGTTAACGCGGTCTGCCTGCTTAAACACCCAGGCCCCGTAGGCCACACACCTACAAGCACTAAACAAAACCGCACCGTCCCCGGAAAATCGTTTGTTGCCGATCATTACATCCCCACCTAACATCCCTCTTCAACGGGTACAGCGGAGCTGTCCAACAAAACCCGAATTCAAGGAACCTGAATGAGCCAGCGCATCTACCGCAGCATCGACACCCCACTCCGATCCGGCCTGAACCGCGATGAACTGTGGGAAGACCCCGACAAAGGCCTGATCAAATGCTGGGAAATCGGCCGCCAACGCGCCGCCCGCTTTCCCGAAATGGCCCAACAATGCCTGGCCGGTGAACTGCCGGTGCTGGGCTGGAAAGGTGGCGTCAGCCGCAGCCTGAAGAAACTCGAAAAGTACGGATCCCTCAAGTACCTCGCCCAGTGGCAAGGTTTGCGCGGGGAGGACCTGGACGTTGATCTGGCTGAAGAGCGGGCATTGACCTGCTCGCGAACCGGGATGGTGGTGACGTTTACGCCGGATCGGGCGAAGTACTTCAATCAGGTCATGGAAACGGAAGCCTGATCTGCCTCGGAACTCACCGAAAACCGCTCGCGATAGGCTTGCGGCGTCACGCCCATCGCCCGCAGGAAGCTGCGCCGCAACGTCTCTTCGCTGCCAAACCCGCACTGCACCGCGACCCGTTTGATCGGCACGCCGGTATCGCTGAGTAACCGCCGCGCCGTTTCGACCCGAATCAGTTCGATGGCCCGCGCGGGTGTCTGGCCGGTGTCGGCGCGGTAGTGACGGACGAAGCTGCGTTCGCTCATGCCAGCCTGCAAGGCGAGGGTCGGAACGCCCAGGTCCATGGTGAGGTTTTCGCTGATCCAGGCGTGAAGATCGTCGAAACGGTTGCCTTCCTTTTGCAACGACAGGGTCACGCTGAATTGTGATTGACCGCCCGGACGCTTCAAAAACACCACCAACTGCTGCGCCACTTCCAGCGCCATGGTGCGACCGAGGTCCTCTTCGACCATGGCCAGCGCGAGGTCGATGCCGGCAGTGACGCCGGCCGAGGTCCAGACCGGGCCGTCATTGATAAAGATTGGATTGGGTTCGACACGCAAGCGCGGGTGTTTTTGCGCCAACTGTTCGCAACGGGTCCAGTGAGTGACCACCCGCCGGCCATCGAGCCAACCGCTGGCCGCCAGCAAAAACGCCCCGGTACACACCGATGACACCCGCCGACACCCCGCCGCATGCTCACGCACCCAAGCCACCAGCGCCTCATCCTCCGCCGCCGCATAAACGCCCCAGCCGCCGGCAATGATCAATGTGTCGCTGCCCTGCCCGGGCAACGGTTCAGCCACCAGCGCCAAGCCCGCCGACGACATCACCGCCCCGCCGCCACTGCCAATCACCGTCGGCGCGTAAGGCGGCGGCAAGCCTTTCTGGCGGGCAATGTCATTGGCCGAGGCGAATACCTGCAGCGGCCCGGTGACATCGAGCAGTTGCACGTTGGTGAAGGCGAGCACATGAATAGACTTGGGCATACTTGGCGTAATTCGTGGGGTAATTGGCGTATACGCCAAATCCTACGAGCCTACAGTGAAGCCGTCCACCCACTTCACGAGAAAAACACCATGACGTTGCAGATCGGTTTTCTGTTGTTCCCGCAGGTTCAGCAACTGGACCTGACCGGCCCTTACGACGTACTCGCCTCGCTGCCGGACGTGAAGGTGCATTTGATCTGGAAAGACCTGATGCCGGTCACCGCGAGCACCGGCCTGGTGCTCAAGCCCACCACCACTTTCGATGATTGTCCGGCGCTGGACGTGATCTGCGTTCCCGGCGGCAGTGGTGTCGGGCCATTGATGGAGGATGAGCAGACGTTGGCGTTCATCAAGGCGCAGGCGGTCAATGCGCGGTATGTCACCTCGGTGTGCACTGGCGCATTGGTGCTCGGCGCGGCAGGTTTGCTCAAGGGTAAGCGCGCCACCACTCACTGGGCGTATCACGAGTTGCTTGGACCGTTGGGTGCAATCCCGGTGAAGGATCGGGTGGTGCGCGATGGCAATCTGCTGACCGGTGGCGGGATCACCGCCGGGATCGACTTTGCCCTGACCCTGGCGGCTGAATTGTTCGATAAGGACACGGCGCAATTGGTGCAGTTGCAGCTGGAGTACGCGCCGGCGCCGCCGTTTGAATCTGGCAGCCCGGAATCAGCGCCCAAGAGTGTTTTGGCAGAGGCTCATCGGCGTACGGCGCCATCGTTGCAGCAGCGGACGCTGATCACTGAACGGGCCGCAGCAAATCTCGGCTTGTAGGTAATCAATGTGGGTTCAGGTTCGCTCATACTCTGTGTACGACGGGGATCAACTGTAGGAGCCGGCTTGCTGGCGATGGCGGTGGGTCAGTCAACACATTTGCCGCCTGAACGCACGCCATCGCCAGCAAGCCGGCTCCTACAGTTGATGTGTGTGATGGTTGAATTACTTTTCTACGGACGAAAAAAAACCCGCCAGAGGCGGGTTTTTCCCAAGACCATTGTCGACTCCCTGTCGGTAGCGAATCCTTGCTGATGGTCGATCATCCGTGATCCTGAAGCGCTTCCTGTGCTTCAGTTGATGTGGCTAGATTACGCATCGGATCCAATGTGCAATAGACGACATAGCTACCATCGCGTGTAAGACATTCGCTATACCAGCCCTTCCGAAAACCCTTAGACGCCTCAGGTGTCGAGCGCTCAAGCCGCGAGTTTCGAGGCCTGCAGCGGAGCTACGACGGGCAGCGCCTGCGCCATGGTGATCATTCTTCCTGTCTCACCCGGGCTTTGGCGGTTTCAGCCAAAAACTGTTCAATGTTGTTCATCTGTTCCTCCCAGCCCCGGCTGTCCATGCGGAAAGCCTTTTCCCGGCGTGTCTGGGGGATGTGATCGAAACCGGACTCGGACACCTTGAGCAACGTACCTTCAGGGTGGTCCTCCAGCTCGAACTTCACCAGCGTGGTGGGTTCCTGGGAATAGTCGACTTCCGGGCGCACCGCGTAGGGGTGCCAGCGAAACGAAAACACCCGCTCTGGCTCGACCCGCTCCACCAGCACATTCCACAAAACGTGCTCATAACCGGGGTAAGTGACCTGCCCCTGAGTCCACTCGCCGGCGACAAAACGCTTGCCTTCCAATGCCACGCCAAACCATTGCCCGAACGCTTCGGCATGGGCCAGCACACGCCAGACCTGCGAGCGCGGCGCTTTAAGCAGGATCTTCCTTTCGATGCGATCTGATGCTGGGTTCATAAGTCACCTCCTGTACTGAACAGTAGGCCTGTGTGACCACAAGTCCAACCCTAAAGTTGTACCAATCGGGCCTCTCAATCAACCTGCCTGAAATATTCGGCCGCACATCCGGGCCAAAGTTCGGCGCTGCGAACAAGAGTCATCGGGCGGGAGCTGCTACCGTTTGCAGGGACGACATTGACCGGACAAGGAAGATTCATGCAGCCCTCACTCACGGAACGTTATCGCGGCGCCCTGCTGGGCCTGGCCTGCGGTGATGCCGTCGGCACCACGGTCGAGTTTAAGCCACGCGGCTCGTTCAGGCCCCTGACCGACATGGTGGGCGGCGGCCCATTCAACCTGAAACCCGGGCAATGGACCGATGACACCTCAATGGCGCTGTGCCTGGCCGAAAGCCTGCTGAGCAAAAACGGCTTCGATGCCGCCGACCAGATGGGGCGCTACCTTAATTGGTGGCAATCGGGTTACCTCAGCTCCACCGGGGAATGTTTCGACATCGGCATGACCGTGAGCGAGGCTTTGGCCCGGTATCAGCAAACCGGCGAACCCTTTGCGGGTTCAACCGATCCCTACACAGCGGGAAATGGCTCGTTGATGCGGCTGGTGCCGGTGGTTTTGTATTACTTCCCCGACCGTAACCGGATCAGCGAGTTCTCCGCTCACAGTTCCCGTACGACACACGCCGCGCCTGAAGCCGTTGAGTGCTGCCAGTTGTTCGCCGAGCTGATAGGTCACGCGTTACAGGGCGCGGCCAAAGCGGATTTACTTCGCTTGCCGGCAACGGCATTCCGGGAAGCCAAAGTCGCCGCCATCGCCCGAGGCGACTATATCGACAAACCTGAAAGCGCTATCCGTGGCAGCGGCTATTGCGTGGCCTCCCTCGAAGCCGCGCTGTGGTGTTTTCATCACACCGACAGCTTCGAAGCCGCCATCCTGAATGCCGCCAACCTGGGCGATGATGCCGATACCACCGCCGCCATCGTCGGTCAGTTGGCCGGGGCTTTCTACGGTGTCCAGGCCATTCCCGAACGTTGGCTGGCGAAGTTGTACCTGCGCGAAGACATCGAGGCTTGCGCCGATCAATTGCTCAAGGCTTCAGGCGCTGACACCGCAAGTAAATGAGGCTTCGCTACACTGCACCTCTTCTTTTCCTGTCACAGCGAGTTTCCCATGACCCCACGCGTGCTCCTGGCGCTGACGCCGTTGCTGTTCACCACCGTTGCTCATGCCGTCGATTGCGACAACGCCACCGACCAGGCCACGATGAATCAATGCGCGGCGCAGCAGAACAAGGCGGCGGACAAGGAGTTGAATGCGCTTTACCAGCAGATCACCGCGCGCTTGAAGGACAGCCCCGAGAGCAAGAAGCAGTTGATTGGCGCGCAACGGGCGTGGATCGGGTTCCGGGATGCCGAGTGCAAATTTTCGGCGTCCGGGGTTGAGGGTGGGAGTGTTTATCCGTTGATTTACAGCAATTGCATCACGGACCTGACCAAGGCTCGGGTTGAGGCTTTCAAAACTTACTTGAAGTGCCAGGAGGGGGATTTGAGTTGCCCTGTGCCGGGGCAGTAAGTTCTCTAGCATTTTCCATGGCCTCTTCGCGGGCAAGCCTCGCTCCTACAAGGGATCACCGAAACCCGTAGGAGCGAGGCTTGCCCGCGAAGACGTCCTTTCAAATGCCGCGATTACCGGACGAAAATCTGCGCCGTGGTAATCGCCATATCCCCACCCGGCAACTTGATGCTGCCCACCTGTTTCAGGCTGTCGGCATCAAAAATCGCCACATCGTTAAACGTCCCCGCCAGGTAAATCTTGCTGCCGTCCTTGTTGAAGGAAATGCAGTAGTAGGAATGATCCAGCGTCGCCGCCTGGAGCATTTTCTTTTCCTTGATGTCGTACTTCGCCAGGCGATTGAGCACGCCGAACATCAGGTTCGGGTCCTTCGGCGAGCGCATGCCGCTGAAGTAGATTTCCGTCAGCGGGCCGAAGTCGGTGGTTTCGGTCTTGCCGGTTTTCAGATCGATGCTGAACAACCCGTACAGGTACTCGGCGGTCAACGGATCCTGCTTCTTGTCCTTGAACTTTGCCGCGGTGTAGAGCAGCGAGAAGTCATGGCGATAGGTCTGCTGGTTCCACACGTAGAGCACGTCCGGCGCGCTGTAGTTCGCCCGCTTCCAGTGCCGGCTGGGGATCAGCACGTCGAATTTTCCGGTTTTCACATCGACCTTGTAGACGTCCGCCCCGGCCACATACAGCGTGCCGTCGTCGCCACTCTGCATGATGGTCAGCTGCCGTGGCGCCGGGAAACTGCGCACGGGTTTGGCATCCATGCCGGCGTTGGTGGCGTAGACATCCAGTCGTGGCTGCTGAACTTCATAGCGGTCATTGAGCATCAACGTCGGGTTGGCAACGGTGAACAGCTCCTTGCCGTCATGACTGAGGGTGAAGGCGAACATCGACCTCGCTTTCTCCCCCGGCTTCTGGGTGATGCTGGCGTGGAACACCTGTTTGCAGCTGTCCAGTTCGACGCCGTAGACATCCGCGTAGTGATTGTTCAGCACGTAGGCGGTCTTGCGGTCCGGCGACAGCTGGACAGTGCCCGGACCAAAGGCATCGGGCATCTTGCAGGTCTTGAACAGCGTGTCCGTGGCCAGGTCGATCACGTGCAGGTTGTTCGGGTAATTGGTGGTCAACATGTACTCGTGACCGTCTTGCAGAGCAGTGTTTTCATCGGCCAGAACAGTGAGCGAACAGGTGCTCAGGACGGCAAACGCGGCCAGGCCGCAGGCTTTGATGCTAGGCATGCTGGAATCCTTCTTGTCTGTCCGATCACTTGTCTTTAGGGAAGACAGTGCCAAGGTTGCGCCAGTTGTCGTTGGACGCCTGGGCATCCTTGTTCCAGTCCGGGTAGGTGCTCATCATGTCCGGCACCTGGGCCGGCCACCAGCAAGGGTCGGAGCAGCCATAAAGGTCGGCTTCCATCGGCTGGCACAGCGACGACACACCGCCAAACGCATCGATTTCCCAGCCCGGGTCGGTGGTCGAGGCGCAGCCCGCGACAGAGCTCATCGCCACCACTTCTTCGATGCGGTTCTCGGCCGCGGCTTCATCGAGTTTCAACGCTTTGTTATTGATTGCCTTGAGATGTTTCATATCAGTGAGCCTTGCGCGGAGTGATGTAGCTGCTGATAAACGCAGGGTTGTTGGCCATGATCCGGGTGTAGACCTCGATGCCGAAGTCCACCCAGTCACGCATCAGTTCGCAGTAGTGATAGGTCGGGTGGGTCGGGTCGCCGTAACGGGCGTAACTCTCGTGGTAGCAGCCGCCGGAGCAGAGGTTGCGGATCTGGCAGTCTTCGCAGCCGGTGTTGGTACGGTCGAGACGCTGGGACAGGAAGTCGTTCAACTCCACCTGTTTCACCCCGCTGTGCACGTTGCCGAAGGTCGGCAAGGACGAGCCGGTGAAACGGTGGCACAGGTTCAGTTCACCCTTGTGATCCACCGCCAGCATTTTCAGGCCGGCGCCGCACGGCAGGGCTTTTTTGTGGCCTTCGTGGATGTCGGTGATCAACTGGTGAAGGTTGGAGAAGCCGATGTTGCGGTGCTCCAGCGCCGCTTCCAGATAACGCCGACCGAGCGCCTTCATGTTGGCGAACACCTGCACCAGTTCATCACTGGTGAGGTTGAAGCTGCTGATGTCGCCGGAAGTCACCGGAGCAAAGCCGACTTCGGCAAACCCCAGCTCGTTGAACAGGTGATCCCAGATGGTTTCGACGTCGGTGACGCCGGTGGTCAACGTCACTCGCGCACCCACCGGACGGCTGTTGTAGCGCGACAGCAGCATCTCGGCCTTGCGCCGCACCACGTCATAGGTGCCCTGCCCACCCACGGTGATGCGGTTGCGGTCGTGCACGGTTTTCGGCCCGTCGATACTGACGGAGAGCCCGAAACGGTGGGCGTTGAGGTAGTCCACGGTTTCTTCGGTGAGCAGCGTGGCGTTGGTGGTCATCACGAACTCGACGAACTTGCCGGCTTCGCGAAAACGTTTCTCACAGTAATCGACCATGTACTCGATCAGCTTGCGATTGCTCAACGGTTCGCCGCCGAAGAACACCACGGTGAAACGCTCTTCATCCGGGGATTCGCGCAGCAGCATTTCCACTGACGCAATCGCCGTTTCAACGTCCATTTTCTTGCCCGCCGACGGCTTGTCGAGGTCTTCCTTGTAGCAGTAGGTGCAGCTCAGGTTGCAGCCGGTGTTGACGTTGAGCACCACGGTATTGATCGCGGTGCGCTCGACCCGTTTGGTGCCGATGTCGGGGGTCAGCGGCGAGCCGTCGCTGACCAGTTCCAGCGAGATCAGCTCACGCAGGGTCTCGGTGATTTCTTCGCCGTTGAAACGTGCGGCCAGGCGCTGGATCAGGTCGTCCGACGAACAGCCTGGACCGCGCAAGGTGTCGATGATGGTGCCCGTCAGCTCATCACTGGCGAACAGCGAACTGCTGGGGATGTGGAACAGCATGCGGTCGGCGTCGACGTGCACTTCGTGCAGATTCCGCTCGACCAGATTCAAAATAGCGCCCATTGCAACCTCCTGTGCAGACCTCCTTCACGAGGCCTGCGGTCATTCCAAAAAGTGTCTGAAACGGTTAACGGTCAGCCAACTCATGGAATGGGTGGATTGTTCCAGCGTTGCACGGTGACGATCATGTGGCCCTCGCCGGTCAGGGATTTCCCTGCGTCGTCGACGGCGGCGATCACCTTAAGGTTGCCGGCATTGTTGGTGGACATTTTGCGTTGCGGGTTCGGCCCGGCATCGCCCGGTGTGAACACGCCGCTGTCAGCCTGCATGGTGCCGGCGAACTTGACGTCTTCGTCTTCCTTGGCGCGGTCGTCGAAGGCTTCGACTTTCCATTGCGCCGGGAACACGCCGATGCGATACGGTTTGCCGTCAGCGCCCTTGCCCCAGGCTTCGGCGTCAAAACGGCCCTGGACTTTCGGCGTCGAACCACCGCCCTCGCCGATCCGCGCCACCGAGAACTCGGGCACGACTTTGACTTCGGCGATTTTGCTGTAGACCGACAGGGTCGGGCCTTTCAGCGTGCCGACGGTGACGTTGCGCAGCCCCGGTTGGGCATTGGCAGCAGCCTTGAGCTTGACGCGCATACGCTGCGGACTTTGCTCCAGCACTTCGACCACTTCCACGCCTTTGCCGAAGTTCGGTTTACCGCTGAGACCGCTGCCGATCAGGGTCACTTCAGACTCGCTGCCGGCCTTGAGGTAACCCGGCTGCACAGCGAGCAAACGACTGCTGCCCTGCTTGGCGGCGACGAAGTCCAGACCACGCTCATCGTGCTCGGCCTCGAACATCCGGCCTTGCATCGCATTGCCTTGGGCGGCGAACACCTGGCGCATGGTCACGCCGTCGATGGTCACGTTGCCGCGCCATTCGTAGCCGGTGTAGAGAATCGCGCTGCCGTCGCCATTGAACGGCGTGCCGTCGGCGTATTGGCCTTTGACGCTGACCTTGAAGGTGTCATCGCCAGCGGCGGTCACGCTCATCACCCCGGCCAGTTCACCTTTGCCCGGCAAGTGGCCGCTGAAGCTCCAGTCACCGGCAAACGCTTCGGCTTTGGGTGCTGCGCTCAGCCATTTTTTCCAGGCCGGGTTGTCCAGCGGATAACGCTTGGCCAACAGCGGCACCATGTCTTTACGGGCAATGTCGAACCAGTCGCGGTCACGGGCCAATGCCTGGTATTCGAGGGACGGCCATTGGCCGAGGTGGAAGTTCACCAGGCGCTCCCATTCCTGGGCCGGACGCCGTTGCAAGGCGACCCGCGCACCGGAGTGGCAGCGACCGCACATCTGGCTGGTCTGGTCGTCGAACTTCTCGACGGTATTGAGTCGACGCTCCAGCGCGTAACGCACGCCGTCCGTCTCGCTTGGCGCCAGGCCCTGGGTGTCGGCCAGGTATTTGACCAGCGTACGGCGGTCGTCATCACTGATCTGCAAACCATGCATGGTCTGCATCCGGGCGATGCTCATCAGCCAGCCTTCCGGGGTTTTGCGCTGGTGGCTGATGCGGCTCAGGGTATTTTCGGCTTCAGGGGTGTGACAGCCCTGACAGGTTTCCTTGAGGATGGTCTGGGCGTCGCGGGCTGCCAGGCTGTCAGGCGAATGCAGCGCCACACACGCGGCCACGGCCAGCAGACTGACGCTCAGGCCTGATCGGAGTTTTCTCTTCATCAACGTCGAACCTCGCACGGTGCTTTCTTATTTTTGTGGCTTATCGTTTTTATGGTTTCTGCCGCCGGCGGCGCACCGCAGACGGAGGCAAGAGAAACGTCTGCGATGAGCAATACACGGAGCGTGCCAGCTTGCCGATTACCTTTTTTATCAAGCGTTTGCGTGAAGTTGAATGCGATTGGCCATGCTTGATCGAGAGCGCGTGCGTCTAATATCGCGACAGTTGTTGCAGTCTGAGACAAGCATAGATGCCTTAACCGGGACAGCTCATCGCACGACGATTGACGACAGGCCCGTGCGGGGGCGAAATGGTTGTTCACCAATTGCCGTTCAGGGGATAACGAAATGGCAAACATCACTGTCCTGGCGGGGGACTTTCTGCAGGGTGACGGAGAGTACAGAGACGGCGTTTTCACCTTGAGAACGTCGCTTCACCCGTGGCCCGGCATCACCCTGCCACTCTCCTCGTTCAAAAGCGTGGAAGTCGCCAACGAAGAGTCGATCAACAACATCAAGGACGCCATCGGCTTTGGCGTCGCCGGGGCCATGCTGCTGGGGCCCATCGGCGCGATTGCCGGTTTCATGCTGGCCGGAAAAGAAACTGAAGTGACCTTTCTGGCAACGCTGAAAGACGACAAAAAGCTGCTGGCCGCCGTTGATAGCAACACGTTCGATGAGATTTCCCGGAAAATAGCAGCCTGATTGCCTGACGCGAGCCGCACCGGCCTTCAACGGTGCGGCTTGTCGCCGGTTCAGATGGAATAGGTGGGATGAATACTCTTGTGCGCCTCGATTTCCTGGCGCATGTCCGCCACCAGTGTGGCGATGGCATGGGGACTGTCCAGTGTCCACACCGGAACGTGGGTGGCGATCAGGTCCACTTTGCCCGTCATGCAGTCACAGACCCGGATCGTCATGGACTGGTCCGCTTCCATGTTGCAGGTGCAGACGGCGGGTAGAAAACTGTGTTCGATGATGCTTTGAATTTCCAGGGTTGAAAGGAACATCGCAACCTCCCTTACGCCAGATGTATAGCAGGGGAAATGCTCCGTCATTTCACCACCGAGCCTGAAAATTCTATTCCCCAAAGGTGGGGGGCTCAAGGGCGCAACCCGGTTGCTCGTCGTCTCGACGGGTGGTCATCGGCGCTCAAGTTATCGCGCTTTGCGCCGATAACCTGCTACACCAAACGTTAAGGGAATGACGACATGGCAATTTCTTTAAATGCTGCCTTGATCCAGCCATCGGCCGCTCAGCTCAGCCAGTCCAGCCAACCACTGACCGCGAAAACGCTGAGTGAAGACCTGCAGAAAACAGCGGTCAACATCAATCCGGCAGCGATTTACCACCCAAGCGATGAAGCCCCGGCACCCAGTCCGACCATGGAGTCGATCGAGACCTGGATCGGCCGCACCCAGTCACCTGACTTCCCGCAGGTTGCCGAGCGGCACAAAAACGCCCACCAATCGCTGAAATCCTCATTCGAAGAGTTCCAGTCCGCGTTGGCCCACGCCTATCCGGATCTCGCCGACAAAAAATTCGGCTTCACCATTCAAGCGGATGGAAGCCTCAAAGCCCTCAACAGTTCAGGCCAGCTCAGTTCTTCCGACATGAATCGGCTGAACAATCTGCTGAATGCCTCCAGTTCGCTGAAATCGGCAGCCAGCAGTTACCGCGACGCCTCTATCGACCTGGTGGCCGCCGACTCTGTATGGGGCGGCAGCTACGTGGGCGGGTACAACCTGAACAAGGAAAACTTCGCCAGCACCATCGATCTGGGCGCCCTGTTCTTGAAGAAAGGCTCGGTGCCAAACGCTGAAACCCTGAACGGCTTCTTCTCTTCGCAGTTGTGGAGTAAAGGCGAGCGGATGACGCAAGCAACAGAAGCGCAGATGCTGGCCGAGCGCAATAAGATCGACGTGACGGCCTGATTCCGACAACAGGGGCGGAGTGCCCGAATCAGCTCAGGCCGCATCGTTGGCCAGAGCTGAAAAAACCGTCTCTTGAATCTCAGCCGCCGTCGCGATTTGCGACAACACAGCGGAACCCGACGGCCCCGAATTTCATCCCGCGCCCGCCGCCAAAGGGCTATCCGGCCCTTCCAGACAGTTGGCACAGCCATTGCGAAAGCCTCGTTCTCACGAACAACAAGAGGCCTCGCCATGACGCTCCCCTACCTGCTTCCCGCCACCTCGGCGTTCATCCAGCGCGCCCCGCGCATGCTTATCGGCGGCGACTGGGTCGAGGCTGCCGACGGCCAGACCATGCCACTGCACAACCCGGCCACCGGCGAAGTGCTGTGCGTGGTGCCGCGGGCCACGCCCGAAGACGTTGACCGTGCGGTGCTCGCGGCGCGTCAGGCGTTCGATGATTCCACCTGGACCCGCACCCGCCCCCGCGAGCGGCAGAATTTGCTGTGGAAACTTGCCGACCTGATGGAACGCGACGCCGAACTGCTGGCGCAGCTGGAATGCCTGAACAACGGCAAGAGCGCGGCGGTGGCTCAGGTGATGGACGTGCAACTGTCCATCGACTTCCTGCGCTACATGGCCGGTTGGGCGACCAAGATCGAAGGCTCCAGCGTGGAAGTGTCGTTGCCGCTGATGCCAAACGATCAGTTCCACAGTTTCATTCGTCGCGAAGCGGTGGGCGTGGTCGGCGCCATCGTCGCCTGGAACTTCCCGCTGCTGCTGGCCTGCTGGAAACTCGGCCCGGCACTGGCCACCGGTTGCACCGTGGTGCTCAAACCCGCCGATGAAACCCCGCTGACTGCCTTGAAACTTGCTGAGCTGGTGCTGGAAGCGGGTTATCCCGAAGGCGTGTTCAACGTGGTCACCGGCACCGGCATTACCGCCGGTTCGGCGCTGACCCACAACCCGCTGGTGGACAAGCTGACCTTCACCGGCTCCACCGCCGTCGGCAAGCAGATCGGCAAGATCGCCATGGAGTCCATGACCCGCGTCACCCTGGAACTGGGTGGCAAATCGCCGACCATCGTCATGGCCGACGCCGACCTGAAGACCGCCGCCGCAGGCGCTGCCAGCGCGATTTTCTTCAACCAGGGCCAGGTCTGCTGTGCCGGTTCGCGGCTGTATGTGCAGCGCAAGCATTTCGACAATGTGGTGGCGGACATCGCCGACATTGCCAACGCCATGAAGCTCGGCAACGGGCTGGACCCGAGTGTCGAGATGGGGCCGCTGATCTCGGCGCGCCAGCAGGAACGGGTTTACGGGTACATCGAAAAGGGTCGGGAAAGCGGTGCGACGATTGCCTGCGGCGGTGAGCAATTCGGGCCGGGATTCTTCGTCAAACCGACAGTGATCGTTGATGTCGACCAGAAGCACTCGCTGGTGCAGGAAGAGATCTTCGGGCCGGTGCTGGTGGCCATTCCATTTGATGATGAGGCCGATGCGTTGCGCATGGCCAACGACAGTCCCTACGGGCTTGGCGCGAGCATCTGGTCGAATGATCTGGCGGCGGTGCACCGGATGATTCCGCGGATCAAATCCGGTTCGGTGTGGGTCAATTGCCACAGCGCCCTGGACCCGGCGCTGCCGTTTGGCGGGTACAAGATGTCGGGGGTCGGGCGGGAGATGGGGTATGCGG
>NZ_JAHBDB010000013.1:0-102805 GCF_019956105.1 Pseudomonas sp. BF-RE-25
CTCCCAGCCCATCGCGAACTGGATCACCGTGTGCAATTTGCCCAAGGTGATGTTCTCGGGCACCGCCACACGGCGCCAGATGGCAGGTTCGATCCACTTCAATTCAATGTGCAGTAGCAACAAATCAGGCTCGGGTTTTGGCAAGCGAACAGTTTTGACCATGGATCAGGCGGCCTCGCAGAGTTCCGTGGGGGTGAGAGAAACGTTCCAGGGCAGCAGTTCGTCGACCCGATTGATCGGGTGCTCGGCGATGCGCTCCAGCACGTGTGTCAAATAGGCTTGCGGGTTCAGGTCGTTGAGTTTGGCCGAACCCACCAGGCTGTAAATCGCAGCCGCTCGTTCTCCGCCGGCATCGGAACCGGCAAACAGGTAATTTTTGCGACCCAAAGCGACGGCGCGCAACGCGCGTTCGGCGGCGTTGTTGTCGATTTCGATCCGGCCGTCATCGCAGTAGCGCGTCAGCGCCTGCCACCGGTTGAGGGCATAGAAGATCGCACCGGCCAATGCCGATTTTTTCGACAATTGAGTCAGCGTCTGGTTAAGCCACGCGTGTAGTTGTTCCAGTAGCGGACTTGCTCGGCTTTGCCGAACCGCTTTTCGCAGGTTGGGCGGTTGCCCTCGAATCTCGCTTTCGATGGCATACAGTGCCGCAATCCGTTGCAGCGCCTCGGCGGCAAGTGGTGAAGCCAGGTCTTTGTAGACATCGTAAAACTTGCGGCGGGCGTGAGCCCAGCACGCGGCTTCCTCAATAGTGCCTGTGGCATACAGCTGAGCAAAACCGGCATAGCCGTCAGCCTGCAAGATCCCGCTGAAGCTCTTGAGATGAGCGCGGGGATGCTGCCCCTTGCGATCCGGCGAGTAGGCAAACCATACCGCCGCCGGTGTCGCGTCACCGGCAGGTCGGTCGTCCCGCACGTAAGTCCACAGACGAGCCGTTTTGGTCTTGCCGTTGCCTGGCGCGAGCACGCCAATCGGCGTGTCGTCGGCATGGACTTTGTGACCGCTCATGACGTGGTGCTCAAGGGCGTTGATCAGTGGTCGCAGCAACTGACTGCTCTGGCCGACCCAGTCGGCCAGGGTTGAGCGTTCCAGCTCCACGCCCTCACGGGCGTAGATCTCGGACTGCCGATACAACGGCAAATGGTCGACAAACTTCGAGACCAGCACATGGGCCAACAACCCCGGGCCTGCAAGGCCTCGGGCTATCGGCCGACTCGGCGCCGACACCTGGGCGATGTGCTCGCAGCAACGGCAAACCCACTTCGGACGGACATGGCGAATGACTTTGAAGCGTGCCGGAACGTACTCCAGCACTTCGGACACATCCTCACCCAAATGGCGAAGCGCCTCACCGCAACCGGGGCACTGCGACTCGGGCTGATACACATGGACTTCGCGTGGCAGGTGTTCAGGTAACGGCTTGCGCCGAGAGACGGTGCGAGGTGGCGGTTCAGTTGGCGGTATCAGTTCAGTCTGGCTGACTTCCAGTTCCTCAAGACTCAACTGGAGCTGGTCGATCATCGCCTCCAGTTGCTCGGAGCTACGACCGAACTGCGTGCGACGCAGTTTGGCGATCATCATCTTCAAGCGCTCGATCTCTGCGCGCTGGGCAGCGACCAGAGCCTTCAAGGCTTGAAGATCGTTCGGCAGGGAGTCGGTCAGGAGTGTCATGACCGAATATTACTGGGGATTTTTTCAGCGCGGCAAGTCAGACCGCGAGGACGGGTGCTGTACGAATTGGCCTGCGCCAATCAATGCCCTCCAACAGCATCGACAACTGCGCGGTCGTCAGCGACACGCTGCCGCTGGTTGCTTGCGGCCAGACAAAGCGCCCTTGTTCCAGCCGCTTGCAAAAAAGGCACAAACCGTCGCCATCCCACCACAACAGTTTGATCCGGTCACCACGCCGTCCGCGAAAGACAAAGATCTGCCCCGAAAAAGGGTCGGCTTCCAGTTGAGTCTGCACCAGTGCCGCCAATCCGTCGAAGCCACGGCGCATGTCGGTGACGCCGGCGGCGATCCAGATACGGGTTCCAGCGGGTGGGGCAATCATCGCAATAACTGCTGCAAGACGAGTTGCAGCGTCTGCGGATCTGGCGTGCCCGTGATGCGCAGCTTGGCTTTTCCTGCCTCAACTGCGATCTCGGAACAACACTCTGCCTGTGGCTGGACGACTTGCGGCAGATCCATTGGCGCCTCGATCACCTGGACTGGCAAAAGCGTTGCACCCTGGTTGACGGGGCCGAGTAACCCTTCCTGATATTGATGCCGCCAGCGAAAGACCAGGTTGGCATTGACGTCATGTTCGCGAGCGATCAATGACACGGAGGTGCCAGGCTGGAAGGTGGCTTCGACGACTTGGCGTTTAAAGTCCAGCGGAAAGTTGGGGCGGCGACCGGCTCGACGGGCTGGGGCAACTGTATCCAAGATAGTGTCCACTAAAAAATGGTGTCCACTATCTTGGCCAATTTGGAGGGCTGTCAGGAGAGGGTGCTGGCCGGACGGTTACCCCCAACGAAACTCTTAAGGCGTAAAAAGTCATGCGTATTCTGGAGCACGCTGGACTTGTTGAGCGATGTCTGCACCGTGTTCAATCTCCGCCTTACGCAAGTCGTAAGCTGATTGGAGGTTTGCCCAGAATTGCGGACTGGTATCAAAGCATGCTGCTAGGCGTAGAGCTACGTCAGCGCTGATATTGCGACGCTCATGGACGATTTCATGCACCGTAGGCGCAGAGACATTCAGCAACCTCGCGAGTGCGGTAGGGGAAAGGTCCATGGGATGGAGATATTCTTCCCTGAGAACTTCGCCCGGATGGACAGGGCGCATGCCGTTAGTGAACACAATTTCACCTCAGTGGTAGTCTACAATTTCAACGCTTTCTGGCCCATAAGCCCCCCAGATGAAGCAAATTCGATACTGATCATTGATTCGGATGCTGTGTTGACCTTGTCGGTTCCCTTGTAGTGCTTCCAGCCGATTTCCCGGCGGTGACCCCAGATCCTGGATGGTAGTCGCGGCATTGAGCATGTTCAGTTTCCGTTGCGCCACAGTCAAGATAGCCGTCCACCTTCTGGAGGATCCCGTCGTGAAGAGGCTCTCTGTGTCACCGCAGCGAAAATTTATGATCATTATTAACGCTTAACGTTAGTCGTTAATGGGATTGTAGCGCCACTGCGCTCCGTCAAGGGGGATCCTGATGAGTGGTCGCCAGCGGCGTAATCATTCATACAGCGGCAGAGGAGATGGTAGTAGCGGTTTTCAATTCTTGCTTGCATGAAATACCCGCTTAAAAGGCTATAACTGGTGTGCACTTAAATTTAAGTGCACACCATGTCTTGGCCTTGCGGGGATGGGTAGATGAGTTGGCCGGACGGATACAAACCAGATGCCTACGCCGTCATGCACCAGGACATTCATCCGGTTGACGCGGCGATTGGCGAAGAGATAAGCACAGTGCGGCTTCGCCGCACCGAACACTGCAATCACCCGAGCCAGCGCGGTCTCGGTACCGACGCGCATGTACATCGGTTCAGTGGCGAGCCAGATGGCGTCGATGCGGATCAATGGGCAAACGCGCATCCTTCAGGATCGCAAGTTGGCCACTTCACCGTGACCGATTGCTCACCAAGGGACAGCTCAATGATCGCCAACGCCTCAGCCGGCCGTTTAAGCGCAGCCCTCAAAGGAACAAAGGCCGGCGGCGCCGCTGCTGACTGATCCCGGTAAAGTGGCAGCCACTTGCGAATGACGTTGGCGTTGATGCCATGGCTGATGGCAACGCTTGAGATGCTCGCACCGGGTTGCAGGCATTCCTGAACGACCTGGGCTTTGAACGGTTTAGGGTAAGAGCTTCGTTTCTGACGTTAAGGGCTATCGCGTCCGCTTAAAACGTGGACACCATCGCCCTTAATGCTGGAGTTCGGAAGATGACTTCCCCAAACGCTTACGTCGTAGCGGTGTTAGGCGAAAACGAGGATAGCTGAGGCTCCCTCCAACTGAAAAAAAGCTCCCAGTTAAGGAGGTTTCGATCAATCACCTTCGGCTTCGATAAATTGCGTCGAAAGCACTGGAGGGACATTCCTCAGATAAACTTCAGCTTCTCTACCGATTTCTTCAGCCGTATCTTTGTGAGGCGGCAGCTTTTCAGCCCATTTTCGACCCGGATGAAGCGTATCCCACTTTGGTCGCATCCCTTTCTCCCGCCCGCTGCCGGGCGTATGGTTACCAAACCCATCAATCAGAGTGTTCCAAACGGGGGTGAAGCGAGTAATTATTAAGGATTCCCCCAGAGGAATCCAAATATCGTCAACAACTAAGAAGCGGCAGTAAAAATCTTCGATTTTGAGCTGTGTATTCTTGATGCTGCCAGCGTGCTCACGCAACCTTTTCAGCAGCGCCGGTTCCATTTCCTTTTCTGTCTCAATCCCACGCCTAGATCCTTTTGGAACAGCTTTTCCGACGTAAATAGGCCACAAGAACAATCCGTTCCTGTTCATCTTCGCCATATTTTCATAGATCGGCAGGTCACCGGTGTAATAGATGGCGTAGACGCCAGCACCTACAAATTTGGGCAGACTCCCCAGCGGATGCACCTCTTTTGTAAGCAGTGCTTCCGCAACACTCGCGCCGAGATTTTTCTTATCCAGAGGGTTAAATGGAACTACGGTCATGCAACGTTCTTCCCTTTTTTGTTGCTGCTGGCTTTTTGAACTTTATCAAGCTCTGCAAGCAGTAGCTTCTCCGCAACACTGGATGCCACTTGCTGAGCCAGCAACACAGGCACGGCATTACCCAGTTGTCGCATAGTTTCCGTCCAACTGCCGTGAAATTTAAAGCCGTCTGGGAATGTCTGAATCCGAGCGCTCTCACGAATTGTAAAGTACCGAACATCTCCGTTTTCTTTGACGAGCATGTTCTCGCCACCGGGAACACCGTGATCTCCTGCTTTCAGCGTTTTGGCTGGCAAATCAAGCGGGCTTCCTGTGTGACCAGGATATGAACGAGCACCGCCTTGGAACCCGTGATTCGATATTTTCAATGCTGCCTTTGTTTGCGGATCTGGTAGATCACAAATCGCATCCCGCACAGTACGCCAAGGCTGAGTATCCATTGGCAGGATACTGTTTTTCATCTTCTTGATGCGAGCAGCCAGCTTCTCTGGAACCGGGGGCATCTTCATGCCATGTCGCTCCCAGTAGCGACCCGTAATCCACTGCGAGCGCAGTAGCGCCTCATGGCTGTGAGTTGGTTTAGGAAACGACCACTCGATACCCAAATCGTCGCGAAAGCCGACGATGAAAACCCGCTCACGCTTCTGAGGAACGCCATAGTCAGCCGCGTTCACAAGGGTCGGGACGACGTTATATGTAAGCCCTTTGCCTTTTTTCTTCCCGCTCGTATGTTCAGCTTGGAGACGCTTGAAGTGATCATCCCAAAGCTCATCCTTGCGGTGTGGAAGCTCTGGAAACTCAAGTTGCAGGAGAATGTATTGGTAGTAATTTGCAAATGCAGCACGAGTCAGGCCCTTCACGTTCTCGACGATGAAGGCTTTAGGCTTTAGCCTGCGGATGATATCTACCGTAGCCGGGAACATGTCCCGGCTATCATCATAAGCTTGATGCTTACCGCCAATAGAAAATGGCTGACAAGGAGGACCACCAGCAAGAAGCTCTATTCCTTCTGGAATCGATGCCCAGTCGAAGGTGCGCACGTCTCCCTCGTGCAGTGTCCAATTGGCAACGAGCGGATAGCCGCGCTTACGGTTCTCCCGAACTGTATCGCATGCCCATTTGTCCCACTCAACGACAGCAAGATGTTCGAAACCAGCTATCTCGCATCCCATCGCCAGTCCGCCGGCTCCCGCAAAAAGCTCTACCGATCGCATCGGACATCCTCTCAAAAACACTTACAAAAAACCGCAGCATAGTACCAGTCGATGCTAGCGATGTCGTCAAATAACGGCTCCGTCCTGGCTAATTCAGCGCAAGGAAAAAGTACCCCAGCTGCCTGTAGATACCGAAGAAAGTTGCCCCCTCCTCACCTCCCATTGCCTCCCTCCTTCGCTGGTAGTGCCGATC
Source organism: Pseudomonas sp. BF-RE-25 (assembly GCF_019956105.1). Classification (NCBI taxonomy): domain Bacteria; kingdom Pseudomonadati; phylum Pseudomonadota; class Gammaproteobacteria; order Pseudomonadales; family Pseudomonadaceae; genus Pseudomonas; species Pseudomonas sp. BF-RE-25. Next base: position 6,081 of record NZ_JAHBDB010000013.1, read on the forward strand.
CGCACAGCCCCTCGTCCAAACCGTACATTCAGGGCGTCGATGACCTCCATCAGCCTCTCAGCGCTACACCGAGCAGGCATAGCAAAGAGATCAAATGTATCCCCACCCCACACCTCTTCGACAGGAGCGATCTTGAGCTGCTTGTCACATCGAGCTGGGTTGGTCAGGTAAACCACACCACCTGTCTTCTGCCACTTCCTTGAAGCGAAATTGGCGAGTTTTGCCCAGGTTTTGGTATGACCTATAGCGGAGCGACCGGGGTCAGCTTTGCCGACGCGGTTCACGACCAAGACATCGTGCTGGTAGATACCGAGGCTCGCCAAAGCGTCACTGTCGGCGATCCAGAGCCAAATATGAGGGAGGCATCAGGGCCAACGAAATCATCGATGCTCAAAGGCCCCTGCTCGTGATCACCAGCAGGGCTCTGGAAGCCGGTTATCTTCAATTTTTCGGGTGACAGGCGGAAGCGCTCTATGCGGCAACCGGGGGTCAAAAATGCGGTGTTCATCGGGACGCTCCAGAATACTGTACATATAAACAGTATAGTAGGATTATTTCGAATCCCAAGGGGGTCAGCGATGTAAGGCGACGTGGAGATTTCAAACAGGTACACACGGACAGGTGAGCATGTGCAGATCTATTTTTCCGATTCCGCACGCTCTCCTTCCCGTTCTCGGCGGTGCTGCTGATGAGGTGGTTTGGATGCCTTGGGGAAGACGACGGGGACAGGCCGGCAAGAGGCCTGCTTTCGGTTGGGCGAGACTAAGCTCGACTCAATAAGGGAAGTGGGAAAAGTACGGGCCGACTCGCGCCTTCATTCCAGTTGCGCGCTTTATGGAGAAAGACGAGGAAAAGGTGAGTCACTGATTCGACATAGCCGATGGCCAAGCAATGGAGAGTATGGTGATCGGCGAGGGTGAGCAGCAGCGGCTCTATGTGATTACAACCGATGCGCCTGAGGGACAGGCTTGGGTGTCTGATCGCTGGCCATTGTTCACTATTTAGCCAAGCGAGAAGTAGTAACCAAAGTAGTCACCAAAATTAGAGACCACACGAGCTGAAAACTCTGAAATACGCTGAGAGCCTTAAAAAATATGGTGTCCCAGGGCAGGTTCGAACTGCCAACCTTCCCCTTAGGAGGGGGATGCTCTATCCAATTGAGCTACTGAGACACAAGTCGCCCGCGAGAAATGCGATGCGATGGACGGCGTGCATGTTAACGGGCGGGTCTGATTTTGTCATGTCGTCCGTAGGCTTTTTAAGTGTAGGCAGACGCCCCTCTACAGCACGGGATTTGTTGACCGTGCAAATTGCATCACCGCAAAAAGTCATCATTGCAAATTGCAATGAGGCCACCTTGCACGATTATCTTAATTCTTTGTTTTTAAAGGATTTAATAGCCGTTAGACTCTTGGCACGTCGGCTGCTTCAGCTGTTCTCAAAGAACAACGGAGGTCAGCCCTCATGAACCGCGCCCTTTTACTCTCGAACGCGATCGCTCTGGCGATTTTTTTGGGTTTTCATTTTGCCCCGCAGAGCGGTGCCGAGCCGGTTGCCCAACGAATGCCTCATTACCTCCAGGTACAGAAGGCACCTCAATTGGCGGTGTTGGGTAATCAGCAGGGTTTTGTCGGTCAAGAAGTGAGTCAGGAAAATGTCCTGTTGCCAGCGCAGTCTTCAGAACGCCTGGTATTTTGAACAACCCATCAGGAGCACAGCATGTCCAAATCAGCCGCAGGATTTTTCGTCCTCGCCCTGCTCAGCGGCATTCTTCATTTATCACTGGTAGAAGACGCAGTCATCACTCTGCCGTTGATTGCCTGCGGCATTTTCAGTGCGTTGTTCGTGCTGGCGCTGGTCGCTGGCCGCAAGATCAAGTTTGATCCGGTGTTGCGCTGACGTGTATCAGCTTCAACAGACCGGCCACTGTGTCCGAAAGTTCGCCTGAATTGTCGAGTCGGTGGATTAGCGTCTCACCGACTGAGGCGTCCGCCGTGAACAGTTCATTTCTGCGCAATCTCGCCTCAATCTCCGCCAGACTTTCACGCCCGCGCCGCAACAAGCGCTCTCGCAGCACGTCCTCCTTGACCGTCAACAGAATCGGCACCAACGCTGGATAGCGGCGTAGCGCCTGAGCCAAGTGCCCGCGGGAACCGTTGATCAGGACATCCCTGCCCTCCTTGAGCCATTGATCGATCACGACGGGAATACCGTAATCCAGGCCATTGGCATGCCAGCACAGCGCGAAGTCGCCCTCTTCTTTGCGGCGCGCGAACTCTTCACGGGAAACACCGATGGCATCTTCGCCCAAGGATTCGGCTGAACGCGTAATGACCCGACGCACCACTTCGCAGTTGATTGCCTGCAAAGGCGCACGAGCGGCCTCGATGAGACTGTCCTTGCCGGATCCGGAAGGCCCCATCAGGTAAATCAGTCTGCCATCCATCCTGAATTAGCCCCCCATGTCGTGGTTGCCACTAGTAAATCGGCCAATTGCCACTATTCTGTACGAAGTAAGGAATCGTGATCGAAATCCGCACAGCATGCACCTTCAGGTGTCCCAGGACATCTCCTGTCGTGCAATAGGACGCGGCCAGCGATACGGACATGGGTAGTCTTTTCAAACCAGTCCGCATTTCTGATAATTGGTGCTGGCATAACGCCTTTATCCAGTTCAATATTTGTCACAGAATTGACGCCAATGATCTGGCTTCTTTGAGGCATGATGCGAGCCTCTATCAATTCAGGTTGAACATTTGGCCAGAGTCCTTGTCCTATCAGACATCGCGCGGCCAATCCCGAGAACCGCTCCCCTGAACTAACCGGTTAAATATATGCGCCCATTGAAACAGGCAATTTATTCCAGCCGTACGGCTGACAAGTTCGTCGTACGTCTGCCAGACGGAATGCGTGAACGCATTGCCGAGGTGGCTCGCAATCATCATCGCAGCATGAACTCCGAAATCATTGCGCGCCTTGAGCAGAGTCTCATTCAGGAAGGCGCACTGGGTGAAGAGTTGAGCATGCGACTGGACAGCCCGGAGCTGTCACTGCACGAACGCGAACTGCTGCAGCGCTTCCGCCAACTCTCCCACCGCCAGCAGAACGCACTCGTTTCGCTGATTGCCCACGACGCCGAAATGGCCGCAGACGCCTCCTGATTCATCCGAACGCTCAAGCCAGCTTAATCGCTGGCTTTTTTTTTGCCTGAAATTCAGCCACAAAAAAACCCGCCACCCGGAAACCTGTAGGAGCGAGCCTGCTCGCGATGGACGTAAACGATGATGCGTTAATACTGGATAAACGCGTCGTTCTTGAGTCCATCGCGAGCAGGCTCGCTCCTACAGTTCTACGCCGGATGGCGGGTTTTGTTCTGCCTGGGGATCAGAGCAGGAAGATGGTCGCCAGCCCGAGGAAGATGAAGAAACCACCGCTGTCGGTCATGGCCGTAATCATCACGCTGGCGCCCATCGCCGGGTCGCGCCCCATCTTCGCCAGGGTCATGGGGATCAACACACCCATCAACGCCGCGAGCAACAGGTTGAGCGTCATGGCAGCGGTCATCACCACACCAAGGGACCAACTGCCGTAAAGCAGGTAGGCCACCGCACCAATCACCCCACCCCACACCAAACCGTTGATCAAACCGACGGCCAGCTCCTTGCGCATCAGACGCGAGGTATTGCCGGTACTCACCTGGTCCAGCGCCATGGCGCGAACGATCATGGTGATGGTCTGGTTACCCGAGTTGCCACCGATGCCCGCCACGATCGGCATCAATGCCGCGAGCGCCACCAGTTTCTCGATCGAACCTTCGAACAATCCGATCACGCGAGAGGCAATAAAGGCGGTGATCAGGTTGATTGCCAGCCAAGCCCAGCGGTTGCGCAGGGATTTCCAGACTGACGCGAAAATATCTTCCTCTTCACGCAGACCCGCCATGTTGAGAACTTCGTTTTCGCTCTCTTCACGAATCAGGTCGACCATTTCATCGATGGTCAGACGGCCGATCAGCTTGCCGTTCTTGTCGACCACCGGGGCCGAGATCAAGTCGTAACGTTCGAACGCTTGTGCAGCATCGTAGGCGTCTTCGTCCGGGTGAAAACTCACCGGGTCGCTGGCCATCACTTCCGAAACCTGCTTTTCCGGGTCGTTGACCAGCAAACGCTTGATCGGCAGCACGCCCTTGAGCACGCCGTCGTAATCGACCACAAACAGTTTGTCGGTGTGACCCGGCAGCTCCTTGAGCCGACGCAGGTAGCGCAACACCACTTCAAGACTGACGTCCTCACGGATCGTCACCATCTCGAAGTCCATCAGCGCACCGACCTGCTCCTCGTCATAGGACAACGCGGAGCGGACGCGCTCACGCTGTTGACCGTCGAGGGTTTCCATCAGCTCGTGGACGACGTCTCGCGGCAGCTCGGAGGCCAGGTCAGCCAGTTCGTCGGCATCCATGTCCTTGGCCGCCGCCAGGAGCTCGTGATCGTCCATGTCGGCGATCAGGGTTTCACGTACCGAGTCGGACACTTCGAGCAGGATGTCGCCGTCGCGGTCAGCCTTGACCAATTGCCAGAGCGTCAGACGATCGTCCAGCGGCAAGGCTTCAAGGATGTAGGCAACGTCGGCGGAGTGCAGGTCATCGAGCTTGCGTTGCAGCTCGACGAGGTTTTGCCGGTGAACCAGGTTTTCAACCCGGTCGTGATGCGGACCTTCCTGGCGATGAGTCAGGTCTTCGACCACCCGCTGACGCTGCAACAGCTCAATCACTTGAGCGAGGCGGTCCTGCAGGCTTTCTTGCGTTTTCTTTACTTCAACTTCGGACATAGGCGAACTCCACTCCCAGCAGCGGGGCACGCCGGAAGGATCAATCAGTCAATTCATGATTGGAAAAGCGGTTTACTGAATTACTACTGGGTAAGTCCATGGAGGTATTCCACAAGCCCCGGCGGGGCTGACGGGCGCAATGATACACCGCCCAACGGTTTTAAATGTTAAAAAATCGCGGCTGAAACAAGCGCTTGCGAGACAAACCTGAGCGCCGTCCTGATCCGTGAAAATGCGACGACTCATTCTGAAAAGAAAACACACCAGCGCTGAAAAATGTAGCGGCTACCCTTGAGTCAGACCGTCATGGAGGACGTTTGATGCCATTGAATGCCTGTTATTTTCTGCTGATCGCCCTGCTCTGCCTGCCGCCCGTGGTACTTGCCTCAACCGTTCACCGCTGCGAGGCAGCAAACGGCCGCATCACCTTCACCACGCTGAGTTGTACGGCCGGAGAAAGCCTTTCGTTCCAGGAAGTGCGTACGTTTACCCCCGGCAGCACGGTGTCGCTTATGCCGGAAGCGGACTTTCGTGAAACATCACGTATGAATATCAAAAGGAGGGAGCCGACAGTCGTCGGCCAGACAGAGGACAACTGTGGAAACCAGATCGATGCCCGGGAACGCAGGGAAGCAATCATCAATCAACGGATTGTTGCCGGCATGACCCGGCAAGACGTCGAAAGCGCCCTCGGCAAGCCAGACAAGATCAGTATTCGGAATTCGGCGACGAGCTACCGATACGACACCAAGCGAGGTCGCAGCGCACACGTCGAATTCGATGAGAGAGGTTGTACCAGAGGAAAAGCCAAATCCCAGACGGCAAAAAGCCCGCGTTAAACGCGGGCTTTTTGTTGTTTGGTGCACTCGACAGGATTCGAACCTGTGACCGCTCGGTTCGTAGCCGAGTACTCTATCCAGCTGAGCTACGAGTGCAATTTGTGTTTTTAGACCAGATCACAACTGGTTGAAACAGAGTAGCTCACATCACTGCAAACAACTCTTAAATGGTGCACTCGACAGGATTCGAACCTGTGACCGCTCGGTTCGTAGCCGAGTACTCTATCCAGCTGAGCTACGAGTGCATTTGTTGCCGCGCATTATAGGCCGTCGAATCTTTTTGTAAAGCGCTTTTTTCTAGTAATTTCAACAACTTACCGAAGAAGCCAGATTACAACGTACTACGCAAATAATGGCGGAGAACGGGGGATTCGAACCCCCGACACCCTTTTGAGGTGTACTCCCTTAGCAGGGGAGCGCCTTCGGCCACTCGGCCAGCTCTCCGCAACACGGGGCGTATATTAACCAGCTTCTTCCCCGTTTGCAAACATAAAAAACGATAAAAATTAATGGCTTGGTTCTTCGTCCTTCTCTTTCTTTATACGCAGGTAAATTTCCTCACGGTGGACCGCAACCTCTTTCGGGGCGTTGACACCGATACGCACTTGATTTCCTTTAACGCCGAGCACGGTCACGGTGATTTCTCCATCACCAATAATCAGGCTTTCTGCGCACCGACGAGTCAGAATCAGCATACCTTTCTCCTCACGCATTTCATTTCAGGGACAACAGTCTGCAAAAAAAAGGCACTCGACCTACAACCTGAAAGATCGTAGCCCTACATGCCTGAGTATTGACTAGCGCGGGCAAAAGAACAGCTTCGAGCCGCACCATTCAAAAAAACAAAAGGGCGCGGTCAGACCGCGCCCTTCGGCAAACGCATCACTCGCCCGTTCGGGCCGGCGCGTCCAGTTCGAAAGCCGTGTGCAGGGCGCGCACAGCCAGTTCCAGGTACTTCTCTTCGATCACCACGGAAACCTTGATTTCCGAAGTCGAGATCATCTGGATGTTGATGCTCTCTTTCGCCAGGGATTCGAACATGCGGCTGGCCACACCTGCGTGGGAGCGCATGCCGACGCCGACGATCGAGACCTTGGCGATCTTGATGTCGCCAACGACCTCACGGGCACCGATCTCGCGAGCGGTGTTTTCCAGCACGGTTTGCGCGGCCTGGAAGTCGTTGCGGTGTACGGTGAAGGTGAAGTCGGTGGTGTTATCGTGCGCAACGTTCTGCACGATCATGTCGACTTCGATGTTCGCGGCGCTGATCGGGCCGAGAATCTTGAATGCAACGCCCGGGGTGTCTGGCACGCCACGGATGGTCAGCTTGGCTTCATCGCGGTTGAAAGCGATGCCGGAAATGATCGGCTGTTCCATGGTTTCCTCTTCATCAATAGTAATGAGGGTGCCCGGACCCTCCTTGAAGCTGTGCAGTACGCGCAGCGGAACGTTGTACTTGCCGGCGAATTCCACCGCACGGATCTGCAACACCTTGGAACCGAGGCTGGCCATTTCCAGCATCTCTTCGAAGGTAATCTTGTCCAGGCGCTGGGCCACGGACACCACACGCGGGTCGGTGGTGTAGACGCCGTCGACGTCGGTGTAGATCTGGCATTCGTCAGCCTTCAAGGCTGCCGCCAGCGCCACGCCGGTGGTGTCGGAACCGCCACGACCGAGGGTGGTGATGTTGCCGTGCTCGTCGACACCCTGGAAACCGGCGACAACCACCACACGACCTGCCTTCAGATCACCGCGAATCTTCTGGTCATCAATCTGCAAGATACGCGCTTTATTGTGCGCGCTATCCGTCAGAATCCGTACCTGGTTGCCGGTGTAGGACACCGCTGGCACGCCGCGCTTGATCAGCGCCATGGCCAACAGGGCAATCGTCACCTGCTCACCGGTGGAGACGATCACATCCAGCTCACGCGGAACCGGTTGGCCGTCGCCACTGATTTGCTTGGCCAGATCGATCAGACGGTTGGTTTCGCCGCTCATTGCAGACAGCACAACCACCAGGTCATCGCCGGCATCGCGGAATTTCTTAACCTTGTCGGCGACCTGCTCGATTCTCTCGACAGTGCCGACCGAGGTGCCTCCAAATTTCTGTACGATCAAAGCCATTTCAAAGCCGCCTCTGCCCATGAAGGGCGCCCAAATAATCACTCAAACAGCGTTCCGGCCCACCACTAGACTGTGGGCCGGACACACTGCCTTATAAACCCTGCTCTACAAATGGAACAGTCAGGGCCAATGCCGCATCCAGTGAGCCAGCGTCAGTACCACCGCCCTGCGCCATGTCTGGACGACCACCGCCCTTCCCGCCCACTGCCGCAGCGGCTTGCTTCATCAAATCACCGGCTTTGAGTTGGCCAGTCAGGTCTTTGGTTACGCCTGCAACCAGAACGACCTTTTCCTCATGGACACTGCCGAGCAGGATCACTGCGCGGCCGAGTTTGTTTTTCAGTTGATCGACCAGCGCCAGCAGCGCCTTGCCATCCTGACCGTCCAGACGCACGGCCAGCACTTTCACGCCTTTGACGTCCAGGGCGGAAGCCGACAGATCGTCGCCCGCCGCGCTGGCAGCCTTGGCCTGCAACTGCTCGAGTTGCTTCTCCAGCAGACGGTTGCGCTCCAGCACAGCCGACAGCTTGTCGATCAGGTTGTCGCGGCTGCCCTTGACCAGGTTGGCCGCTTCCTTGAGTTGTTCTTCGGCAGCGTTCAAGTATGCCAGTGCCGCAGCGCCGGTGACCGCTTCGATACGACGCACACCGGAAGCCACACCGCCTTCGCTGATGATTTTCAGCAGGCCGATGTCGCCGGTACGGTTGGCGTGGATCCCGCCGCACAGTTCGACGGAGAAATCGCCGCCCATGCTCAGTACGCGCACGTTGTCGCCATACTTCTCGCCAAACAGCGCCATGGCGCCTTTTTGCTTGGCGGTTTCGATATCGGTTTCTTCGGTTTCAACAGCCGTGTTCTTGCGAATCTCGGCGTTGACGATGTCTTCCAGCGCCTTCAGTTGCTCAGGCTTGATGGCTTCGAAGTGGCTGAAGTCAAAGCGCAGGCGCTGACTGTCGACCAACGAACCTTTCTGCTGAACGTGATCGCCCAGCACCTGACGCAATGCCGCGTGCAGCAAGTGAGTGGCCGAGTGGTTCAGCGATGTCGCGTGGCGCACGTCGGCTTCGACGTGGGTCTCGACCGGCGAACCGACAGTCAGGCTGCCCAATGCCTGCACACCGTGGTGCAGGAACGCGCCACCGGTCTTGGTGGTGTCGCGCACGTCGAAACGGCCGATGTTCGATTGCAGGTAACCGCAGTCGCCAACCTGACCGCCGGATTCAGCGTAGAACGGGGTCTGATCGAGAACGATCACGCCCTCTTCGCCTTCACTCAAGACGTCGACGGACTTGCCTTCTTTATAGATAGCGACAATTTTCGCCGAACCACTGGTGGCCTTGTAGCCGGTGAATTCGGTCGCCACGTCAACCTTGACCAGCGTGTTGTAGTCCAGACCGAACGAACTGGCGGAACGGGCACGGACGCGCTGGGCTTCCATTTCGCGTTCGAAGCCGGCTTCGTCGACGGTCAGGTTGCGCTCGCGGGCGATGTCCGCGGTCAGGTCCATCGGGAAACCGTAGGTGTCGTAGAGTTTGAACACCACGTCGCCCGGCACCACGGTGCCTTTGAGTTCCAGCAGATCCTGCTCGAGAATCTTCAGGCCGTGCTCCAGGGTCTTGGAGAACTGCTCTTCTTCGGCCTTGAGCACGCGCTCGATGTTGGCTTGTTGCTTCTGCAGTTCCGGGAAGGCTTCGCCCATCTCGGCAACCAGCGCCGCGACGATCTTGTAGAAGAAGCTGCCGGTCGCGCCCAGCTTGTTACCGTGACGGCACGCACGACGAATGATCCGGCGCAGCACGTAGCCACGACCTTCGTTGGACGGCAGCACGCCGTCGGCAATCAGGAAACCGCACGAACGGATGTGATCGGACACAACCTTCAGCGAAGACTGATCGTCATTGGTGCAGCCAATGGCCTTGGCGGATGCGCTCAGCAGGTTCTTGAACAGGTCGATTTCATAGTTGGAATGAACGTGCTGCATCACCGCACTGATCCGCTCCAGGCCCATGCCGGTGTCGACCGACGGTGCTGGCAGCGGATGCAACACGCCATCGGCGGTGCGGTTGAACTGCATGAACACGTTGTTCCAGATCTCGATGTAACGGTCGCCGTCTTCTTCCGGCGAGCCCGGTGGGCCGCCCCAGATGTCGGCGCCGTGATCGTAGAAAATCTCGGTGCAAGGACCGCACGGGCCGGTATCGCCCATGGTCCAGAAGTTGTCGGAGGCGTACGGCGCGCCTTTGTTGTCGCCGATGCGGATCATGCGCTCGACCGGCACACCGATCTGCTGGGTCCAGATGTCATAGGCTTCGTCATCCGAGGCGTAGACCGTTACCCAGAGTTTTTCCTTGGGCAGCTTCAGGACGCCGGTCAGGAAGGTCCAGGCGTAGGTGATTGCGTCGTGCTTGAAATAGTCACCGAAGCTGAAGTTACCCAGCATTTCGAAGAAGGTGTGGTGACGAGCGGTATAACCGACGTTTTCCAGGTCACTGTTCTTGCCACCGGCACGCACGCATTTCTGGCTGCTGGTCGCACGGGTGTACGCACGTTTTTCCTGGCCCAGGAAACAGTCCTTGAACTGGTTCATCCCCGCGTTAGTGAACAGCAGGGTTGGGTCGTTGCCCGGAATCAAAGAGCTGGAGGCTACACGAGTGTGGCCTTGCTCTTCGAAGAAGCGAAGGAAGGCTTCACGGATTTCTGCGCTTTTCATTAGGTTCTTCCACGGAGGCTGCGGCCAAAGGCCTGTGCGAAACGTCAACAGACGAAGCGACGGCAAAGGGCCGCATTATATCGGCCCAGCGCGCGGGGTACAGCGTGTTTATACGATAGAAACGGTCAATTGGACGGCTAACGCTGTCAGTTGCGCGAAAACTCGACGAATGTCGCGATGACTTGCTCGATTTGCGCGCGGCTCACGTCCATGTGCGTGACCATTCTAAGACGACCGGCGGCGCTGAGTTTGATCCCGCGCTCAGCGGCAAACGCCTTGATCGCCTCGGCCTTGTCGCCCATCTGCACATAAACCATGTTGGTTTGCACCGGTTCGACTTCGTAACCGGCTTTTCGCAGTCCGTCCGCGAGGAATTGCGCGTTGGCATGGTCGTCCGCCAGACGCTGAACGTTATTGTCCAGAGCGTACAACCCCGCCGCCGCCAGAATCCCGGCCTGACGCATGCCGCCGCCGACCATCTTGCGCAGACGGCGCGCCTTGCCGATCAACTCGACCGAGCCGCACAACACCGAACCGATCGGCGCGCCCAGCCCCTTGGACAGGCAGACCGACACCGAATCGAAATGCTGGGTGATTTCCCGGGCATCGACACCCAGTTTGACCGCCGCGTTGTACAGGCGAGCGCCGTCGAGGTGCAGTTGCAACCCGTGTTCGCGAGTGAAACTACGCGCCCGGGCCAGATACTCCAGCGGCAGCACCTTGCCCTGCATGGTGTTTTCCAGCGCCAGCAAGCGGGTGCGGGCGAAATGGAAATCGTCCGGTTTGATCGCGGCAGCCACCTGAGTCAGGTCCAGCGAGCCGTCGGCCTGCACTTCCAGCGGTTGCGGCTGGATCGAACCGAGCACCGCCGCGCCGCCACCTTCGTACTTATACGTGTGCGCCTGTTGGCCAACGATGTATTCGTCACCGCGCTCGCAGTGCGCCATCAGGCCCAGCAGGTTGCTCATGGTGCCGGTCGGCACGAACAGCGCCGCGGCAAAGCCCAGGCGTTTCGCCAACTCGGCTTCCAGACGATTGACCGTCGGATCTTCACCGTAGACGTCGTCACCGGTGGCCGCGTTGGCCATCGCGTCGAGCATCCCTGGAGTCGGCTGAGTGACGGTGTCGCTGCGAAGATCGATAACGCTCATGAATCTGGCCTCGGTAAGCAGGGGAAAATCCCTTTCGGAATGGAATTACTGCGGTCATGTCGACGAATAATCAACCCTTGGGCGAGGAAAAGACGCAGCAAGTGAGCGAAAAAGTCGATAGCAATCATCAGATAGCAGCAATGCACGGCTGAGAAATATGTGTTAAAAACGCTGCGCCGCCAGACAATCTGTCGGCAAAACGTTCTCAGGGCGGGGTGCAACTCCCCACCGGCGGTAATTGCGCGCAATGCGCATAGCCCGCGAGCGCTTGGCGACAGGCACGGCTTCGGCGGTGTGTGAAGGCAAGGTCAGCAGACCCGGTGTGATCCCGGGGCCGACGGTCATAGTCCGGATGAAGAGAGAACGGGATTGGCGCCGCCTAGGCTCTATACCAAAGCGCCGTCCGCAGGCATTTGTGCCTGTGTACCCTTAAATCCCATTCGATTCATATGCCCTGTTTTATACATAAACAGGAGTCAGAACATGCAACCCACCGCAATCGACAGCAAAAGCAAACACCATCAGGGCGAGCGCGTTGCGTTCATCCAGGCCTGCTGGCACAAGGAAATCGTCGATCAGAGCCGTAAGGGCTTCGTCGCAGAAATGATTGCTCAGGGTTATCAGGAATCCGACATCGACTTCTTCGAAGTCGGCGGCGCCTTTGAAATGCCCCTGCACGCCAAGTTGCTGGCCAAGACCGGCCGTTATGCCGGTATTGTCGCGGCAGCCCTGGTGGTGGACGGCGGGATCTACCGTCACGAATTCGTCGCCCAGTCTGTGGTCAGCGGCTTGATGCAGGTTCAATTGGAAACCGAAGTGCCGGTGTTCTCGGTGTCCCTGACCCCGCACCACTTCCATGCCGGCGAAGAACATCAGAAGTTCTTCTTCGAGCATTTCGTGCACAAAGGCCAGGAAGCGGCGAAGACGTGTGCGGATACGCTGAGCAAGATTCGGGCGTTGCGTCGTACTGAGCCACGCGCAGTAGCCGTCTAAACACAAAATCTGCTGCTTGGGTGCGGTTTTATGACCTCACCCAACCCCCCTGTGGGAGCGAGACCGGCTTGCCGGCGATGGTCGTCAACGATAACGCGGGAAGTCTGGCTCCCCGCGGCGTTCTCGGGTTCATCGCGAGCAGGCTCGCTCCTACAGGGGGGCGGTGGCGCCAGTCAGGCCAGGTTTTCGTCGGTGGTCGGCACGATCAGGATGCCGGCGCGCAGGCCGTTCTTGACCTTGGGGTTCGGGAAGATAATCCGCGCGCCCTCTTCTTCGATGATCCAGCGCGTCTGGGCGATGTCTTCGGCCAGCAGATAACCCACTTCCAGTTCCGAAAAATTCTCGATGTCCGCCGGCAGGTTCAAGCGGAAGCTATCGCTGTGCTTGATGATTTCCCGTGCCACGCTGAACAACTGCAACCCATTCAGCGCCTCTTCGGTCAGTTCCGGCTCGGTGCCTTCGATGATCTGTTTAAGGCGGGTTTCCAGCAGGGAGACGTTGACCCCGTCGTTTTGCCCGAACGGCCGCGCCTTGCCCAATTCCAGGGTGAAAGACTCGGCACCCAGCTTGTCGTAGGTGTAGGAACTGAAAACGATGGACGGCTTGTTTTGCAGCAACACCGCTTCCATACCGGCGGCGCGCAGGCGAGCCAGTTCCTGACGGGAATGCTGGCGATCTTCTTTCCACGGATACAACGCAAACTGCTCGATCTTCGAGCCACGAATCGCCGTGTGCAGGTCGTAATGCAGACGATCGCGATCCGGCAGGCTGAAGAAACTGGCCGCCAGCCGCTCCAGTTCACAGGCACGCAGGGCTTCGGAGCCGCTGGTTTGTTCGTGACGGCCGTTGAACAGCCGATTGACGTCCTGCTCGATAAAGCGCTCGCCCTTGCGAATCGCTTCCGGGTTGCCGAACAGGAACAGAATACGTGCGCGCGGCTTCAAGTCGCCGCGAGCGATGTCATGCAACAGGCGATCAAGCAACTCGATCGGCGCTGTTTCGTTGCCATGGATCCCGGCTGACAGCAGCAGGTCCAGGCCATTGTCGCGAGCCTCAGGTGGCCGGACTTCCAGCGCACCTTCGCTCAACCAGCGCATGCGCACGCCTTCGACAGTCAGTTGAGTCTTCTCCGCCGGTTCGCGGCCGGCGAGGGTCAGTTCAAGCAGTTTGCCGAGGGCGAGCATAGAGCGGTTTCCTTAGTGGTCGTGGGCGCAATCCGGGCCGTGCACGTGGTCTTCGTCGCCGACTTCAGCCGGTTCCATTTCCAGTTGCAGACTTACCAGATTAGTCGCCAATGGGCGCAGCAGCAGGTTGGCGTATTCAGCGTCACCTTCTTCGACGTCCACGCCGATCAGCAATTGGCCGCGGCCATCGTGCTGAATCCACAGCTCTTTGCCTTGCCAAATGACAGCGACGCGGGTGCAGGAAGTTTCCAGTTGCGTGCCGTCGGTGTCTTCAAGGATCAGCTGCAGGGTATCGCTCATGTGTTTTACGCTCTCGACGTTCAATTGATCTGGAATGGATAAACCGCGCCCAGTTTAAGGATTTGCGTCAGTTCATCCAGTGCCGTCCGGCACTCAAGCAACAATTGCGGGTCCGCAAGGTCGGTTTCGGCCATGCGGTCGCGGTAGTGCTTTTCGACCCATTCGGTCAGCGTGCCGTACAACGGTGCCGTCATGATAACCCCTGGGTTGACGGCCGCCAGTTCGGTTTCATTCAGTGCCACGCGCAAACGCAGGCACGCGGGGCCACCGCCGTTCTGCATGCTTTGCTTCAGATCGAAGACTTTGACTTCGCGGATCAAACCGCCAGAACTGGTCAGGCTTTGCAGGTACTGCCAGACGCGTTCGTTGCCACGGCACTCTTCCGGCACGATCAACAGCATCGAGCCGTCAGGACGCGACAGCAACTGGCTGTTGAACAGGTAGGAACGCACCGCGTCTTCCACGGTAACCGCCGAACGGGGCACACACACCGACTGGAATTTTCCGCCGACCTTGGCGAGTTTGCTTTGCAGCTCGGCCAGCATCTGTTCGGTGTCGAGGAACGCGTCCTCGTGATAGAACAGCACCTCGCCGTTACCTACCGCGATCACGTCGTTGTGGAACACGCCCTGATCGATCACCGCAGGATTCTGCTGGGCGTAGACCACGCCGTCATCGCTCAAACCGTGCAGACGGGCAACAGCTTGCGAGGCTTCGAGGGTCTGGCGCGCCGGGTATTTCTGCGGTGCCGGGTAGCGGTTATCGAACGCGCTGCGACCGAACACAAAGAACTCGACGCCGGCTTCACCGTATTCACGGCAGAAACGCGTGTGGTTCGCTGCGCCTTCGTCACCGAATTGCGCCACGGCCGGCAACGCCGCGTGGTGAGCGAAGTGCTTCTGATCAGCGAACATTGCACCCAGTACACGGCTGGTGGTCGGGTGCTCGATGCTGCGGTGGTATTTGCAGTTGAGGTTGGCGGCGGTGAAATGCACGCGACCGTCGGCGGTGTCGGCGCTCGGGCTGACCGTGGCGGCGTTGGCCACCCACATGCTCGACGCCGAGCAACTGGCGACCAGCAACGGCATCGCGTCTTTTGCAGCTTGCTCGATCACTTGCGCGTCGGTGCCGCTGAAGCCCAGGCGACGCAGGGCGGCGACATCAGGACGCTCTTGCGGGGCCAGAACGCCTTGTTGAAAGCCCATTTCCATCAGCGCTTTCATTTTCGCCAGGCCTTGCAGCGCGGCTTCCTTCGGGTTCGAAGACTGCTGGCTGTTGCTCTGGGACGCGACGTTGCCGTAGGACAGGCCGCCGTAGTTATGGGTCGGCCCCACTAGACCGTCAAAATTGACTTCATAGGATTTCATCAGCGAGGCTCCACGAGAATCTGTTTTTATAGGCTTCAGTAACTATTCAGTACGACCGCGTTGCGGTCATCGCCAGCAGGCTGGCTCCCACAGTGATTGGGTGGTACACAAAATGTGTGAACACCACCGAACCTGTGGGAGCCAGCCTGCTGGCGATGGGCATCACGCCATTTTCACGCCAGGCGTGAGGGCCGCTGGCAACGTCAGGCTCGGCGTTTCCAGCGAGGCCACCGGGTACGCGCAGTAATCTGCCGCGTAATAGGCGCTGGCGCGATGGTTGCCCGAGGCGCCGACGCCGCCGAACGGTGCGCTGCTCGCAGCACCGGTCAGCTGTTTGTTCCAGTTGACGATACCGGCACGGCTTTCCAGCCAGAACTGCTGATAACGCGCTTCGGAATCCGACAGCAAACCGGCCGCCAGGCCATAGTCGGTGTCGTTGGCTTCTGCGATGGCCGCTTCAAAATCAGCGTAGCGGATCACTTGCAGCAACGGGCCGAACAGCTCTTCGTCAGGACGATCGGCAACGGCGGTCACGTCCAGAATACCTGGAGTCAGCAACGCGGCTTGTGCCTCAGGCTGAGTCATTTCCAGCAACGTCACGGCGCCATTGGCCAGCAGATGCTCCTGCGCATCCATCAGCGCTTTTGCCGCACCGAGGGAAATCACCGACCCCATGAACGGCGCGGGCTGCTGATCGAACGCACCGACTTCAATCGTCGAGCTGACCGCCACCAGACGCGCCAGGAGCGTGTCGCCCCAAGCGCCCTGCGGCACCAGCAAGCGGCGGGCACAGGTGCAACGTTGACCGGCAGAAATGAAAGCGGACTGAATGATGGTGTACACCGCTGCATCCAGATCAGCGACCTCATCGACCACCAACGGGTTATTACCACCCATCTCCAGCGCGAGGATCTTGTCCGGACGACCGGCGAACTGCTGGTGCAGGTGATTGCCGGTACGGCTCGAACCGGTGAAGAACAGACCGTCGATACCCGGGTTCGCCGCCAGGGCGATACCGGTTTCGCGAGCGCCTTGCAGCAGGTTCAACACGCCGGCTGGCAGGCCGGCTTCGATCCAGCACTTGACCGTCAGTTCGGCGACTTTCGGGGTCAGCTCGCTCGGTTTGAACAGCACGCTGTTACCGGCCAGCAGCGCCGGCACGATGTGACCGTTGGGCAAGTGACCAGGGAAGTTGTAAGGACCGAAAACCGCGACCACGCCGTGTGGCTTGTGGCGCAATACGGCGGTGGCGTCGCCCAGCGGGCCGCTCTTCTCGCCGGTGCGTTCGCGGTAGCTCTGCACCGAAATCGCAATCTTGTTGACCATGCTGGTCACTTCAGTCGCCGCTTCCCACAGCGGTTTACCGGTTTCTTCACCGATGCAACGCGCCAGTTCGTCAGCGTTGTTTTTCAGCGCGCCAGCAAAGGCTTCCAGCACCGAGATACGTTCTTCCAAAGTACGACGGGCCCAACCCGGAAACGCCTGACGCGCGGCTTGCACGGCGGACTCAACCTGAGCAGCGGTAGCGCCCTCGCCGGCCCACAGCACTTGCTGGGTCACCGGGTTCAACGATTGGAAGGCTTCACCCTGACCGGCCAGCCATTCACCTGCGATGTATAGCGAATTCATTATTTCGACTCCCGAGCAGCAGACAACGGAACGGCGCGCACTTGATCGCCGGCGTTGAGTTGAAGACGTTTGGCGGTCAGCGGATCGACCACCAGCGTACCGGCGGCAAGACGTGCGGGAGCGGCAGTGATCCGGCAGTCTTCGCGCTTGCGGTTGTGAATGATGAATGGCGTGGCGTCGTCACCCGGCGTGCCAACGGCCAACACCAGCGCCTGACTGTCTCGCACGGCGCGGATCTTGCCGGTTTCGCATTCGATGGCCGGGCCGGCGTCGAAAATGTCGACGTAGCCCTGGTAGCTGAAACCTTCGCTCTTGAGCATGGCCAGCGCCGGCTCGGTGTCCGGGTGAACCTGACCGATCACGTTACGTGCATCCGGCGACAGGAAGCAGGTGTACAGCGGGAATTTCGGCATCAGTTCGGCGATGAACGCCTTGTTGCCCACGCCGGTCAGGTAATCGGCCTGGCTGAATTCCATTTTGAAGAAGTGTCGACCCAGGCTTTCCCAGAACGGCGAACGCCCTGCTTCGTCGGAGACACCGCGCATTTCGGCAATGATCTTGTTGCCGAACAGTTGCGGGAACTCGGCGATGAACAGCATTCGCGCCTTGGACAGCATGCGGCCGTTGAGGCCGGTGCGGAAATCGGCGTGCAGGAACAACGAGCACAATTCCGAGTTGCCGGTCAGGTCGTTGGCCAGAAACAGCGTCGGGATTTCGCGGTAGATGTTCAGCTCTTGCGAAGCGCTGACCGTCAGGCCGACCCGGAAGTTGTACCAGGGCTCACGCAGGCCGACGGCGCCGGCAATGGCGGAAATGCCCACCACACGAGCGTTGTCGTCTTCGAGGACGAACAGATAGTCCGCATCGCCGCGCCCGGCCTCGCCGCGAAAGGTCTTCTCGGCCCAGCCGACCCGATGGGCCAGACGCTCTTCGTTGGCCGGCAAGGTGGTCAGGCCGGTGCCGGTGCTGCGGGCCAGGTCGATCAGAGCGGGTAAATCGCTGCTGCGTACGGGACGAACGATCATGCTATCTCCTCAAACGGGCCGCTTGCGCCACCCGCGAAACACTTGCTGCTTTCTAGGTTGAAAAGCAGGCGTTAAACCGCCACCAGGCGCACGCTTGCACCTTCACCGACGCCCAGGGCTTCGGCCGCTTCCAGATCCAGGGTCACGGGTTTGCCCGGCGCGTAATCGAGCTCGAGCAACACGGCGCGGTAATCCTGCAACTGCGCATTGGCCACCAGGTACTGACGCCCTGCGCCTTTGACCGGCTCGCCGATTTTCACCGGCACTACACGGCTCTGGGCGATCGAACGGATCCCCGAAACACGCGCATGCAACGTCGGGCCACCGTCGAAAATGTCGATGTAGTGATCGGTCTCGAAGCCTTCGCGCATCAGGATGTCGAAAGTGATCTGCGCCCGTGGGTGCACCTGGCCCATCGCTTCTTGCGCGGAGTCCGGCAGCAACGGCACGTAGATCGGGTAATGCGGCATCAGCTCGGCGAGGAACGTGCGGCTCTTCAGACCGCACAGACGCTCGGCTTCGGCGTAGTTGAGGTCGAAGAAGTTGCGACCGATGGCGTCCCAGAACGGCGAGTCGCCATTTTCATCGCTGTAACCGACGATCTCGGTCACCACGGAATCGGCAAAGCGCTCCGGATGGCTGGCCACGAACAGCAAGCGGCCACGGGAGTTGAGCTCGGCCCACGGCGAACCCACCAACTCGCGCTGTACGTAGAAACTGGTCAGCAAGCTGTTGCCGGTCAGGTCGTGGCACTGGGAGAGCACGTGAATCTTGTTATGAATCTTCAGCTCGCGGGAGGCGTGCACGAAGGTTTCATTGCGGAAGCTGTAGAACGGCTCGGAATAACCGGCCGAGGCAACGATGGCCGAGCAGCCGGCCAGTTTGCCGGTGGCAGTGTCTTCGAGGACGAAGAAATAGCTCTCTTCACCGTTGAAGCTGACTTCGGCAGCGAACGAGGCTTCGCTCGCGGCGATCTTGTCGCTCAGGCGTTCAACGTCATCCGGCAAGGAAGTGACACCAATCGGGCTGTCCGCAGCCAGACGCTGTACCTCGCCCAGATCAGCCATTTGCGCGGGGCGCATCACCAGCATGGTGTCACTCCTTTCTCATACTCTTTGAGGAAAATAAGCCGGCCCTTGTAGGAGCGAAGCTTGCTCGCGAAGGTGTGTCAGTCACAGTGATGTCGACTGACACACCTTCGCGAGCAAGCTTCGCTCCTACAGAAAAGCGGGGCCGGCATCAAAATTGGGTTCGACGCCTGAAATCATCAGGCGTCGAAGGGTCTATCAGGCTTGCGTCAGTTTTGCCGCAGCGCGCTCGAAACGATCCAGGCCGGCATCGATATCGGCGTCTTCAACCACCAGGCTTGGCGCAAAACGCACCACGTCCGGGCCGGCTTGCAGGACCATCAGGCCTTCGCGCTCGGCGGCGTTGAAGATGTCCTTCGCCTTGCCTTTCCAGGCCTCGCTCAGCACGCAACCGATCAACAGGCCCATGCCACGAACCTTGGTGAACAGGCCGTATTTCTCGCCGATCTGCTCCAGGCGAGCCTTGAATTTGTCGTGCTTGGCGTTAACGCCAGCCAGCACTTCAGGGGTGTTGATCACGTCGATCACCGCTTCGGCGACGGCGCACGCCAGCGGGTTACCGCCGTAGGTGGTGCCGTGGGTGCCGACGACCAGGTGTTTGGCCAGGTCTTCGGTGGTCAGCATGGCTGCGATCGGGAAACCGCCGCCCAGGCTCTTCGCGCTGGTCAGGATGTCCGGGATCACGCCGTAATGCTGGTAGGCAAACAGATGGCCGGTACGGCCCATGCCGGTCTGCACTTCGTCGAAAATCAGCAGCGCATTGTGCGCGGTGCACAGGTCACGGGCGCCTTGCAGGTATTCGAGTTCGGCCGGGATCACACCGCTCTCGCCCTGGATCGGCTCCAGGACCACAGCGCAGGTCTTGTCGGAAATGGCGGCTTTCAGCGCAGCCAGATCGTTGTACGGCACATGGGTGATGCCGGTGATTTTCGGACCGAAACCGTCGGAATACTTCGACTGGCCACCGACGTTCACGGTGAACAGGGTACGGCCGTGGAAGCTGTTGAGCGCGGCGATGATTTCGTACTTCTCGCTGCCAAACCGATCATGGCCGACACGACGGGCCAGCTTGAAAGCGGCCTCGTTGGCTTCGGCGCCGGAGTTGCAGAAGAACGCACGCTCGGCAAAGGTTGCGTCGATCAGCTTGTGCGCCAGACGCAGGGCAGGCTCGTTGGTGAACACGTTGGACACGTGCCACAGCTTGTTCGCCTGCTCGGTCAAGGCACCGACCAGCGCCGGGTGCGCATGGCCCAATACGTTAACGGCAATCCCGCCGGCGAAGTCGATCAGCTCGCGGCCAGACTGGTCCCATACGCGGGAACCGGCGCCACGCACAGGAATGAAGGCGGCAGGCGCATAGTTGGGAACCATTACCTGGTCGAAATCGGCGCGTTCTACCGCAGCGTGCTCAACGGACATCGGAGTCTCCTGAAGAGGAACACTCGCCGGAAACTGGCGAGCGATGGGGGGATTGTAAGGACAGTTTTCAGCCCGGCCTTGCCGCCAAGCGACAACTTCTTATAGCGCAAACCCCGGTTTCAGCCGGGTTTACGGCAATGCGACATATAGCGTCGCAAAGGCGCAGTTTAAACCGGCGGCACAGGTTATAGGCAGGCTTGTCGAACGGTGCGGTAAATATGTACCGCACACCGTGCTTCATCGTTTGTTTTCCTTGGGCTCCATCCAAACGCTAACGGACTAGCGCCATGATTCAGCATGACCCCGAGCTTACGGCTCAGCCAGACGCACATTTCCAGCATGCGTTCCACAATCTGCCCGACTGGCTATTAACAGCATCGCCCGCTACGCGCACTGCGCTGAAAAGCGCGCGGCTGGACATCCCTCAATGGCACGCCCAGGCAACCCGCCAGCAGCACCAATCATTGAGAGCGGCCAGCACGCACTATCTGACCCAGCGTAACCACCTGGAATCCATGCTGGATAAATTGCAGAACGCCCGGGACTTTGCCGAACCGCTTCTGCGTGACGCATTGAAAACCCGGTACGGCCTGGAACTGGACGTCAAGACGACCTTCCTGCGCCTGTACATTCCGCAGACCGTTCCGTGGTTCCCGATCAAGACCGGTGCCGCGCGCACCTGGACGGTCTCGCTGCTCGACGCCGCCCTGCACAACTTTCAGGATTCGGAAACCGAAGCGCAGGCTTACGAATCTGCCTCGACGTTCATCACCGAACCCTCGTCCACCGGGCAATTCGATACATTGCCGGCGATCAAGCGCCAACTCTCCATTCAGCACTTCACCCGGTTGTGCAGGGAGCTGGATATCGGCGGTCGATACGAGACCCACCTCAAGGAAAACCTGGGGTTTACCAACCCGGTAGCCGCTGCCGTGTTGAAGTCGAGCGTGATCAAGACGCACAAGGCCGCCCTGCTATCAGCCCTGCATCTGGCCCAGGTCCGTGGCGACCTGCCGCTGGATGCAGGGCAATCGATTCTCGACATGATCGAGGGCCGCGAAAACGTGGGGCTGGACAACTGGCGACTGCACTGTCACGACCTGAGCCTGATGTCTTCATTGCTGACCGGCATTGTCATTTTCGCGCCGCGACTTGAACTCACCTCCCAGCGGTCGCGGATCGTCGTCTACATCCCCGACGACCCGGAACACCCGCTCAAACAATACCCCGACACCCTGGCGTTCTTGACCGAGCTGACCCGCAAACTGCGCTCGCCTGCTTACCAGGCGTTCTTCAGCCGGTTCATCGATCATCAGGAACGAGGCCACTTTTTCGCCGACCTCAACAGTCGCCTCCGCGCCGTGACCTGGCATGAACACCTGCGCGGTGATCCGCTGCCGAGCTGGCGCGACACCCCCATCGACAAGCCCAACCTGCAATTCTCGGTGAGCCCGATCAGAAACGATCTGTGGACTCACCTCTACCAGCAGCAATTGAACAAACTGCTCAATGACGCACGCACCCTTGCGGTCTCTACCGCCAGTGCCGACCGAGCGGCGCGATGGGCGGCGTGGGACGCCTTCAGCAATGTCGCCAAAAAGATCCTTGAAGTGGCGTCGTTCGTTGCCCTGCCTTTTGTTCCGTTTCTGGGCGAATTGATGCTCGCCTACATGGCCTACCAAGTGCTCGACGACACGTTCGAAGGCATCATCGACTGGGCCGAAGGCCTGAAAACCGAAGCGTTCGGACACTTGATGACGATCGCCGAGACGGTGGTTGAACTCGGGACGTTCGCGGTGGGCGGTGTCATGGCGGCCGGCGCGTTCAATGGCCTCATGTCTCGCGAGGCGGTGACGCTGATTTCCCCGCTCAAACCCATCAAGACAGCCGCAGGCAAAACCCGATACTGGAAACCGGATCTCACCCCTTACGAACAGTCCGTTGATCTGCCGGACGCTGCCAGCCCCGACCCTCTCGGTTTGTATCAGCATGAAGGCAAAACACTGGCGCGCGTTGAAGGCAAACTCTACTCGGTAAAACCGGACAGCAAGACTGGCCGCTTTCAGATTCAACACCCGCGCAGGGCCGACGCCTATCAGCCGGCTCTGCGCCACAACAACCACGGTGCCTGGCAGACCACACTGGAGCGACCGCTGACGTGGGACCGGGAAACCGTGCTGCGCCGCCTCGGCCAAAGTGTCGAGTCGTTCAATACTGCCGAGCGTGAGCAACTCCTGCAGATCAGCGGTTTTCACGACAACGTGTTGCGCGAGATCCACGTCGAGAATCAGCGCCCGCCTTCGCTGCTGACCGACACGATCAAGCGCTTCAGGATCGACCGCGACATTCAGGCGCTGGTCGAGCAGACTGGCAGCGACCATCCCGACCGCTATCAGGCGCTGAACCAGCGCAGATCGCTGTTCCAGTCTCGCTACCGTGAACTTGAAAAAACCGCCGATCGCCACGTTCTGCTACTGCAAGGCGAAGTACAGGGACTGCCCACGGACATCGCACAAGAACTGGTGAGCAACGCAAGCGGCACCGAGCTGAAGCAAATGCACAACGGCCGCTTGCCCCAGCGCCTCAAGGATGTAGCGCTGAAAGCCATGGACGCGGTGCGTGTCGCCAGAGCCTATGAGGGGTTTTATCTGGAGGGTATGGAAACGGTAGACACTCATCGCCTGGCCCTGCATAGCCTTGAAACATTGCCTGGCTGGCCTGCTCGCCTGCGCATCGAAGTCAGGGAGTTCTCCCATGAGGGGACATTGCGCGACAGCATTGGCCAGCCCGACGCACCGCTCCTCAAGACATTGGTGCACGCCGAGGACGGCACGTATCGGGTCCATGAAAACACGGCTCTGCCGGGCAACTTTTATCAGGCCCTCCTGCAGACACTTCCCGACGCTGAGCGTAGCGCACTGGGCCTTTCTGCCGAAGACGGTCAGCTACTCAAACAACGCATTGCCGAACATGCGCAGAACAAACCCGCATTGCGCACGCTGCTGGTGAAGCATCCCAACCGAAAACCCTTTTATGACCCGGCGACCATGCGCCTGCCCGGCGGATCGGAGGGGTACAACCGAACAGGTCGCCCCACCCCAACACTGAATGACAGGGTTCGCGAGGTCTATCCAGGCCTGCCCCAGGATGAACTCAGCGTCGTCGTCGCCCGCTTGCAACGCCACCCCGATGGCGCTCGCGTGGAGCTTTCGCGCCTGAGCAATGAACTCGAACGGCTGCATGAAGACCTGGATACCTGGATAAAGGAAGCCCCCACGGTCCACCCCGAAACCAGACAGCCATTGAGCGAGCTGGAGCAACAGGCCCAGCAGCACAACCGCCGGTTGCTGGCCCAGGAAATCCAGCAGAGCTGGCGTCGGCAAACGCCACGGGATCTCGACTCGACAGAGCACAGTGACCGCTATGTGCTGCGGTTCGCCGAGCCGATTATGGGTGAGCTGCCGGTGCTGACGGCGGACTTCAGTCACGTCTCGATGGTCGCCCTGGAGGGCAGTCACGCGGAGCAAGGTGTTCACGGTTTCCTGCAAAATTTCAGCGACCTTCGTCGCCTCGACTTGCGGCGCTTCTCCCTGACCACCCTGCCCGACGCCATCCCACGGATGACCAACCTCGACACATTGGTGCTGAACGAATGCGCGATCAGGATTGATGCAGACGCGTGGTCGAAACTGTCCTCATTGAACAAACTGGTGATGCTGGACCTGTTCCGTAATCCGGTTGATGTGGTACCCGATGTCGGCGCATTTACCGAGCTCGTGCACCTGGACCTGAGCGCAACCGGGCTGACTGAAATCCCCCCCAGCACCATCACGCACCCCAGACTCGATACGCTCATGCTGATCAATAACCGGATCACCGAGCTGCCCGAAGGGGTGTTCGACAGCGTGGTCTACGACAAGCGCGGCGTACACCTGTCGGACAACCCGCTCGTCGACAGCGCTCGGCAACTCGTCAAGCTGCACTACCTCGAAACCTCATACGATCTGGGCGTCTATGCCCCCGAGGCGGATATCGAACGAGCCAGGGCGCTCTACCCGAACATGGAAGTCGAGCAGGCCAGCGACTTCGTCTACGAACTGCCCGGCACACTGGAAGAGGGCCGAGAGGCGCTGACCCAACTGGAGGCAGAACTGGCTCAATTGAGCAACGACCTGACGACATGGACAGCCGATCTGCCACCGAGCCATCCGCTAACGGGTGAACCCTTCAGTGACATGCAACAGTTTGTCGAACACGCCAATCGCGATGAATTCAAAGAGGCACTGCAACGTTGCTGGCAGCATGACGCAGACCTGGATGATTTCACTGAGTCGCTTGAGCCGTCGTATGAACTCTCCATCCGCCCGGTCATCACCGGGGAACTGCCGACCCTCAGCGCTGACTTCAGCCATGTCTCGGCGCTGGAGCTGAACAGTGTCGATGGCGTGACGCGCATCGGGCGTTTTCTGGAATCCTTCCCGAACCTGAGAAGCCTGAGGCTGCGCGACTGCAACCTCGGCGACATTCCCGATGCGCTGTTCAAGATGGGGCAACTCAGGTCGCTGTCGATTCCCAACTGCCGCGTCAGTCTGTCCGTGGAGTCGGTCGGTGGATTGGCAGGAATGGAACAGCTCGAATACCTCGATCTGGGCCTCAACCCCTTGGGGCTGACACCTGACCTGAGTCAGATGCCGGACCTGGCGACCATTCTGCTCAACGACACCGGCATCACCGACATACCCGATGGCCTGCTACAACTGGCGGAACTGGACTGGGCAGACTTGAGCGGCAATGCAATCACCGACGTGCCCAGCGACCTGCTGGAGTTACCCGCGGAAGTGGCTGAGAACATTACGCTGAGGGGCAATCCGTTTACTGAGGAAAGCCTGTTGCGGCTGATCAGTTACTTCGAACGCACACGTGCCGACTTTGGCGTGGAAGAGGTGATCAATCGAGGTGAAATGTACGTATCCACCTCTGAGGGTTCCGAGATCGACGAATAGATCAGCCGCGCTCGGACGGCACCGACGACAACTCGAACGGACTGCTGCTGCGCCGCTGGTTGCGATCTTCCCGCGGCGTGGCACCGAAGAAGTTGCGGTAGGCGCTGGAGAAATGTGGCCCCGAGGAGAAGCCGCACGACAGGCCGATCTGGATGATCGACTTGCTGGTTTGCATCAACATCTGCCGGGCCTTGTTCAGGCGCAGCTCCAGGTAGTACTGGCTCGGCACGCGGTTGAGGTATTGCTTGAAGATCCGCTCCAACTGCCGACGGGATACGCACACGTGCTGGGCAATTTCGTCGGTGGTCAGCGGCTCTTCGATGTTCGCTTCCATCAGCAACACCGCTTGAGTGAGCTTCGGATGGCTGGAGCCGAGGCGGTTCTGCAGCGGAATGCGTTGGCGCTCGCCGCCTTCGCGGATGCGCTCGACCACCAGCTCTTCGGATACGGCGCCAGCGAGTTCGGCGCCGTGATCACGGGCCAGCACCGCCAACAACAGATCGAGAACCGACAGGCCGCCACACGCCGTCAGGCGATCGCGATCCCAGTCGAACAGATGGCTGGTGGCGATGACTTTCGGGAAACGTTCGGCGAAATCGTCCTGCCAGCGCCAGTGCACAGCAGCGCGATAACCGTCGAGCAAACCGAGTTGCGCCAACGGATAAACACCGGCGGACAAACCACCGATCACGCAACCGGCACGCACCAGTTGTTTCAGCGCACTGCTGAGCGCCGGCGCGAGGGTGGTCGGCGGCTCATCGGCGAGCAGGAACAGTTTCTGCAAGTTTTCGAGCTTGCCGGCCCAGGGTTCACCCGGCAATTGCCAGGCGCCTTCGGTCGACGGTTCGGCCTGCAGGAACGACAGTTCGTAGACCACGTCCGGATGCACACGCTGGGCAACACGCAAGGCCTCCTCAGCCAGCGCAAGCGTCAGTGCTTTAGTGCTGGGCCAAATCAGGAAACCAATTCGATGGGCAGTCATGGCGGGCAATCCGAAACGAAACAGTGATGAAGGCATGGGCCAATGCTAGCCCGTAAATGAACGCAAATCTCAAAACCGGTAACTATCCCCTGTAGGAGCCGGCTTGCTGGCGATAGCGGTGGGTCAGTTTAAATATCTGACACAGACATACCGCTATCGCCAGCAAGCCGGCTCCTACAAATCGGGGCTGGCCTCTAAATTGCGAAGCATGCACTATCCCGGTGCACAACGGCAGTCTTGATTATTTCAGGCTGCCCGAGAGGAATTGTTGCAGACGTTCGGACTGTGGATTGACCAGCACCTCACGCGGGTTGCCGCTTTCTTCGACGACACCTTTGTGCAGGAACACCAGCTGGTTCGACACTTCACGGGCGAAGCCCATTTCGTGGGTCACCACCACCATGGTCCGGCCTTCCTGGGCCAGGGCCTGCATCACCTTCAGCACGTCGCCGACCAGTTCCGGGTCGAGGGCCGAGGTCGGTTCGTCGAACAGCATCACCTCAGGTTCCATCGCCAGCGCACGGGCAATCGCCACGCGCTGCTGCTCGCCGCCGGACATGTGGCCAGGGTAAGCGTCTTTACGATGCGCCACGCCGACCTTGTTCAGGTAGTGCTCGGCTTTCTCGCGGGCTTCGGCCTTGGACATGCCGAGCACGTGGACCGGCGCTTCCATGATGTTTTCCATCGCGGTCATGTGCGACCACAGGTTGAAGTGCTGGAACACCATCGACAGACGCGAACGCATGCGTTGCAGCTGTTTCGGGTCAGCGGCTTTCAGCGCGCCGTCCTTGTTGGCAACCAGTTTCAGCTCTTCGTTGTTGAGCAGGATCTTGCCCGCGTGCGGCTGCTCCAGCAGGTTGATGCAGCGCAGGAAGGTACTTTTGCCGGAGCCACTGGAGCCGATGATGCTGATCACATCGCCAGCCGCCGCTTTCAGGGACACGCCCTTGAGCACTTCGTGACTGCCATAGCGTTTATGCAGGTCTTGGACTTCAAGTTTGTACATGCGGTCGGTTCTCACAAAAACAGTCAGTCAGTCGTTGAGCAAGCGCCCGTGACGCAGCGCTTCGCGCCCCGCCACCTTGGCCAGCCAGAAACCGGGTTGGGCATAACGCAGCCGTTCAATGGCAAACAGCACCCCGGACGTACCAGCACACACCGTGCTGACCCGATCCGATAACGGATCGATCACTTCAAAAATCTCGTCGCCGGCTTCGATCCACTCACCGGGTTTACGCAGAAAACTGATCACGCCCGGATGCGGCGCGAACAGCAATTCGGTGCCTTCGAACGGCATGCCTTCACACGCGTCCTGCGCAGGTTTCGGCCATTCGCCGCTGATCAAGCCTTGCTCGGCGAGGAACGCGAGAATGCCTTCGGCATAAGCCTCGGCATCAGCGCGAGCGGTATCGGCCTGCCCCCCTAATTCAATAGTAGTCGCCAGACAGGCCAGTGGAATCTGTGCGTCCGGGAACTGACGGGACAGACGCAACCATGGCAGCGAGCAGGCTTCGTCGAAGGAGCTGCCGCCGGAATCTTCCGCCAGCAGGCCCACTTTCACATTCAGGTGCGCGGCGAGCGAACGCCATTGCGGCCAGTGTTGCGGCAACGCGTACATGTGCAGCGCGGCTTCGGCATCGCAGTGCAAATCGAGCACCACATCAGCGGTGCAGGCATGGCTGAGCAACACGCGCTGCATGCCTTGCAACTGGCTGCTCGCCTGCGGCAATGCCGCCAGGTGATCGCTCATGGCCTGACGGATCAAGCGGATGTTGGCGTGCGGATCGTCACCCAGATGCCCTTCGAGTTGGGCGGCCACTGGCGCGCTCAGCTCGACGAAATCGCGGTTGAAGTTCTTGCCGCTGCCCGCCTCGAAACGTCCTTGATGGTTGCCTTGCAGCAGCTGACCGAGACCCAGTGGGTTGGCCACCGGCACCAGTTCGATCACACCGTTAAGCAAGCCTTGGGCTTCGAGTTCGGTCAGGTGCTTTTTCAGCTCCCAGGCCGTGCGCATGCCCGGCAATTCATCGGCGTGCAGGCTGGCCTGGATGTAGGCCTTGCGCTCGCCACTACCGAAGCGGAACACCGAAATCTGGCGTTCGCTGCCCAGGTGGCTCCACGGCAACGAATGATCGATGCGTTCCATATCAGTGCTTCCGCGGGGCCAGGTAGCCCAGCCAACGGCGCTCGGCCAGCTTGAACAGCTTCACCAGAATGAAGGTCAGGCACAGGTAGAACACACCCGCGGTGATGTACGCTTCGAACGGCAGGTAGAACTGAGCGTTGACCGTGCGCGCGGCGCCGGTGATGTCGATCAGGGTCACGATGGACGCCAGACTGGTGGTCTGCAGCATCATGATCACTTCGTTGCTGTACTGCGGCAGCGCCCGGCGCAGGGCCGATGGCAGCAGAATCCGCTTGTACATCTTGAAGCGCGACATGCCCATGGCCTTGGCCGCTTCGATCTCACCGTTCGGCGTGGCGCGCAGGCTGCCGGCGATGATTTCTGCGGTGTAGGCGCTGGTGTTGATCGCGAAGGCCAGGCACGCACAGAACGTCGCGCTGGACAGCCACGGCCACAGGAAGCTTTCCCGCACCGCCTGGAATTGCGCCAGACCGTAGTAGATCAAAAACAGCTGCACCAGCATCGGCGTGCCGCGGATCACGTAGGTGTAGAGCCAGGCAGTCATGTTGACGACCGCGTTCTTCGAAACGCGCATCAAGCCCAGGGGCAAGGCGCACAGCAAACCGAAGAACAATGACAGTGCGAGCAATTTGAGGGTGGTCACCAGGCCGCCGAGGTACAGCGGCAGGGCCTCCCAAATGACGTTGTAGTCGAAGATCATAGATCAGCCGCCCTTACGCCTACCGAGTAGCGCTTCTCAAGGTGACGCAATGCCAGCAACGAGACACTGGTGATCACCAGGTACATCGCGGCCACTGCGAGGAAGAAGGTGAAAGGCTCGCGGGTGGCATCTGCCGCCTGCTTGGCCTTGAACATCATGTCTTGCAGACCCACCACCGAAATCAGCGCGGTGGCCTTGGTCAGTACCAGCCAGTTGTTGGTGAAGCCCGGAATCGCCAGGCGAATCATCTGCGGCACCAACACCCGGAAGAACACCTGAAAACTGCTCATGCCGTACGCCATACCGGCTTCGGCCTGCCCCTTCGGAATCGCCATGAAGGCGCCACGGAAGGTTTCCGACAGATACGCACCGAAGATGAAACCCAGGGTGCCGATACCGGCGGCCAACGGGTTCAGGTCGATGTAATCGTCATAGCCGAGCATCGGTGCGACGCGGTTGAGCAGGTCCTGACCGCCGTAGAAAATCAGCAGGATCAGCACCAGATCGGGAATCCCGCGGATCACCGTGGAATACAGATCGCCCAGCCAGGCCAGCCAACGCACCGGCGACAGACGCAGCGCAACGCCGATCAGCCCCAGGACGATGGCCAGGGCCATGGACGACAAGGCGAGCTGAAGCGTCAGCCATGCGCCATCGAGGATGACAGCCCCGTAGCCTTTCAACATGATTCAGATCCTCGAAAGTTGGGATGAAAAAATGGCGCAAACCTCAGAGATCCTGCTGCTTGCGCCATTCGGACTTGTCGCCGGGACGTGTTACTTGCCGTAGATATCGAAGTCGAAGTACTTGTCCTGGATCTGCTTGTACTTGCCGTTCTCACGAATGGCAGTGATCGCGGTGTTGACCTTGTCTTTCAGCGCATCACCCTTGCGAACAGCAATACCTACGCCGTCGCCAAAGTATTTGACGTCGGTGAAGGCCGGGCCCACGAAAGCAAAACCTTTGCCGGCGTCGGTTTTCAGGAAACCGTCATTCAGCAGCGTAGCGTCTGCCACGGTGCCGTCGAGGCGACCGGCAGCGACGTCGAGGTAAATTTCGTTCTGCGAACCGTACGGCTTGACCTCGGCACCCAGCGGGGCCAGGACTTCGCGGGCGAAACGCTCGTGAATCGAACCACGCTGCACGCCGATGTTCTTGCCCTTCAGCTCGGTCAGGCCTTCGCTGACTTGAGTGCCGGCCTTCATGACCAGGCGAGCCGGGGTGTTGTAGTACTTGTTGGTGAAGTCCACGGACTTCTTGCGGTCTTCAGTGATCGACATGGACGACAGGATGGCGTCGATCTTGCGCACTTTGAGTGCTGGGATCAGACCGTCGAACTCTTGCTCGACCCAGACGCACTTGACCTTCATTTCTTCGCACAGTGCGTTGCCGATGTCGTAGTCGAAACCAACGATGCTGCCGTCCGGTGCTTTGGAAGCAAACGGAGGGTAAGCCGCTTCGATGCCAATTTTCAGAGGCTTTTCATCGGCGAAAGTTGGCAGGGACAGCACGGACAGTGCCAGGGCGCCAAGCAGCACGAGTTTCTTCATCTTGGGACTCCATCGGTAAAGGGCTAAAACGGCAGAGTGAGCAACAGCCCATTATGCGAATGAGTAAAACCGGAAAGCGGTTGCTGCGTCCTGGGAAACCGGCGTTGTTTTCAACGCGAGCAACGACGAGCGAGTGATCGGCATTCTAACGACAGGCCCGAAGCCGATATTTCTTCAATGCGACAACAAATTACAGAAGCACCGAGAAAGCCGTTTAGGCACGTTGACAGCCTTGCAATTTCATGCAAGAGCAAAAGACAGTGAACCGATCTATATTGCAAATTGCGGGCCTATTATTCGCAAAGCCTTCTAATCCGGCAAGCGCAGCGTGGGTTCTTATTTTTTTGCGGGGTTGAAATGCATTGATGCGGGGTTATGGCGTTTCGCAATGCCCCGTATCG
The DNA here is from genome assembly GCF_019956105.1 of Pseudomonas sp. BF-RE-25. Lineage (NCBI taxonomy): Bacteria > Pseudomonadati > Pseudomonadota > Gammaproteobacteria > Pseudomonadales > Pseudomonadaceae > Pseudomonas > Pseudomonas sp. BF-RE-25. Next base: position 37,519 of record NZ_JAHBDB010000013.1, read on the forward strand.
GCGCAGGCGGTTACACATTCAGTTACTTGAAGGGTCGTGGGTAACAGTGGGAAATGGACTACGGGGGAAGCCGATAATTATTGGCTGGTGTTTATGTGGCGTTTGATAGATCGCCATCGCGAGCAGGCTCACTCCTACAGGGGGTTTCAGTGAATTCAGAATTTGCGTACGCCAACAATCCCTGTGGGAGTGAGCCTGCTCGCGATGGGGCCAGAACAGCCAACACAAAAATCCCAACCAACAAAAAGCCCCACCAGACTCAACACCTGGCAGGGCTTCGATAACGCCAAACGCTACTTACGCAACATTCATCGTCTTGTGCGTATCAATCAAATGCTGCACCACACCCGGATCCGCCAGGGTTGAAATGTCCCCCAACCCATCATATTCAGCGGTCGCAATCTTGCGCAGAATCCGGCGCATGATCTTGCCCGAACGCGTCTTCGGCAGCCCCGGCGCCCACTGAATCACATCCGGCGAAGCAATCGGGCCGATCTCTTTACGCACCCAGTTCTTCAGCTCCAGACGCAATTGCTCGCTCGTCTCTTCACCAGCGATCAACGTGACATAGACATAAATGCCCTGCCCCTTGATGTCATGCGGCACACCGACCACGGCTGCTTCAGCGACTTTCGGGTGCGCAACCATCGCGCTCTCGATCTCGGCGGTGCCCATGCGGTGGCCGGACACGTTGAGCACGTCGTCCACACGGCCGGTGATCCAGTAGTAACCGTCCTCGTCACGACGCGCACCGTCACCGGTGAAGTACATGCCGCGGAAGGTCTTGAAGTAGGTGTCGACGAAACGGTCGTGGTCGCCATACAGCGTGCGCGCCTGGCCTGGCCACGAATCGAGAATCACCAGGTTACCCTCGGCGACGCCTTCGATGATGTTGCCCAGGTTGTCCACCAGTGCCGGTACCACGCCGAAGAACGGACGTGCCGCCGAGCCTGGCTTCAGCGCGTGAGCGCCTGGCAACGGGCTCATCATGTTGCCGCCGGTTTCGGTCTGCCACCAGGTATCGACGATCGGGCAACGGGATTGGCCGACGTTCTTGTAGTACCAGTCCCACGCTTCCGGGTTGATCGGCTCACCGACCGAACCCAGCAGACGCAAGCTGCTGCCGTCAGCACCTTCAACAGCGGCCTTGCCCGACGCCATCATCGCGCGGATCGCGGTCGGCGCGGTGTAGAGGATGTTGACCTTGTGCTTGTCGACGATCTTCGCCACCCGGGTGATGTCCGGGTAGTTCGGCACGCCTTCGAACAGCAGCGTGGTCGCGCCGTTGGCCAGCGGGCCGTAGACGATGTAGCTGTGGCCGGTGACCCAGCCGACGTCGGCGGTGCACCAGTAGATTTCGCCCGGGCGGTAGTCGAACACGCGCTCATGGGTCATGGCCGCGTACAGCAAGTAGCCGCCGGTGGTGTGTTGCACGCCCTTCGGCTTGCCGGTGGAACCGGAGGTGTAAAGGATGAACAGCGCTTCTTCGGCGCCCATCTCTTTCGGCGCGCAGACACTGCCCGCCACTTTCATCAGGTCTTCAAACCAGATGTCGCGATGCTGGTTCCACTTGATGTCGCCACCGGTGCGCTTGCACACGATGACTTTCTGAATGCTGCTGGTTTCCGGGTTGGTCAGCGCGTCGTCGACGTTGGACTTGAGCGGGATTTTCTTGCCGGCACGAATGCCTTCGTCAGCGGTAATAACCACTTTCGAGCGGCAGTCGATGATGCGACCGGCCAGGGCTTCCGGCGAGAAACCACCGAACACCACCGAGTGAATCGCGCCGATCCGGGTGCAGGCCAGCATGGCGACCACGGCTTCGGGGATCATCGGCATATAGATAGTCACCACGTCGCCGCGGTGCACATCCTGGCCGCGCAAGGCGTTGGCGAACTTGCAGACTTGTTCGTGCAGCTCGCGGTAGGTGATGTTGCGGCTTTCGGAAGGGTCATCCCCTTCCCAAATGATCGCGACTTGATCGCCGCGCTCGGCCAGATGACGGTCGAGGCAGTTGTAGGAAACGTTCAGGGTGCCGTCGGCGAACCATTTGATGTCGACATGGTGATCGTCGAAGGACGTCTGCTTCACCGTGGTGAAAGGCTTGATCCAGTCGAGGCGCTTGGCTTGCTCGCGCCAGAAACCGTCAGGGTTGACGACCGACTGCTGGTACATGGCTTTGTAGGTTGCCTCGTCGGTCAGCGTGTTGGCCGCTACCTCGGGACGAACGGGATACAGAGAAGCCGCACTCATCTTTCTTACCTCGGTGGAATAGTTGTTTTTGTATGGCCCTGTTGTAGCCCGGGCCGGGCCTATAGAACCATTCGACGATGGTAGTAACAAGCCCCTACAAATTATCGTGATAAGCCCGCACAGATGTACGCAACCCCTGTAGGAGCGAGGCTTGCCCGCGAAGAACGATAACGCGGTCAACCTGAAAACCGCGTTATCGTTCTTCGCGGGCAAGCCTCGCTCCTACAACCGTATTCCACGATTGTTACGAAATCTGTCAAAGGTGTTTATCAAAACCCCACCTATATGAATGCCAGCCCCACGCCTAAAATCCACCTCGCCAACAAGGCAAACCCTGATTAACCAAGTTGCAGCCCCCACGAAGGCAGTTAATCAAAACACCGGTAACCAAGTTCCACACGCAACCCCAAAAAGGTTGCGTGACCCCACTCGACCTCTAAAAGGTAAAACCGAAATGAAAGCTTTATTAGTTCTGGCCCTCTCCAGCCTGTGCGCAACCGCCATGGCAGACGAGGTCCCGACTGATGTCGCCCAGCAACAACCGGTCATCGAGGAATACACTTACTCCACTCACCTCGATATCGCCAAAGTTGTCTCCATGAGTGAAATCCCCAATGTGTGCGAAGTTGTCCCCATGAAAATGGAATACGACGACTCCAAAGGCCAACGCCACATTCTGCGCTACAGCATCATGGGTAACGGCTGCTCCAACGGCTGATCACCCGCACTCCCCAAAACGGTTCGACCCAATGCCCGATCATCACACCGACCTGTAGGAGCCAGCTTGCTGGCGAAAGCAGTCGACGCAATGTTCCAGGCAGTCAAAGCGCCGAACCGTATAGATCGATTTATACGATAGCTTTAAGCATTTATTTGCGCTTTTTAATCGAATCCATCGGCGTAGTATGAATTCCACACCAAGGCACACAACGCCAACGAACCTGGAGCAACGACCATGAAAACCAAACTGATCCTCGCCCTGACCCTGTCTGTACTGGCCGCCAACACCTTCGCCGCCGACGGTTACGACCGCACGGGCTCGGCCACTTTCACCACCGAAGCCGCTGTCGCTTCTGACGGCTACGACCACACCGGCTCGGCCAAAGTCGCCGCCGACGGTGCCGATCACGTCGGTGCAAGCAAACTCGCTTCCGATGGCTTCGATCACACCGGCGCCGCCAAAGTCGCTGCCGATGGTGCCGACCATGTCGGTGCAGGCAAACTCGCCGCCGATGGCGCAGACCACGTCGGTGCCGCTCGCCTGAGCTGATCATCGAGCGTGACTGACAGCCCGACTTCGGTCGGGCTTAGTTGTGTCTGAGGCCAGCGAAAATCGACTCAAAACACAACATGTAGTGAAAAACCCGATTTTTTGTCTATTTTTTGAACAAAAAAGTAGCACGTCAAAATTTAAGAAAAAAAATCTGCACCCGCGATCTCCAGCCAAAGCCCTGTAAACCCTCGCTCCGACCGAAAAACCCTGCTTCTCGACCGCTCCATGCGCGGATTCGCCCCACCACGGCCGCAAAAATTTCCCTATAATGCCGCCTTAAACGGGCCTGCAATATTCCCTTACAGGGATGACAGCCAGTCCGAAGCCCAGGCCGACGTCGTCAACGACTGCAGCGCCATCAGCGGCTCTCGGAACCCCGTACAAAATTATGTTTATTTGCCTGCGTGTACCGCTGCAAAAAACGCTATCAAACGCGGCCAGACCGGTCGTGTGAAAAACCAACCAATCAGTTTTCACACGGGCATCTGGCCCTCACGCAGGAGACGACACGTCATGCTGAGCTGGGACGAATTCGACAAAGAAGACAGCGGCGAGACCGTGGTAAAAGGCGCCAACGCCGGCCACGCGACTGAAGCCAACATGGACCGCCTCGACACCGCCGGTGGTGTTGCCGCTCAAGAAGCTCGCGCTGTAACCGCGTCCGACTCCGCCGCCATCGCTCGCGCCAAGGCTGCCCTCGACAACCTCGACATCGCCGAAGGCCTCGCCGAACTCGAAGGCGCCTCCGCCCGTGTCGCCGTTGACGAAAAGCGCATGATCAACTGCCGTGCCGACCTCAACCAACTCGTACCGTTCAAGTACGACTGGGCCTGGCAGAAGTATCTGGACGGTTGCGCAAACCACTGGATGCCGCAAGAAGTCAACATGACCGCCGACATCGCCCTCTGGAAAGACCCGGAAGGCCTGACCGACGACGAGCGCCGCATCGTCATGCGCAACCTCGGCTTCTTCTCCACCGCCGACTCCCTGGTTGCCAACAACCTGGTCCTGGCCGTGTACCGCCTGATCACCAACCCGGAATGCCGCCAGTACATCCTGCGCCAGGCGTTCGAAGAAGCGATCCACACCCACGCCTACCAGTACTGCATCGAATCGCTGGCCATGGATGAAGGCGAAATCTTCAACATGTACCACGAGATCCCATCGGTCGCGAAAAAAGCCACCTGGGGCCTGAAATACACCCGTTCGATCTCCGATCCGAAGTTCGAAACCGGCACCGTCGAAACCGACAAAGAACTGCTGCGCAACCTGATCGCCTACTACTGCGTCCTGGAAGGCATCTTCTTCTACTGCGGCTTCACCCAGATCCTCTCCATGGGCCGCCGCAACAAAATGACCGGCGTCGCCGAGCAGTTCCAATACATCCTGCGCGACGAATCCATGCACCTGAACTTCGGCATCGACGTGATCAACCAGATCAAAATCGAAAACCCGCACTTGTGGGATGCCGAGATGAAGGAAGAGGCTTCGCAGATGATTCTGCAGGGGACTCAGCTGGAGATTGAATACGCGCGTGACACCATGCCTCGCGGCGTACTCGGCATGAATGCGGCGATGATGGAGGACTATCTGAAGTTCATCGCTAACCGTCGTTTGTCGCAGATTGGTTTGAAGGAAGAGTATCCAGGGACGACTAACCCGTTCCCTTGGATGAGCGAGATTATGGACTTGAAGAAAGAGAAGAATTTCTTTGAGACTCGGGTTATTGAGTATCAGACTGGTGGGGCTTTGAGCTGGGATTGATTTAATTTCACACCTACCGCGCCGATAAAAACTGCCTCTACTCAAGAGGCAGTTTTTTTTGCGCAGAATAAAAATGCGCCACGCCAAAATAGTAAGAACTACGCTACAAATACATATAAAAATATAGCTCACGAACAAGCATTAAAGACCTCCAAGAAACGGCCGATAAACATTCCAACTAGAGCCGAGGTCGATAAAGCCATGCTTAGCAACCCCCCCCTTAAACAAACATCACAAACAACCATGAGCTCGACCTGTATAAAATTTAAAAACCAAGACATCTCGCACGACTCAATTGAAGACATACTCAACTATCAACTTTCCTCTGAGGGAATTAAAAGAATTGAGTCCTTCATCTTTGAAGCATCCTTAAAGCAAAACCTACGACAAATAGCGCCTCCTTCCAAAGCAATATTTTCGTTTGGCTGGAGCGTAGGTTTCAATAAAGATGAAACCCCAGCTTATTGGTTTCGCTTTCAAGAAAGTGACGACGATTGGAACGAAGCAGATCAAGCGTTGGCGCTAAAAATTTCTGCATTTTCCCCGAGCGATGTGAGCATCCACAGAATCACATTTAACAACAGCTTGAATCAATATTTCTCACAAAGCCTTACGAAAAGTCAATGGAGCGCACCCACTCCCGTTTTACAAATGCTACATAGCCTTCCATTAAAGCTTCCGCAAAACTCAATCAAAAACACTGGCGAGGATTTTTTCAATGAGGACAGGTACGAAATTGCAAAAAAATGGATGAGAAAGAAAAAATTCGAAAATGAAATAAAGAACATCTCCATTCATCGAAGACTCATAAACTGCGTAATCGTACCTACATTGGGGCGACAAATTGTTGACCTCGACGCAGTCGTTCTTTCTTCAGAAAACAACCTATGCTGCTTAGAATTTAAAAGAAAGTACCCCTCTGAAAAGATCAAAGTCTTTGGAATTGATGAATACCCTCACATAAAAATAATCAACTTTCTCTCCAACCTTTCAATAAGTATGCGGCACTTGATCCTAGTATCACCTAACTGGAACAAAGACACATCTCCATTAAGCATGCTTGAGGATATAGTCAATCATAGCCGTTGGAGGTGGCTAGCCGCAACCCTTGACCCTTCTAGCATAGGTCAAACTAAAATGAAAACATTTGGCACAAATAGCGGACACTCAGGCCAACCCCGCACTCAATACAACATTAAATGGCCAAGCCTTTATGTTTTGCAGGAAGAGTTACGGCTAGGCAATACTGGAATTAAGAAGTTATTGGAATTTGTAGAAAAAGGAGATACTTCAGCTCTCCCACCTGCCACTTTCAAGTTACTCAATGACTTGAGAACAAGCATTCAATAGCAGCAGGCAAACTTTAATTCTTTTTTGGCCGAGGAGGTTCACTCGGCCAAATTAGATCAACCCGACTCTCAGAGACTATCATTTTTTTGAGCTCATCCACTTTATCAAACGAGTGTTTAAGACCACATTCCCAAACAACGACAACCCTCCACCCCATCGCTACCAAGGCGCTTAAATGCTCTTGATCTCTAATTACGTTACGACCTAACTTCTCCTCCCAAAACAAAGCACGACTTTTAGGAGACGCTGCATATTTACACCCTCCATGTTTATGCCAAAAACAACCATGAACAAAAATAGCGGTTTTATACTTTGGCAAAATCAAATCAGGCTGCCCAGGTAGATCCTTTCGATGTAGCCTGAAACGAAAGCCACATGAATGCAGATAGCGCCGAATGATTAGTTCTGGCTTTGTGTCTTTCCCTCGAATACCCGACATCATTCGTGACCTTGTCGGAGGATCAACTACATCTGGCATTCACGAACCCTCGCTAGAAATCCGTTAATAAAATTCGCTCACTCTTTTCATATAAAAGCCCAACATTTTTCCACGCCACTCTAAATTGATTACGCTTCTTGGAAACCCACCTGCCTTCCAGAAGCTTCATATTAATTCCAGGATCGTGATAGATTACATTAGAGTGCATTGCTCGAAGAAAAGAATTCAAACCAGCGCCTTCGCACAGATGAACTTCCGGGCCATATCTAAAAAACCTAACATCCCGCTCTTCAACGGAGTACGAAACATAGGCTGTTTGTGCGTGTTTTCTAGACCAGTGCGTTAATATTTTATTAAAAGACCATCCCGCGGCCTTATTCCCTGCTCTATCTCTCAGGACTAGACCACCTTCAGGGTCGGTAACTTCGTTAACATCTGGATCGTAACCTTCCATTTGCAAAGTAAGCCCACTGCGCTCCTGGAGAGTATCCATCAGATGCCTCCCGGTGAAATCACGTCTAAACTCACCACAAACACCATACTCGGAAAGAAACTGACCTAAACTAGAAAGGTACGTCCCCGAGTCGGGTTCAGGAGTCATCAAGGTTACAGCGCCAGTACTGTGTGACTTTAGCTCCCAACCTTGAAAGTCAGGCTCTGAACGGCCATTCGGGATAATCCCGAACAATCCCTCCAAAGTATAGCCCGCGCCATTTTTAGCGTGGTAGTCCATCAGCTTCCCTTCGGCACTTAAACGGCTAGAGCGGACGGGACCACCATGATAAATTTCAGCCAGCCGCTGCAATAGCAAAATACGGCCATTTACTATGGGTTGTTCCAACTCATAAAATACCGAAGCAACGTTTGATACGTTTCCTTTATTTATCCTTGCTCTAGCATCCTTTGATAATTCACCCTCCCATTCTCCTGAATAAGCGAGTACCGTATCATTCTCGCAAATACCCAATACTAGGCACCGCTGCATATGCTCTCGAGCAAGTCTTTCCTCTGGTGTAGGAGGTCTCATCAATTTTGCAGGAGACAATGATGACCCTCGAATAAATCCGGACAATCTAACTTCCGGATAACGAGGATAAAGTATGAGCTGCGCCCCCAAAGCGGGAGTGGGAGGAACGCAATCGTGAATATCTATCCAACTTAGCTTTAACTGCGCCTTAAACATTACACCTTTATCTTTGGTAGGCTCGCCCACCAGATCTCCATGAGGAATAAGGCGTAAAACATCGAAGTCACTTCCAAAATAAATTTGCTGCTTAGAGTTGTCGTTATTTGCTAACAACTTAAAAACAACACGCTTCGCTCCATGGCGGCGCATCACTTTGGAAACGTACTCCAAAGGTGATTCATTATTTTTTAGCACCTAACCCCTCCTGGATCTAGCCTACATCGAAGTAGCATTGCCGCTTCGATGTCTTAGTAGTGGCTAAATATCACCAGGGAAAGGTTAATTGGCAAGGGCAATTTCTAGCTGTGGCTGTTCAACATCAACACTCTTGCCTTTGGCGGCCAAAATTCGATCTTTCATCAACCGTGCCACAGCCTCAAAAACCGGAACGGCAACGGAGTTACCAAACTGACGGTATGCTTGGGTATCGGATACGGGAATAACAAATTTGCTTTCCCCCGGCTTGTCGAACCCCATCAAGCGCGAGCACTCATGCGGAGTAAGCCGACGCGGACGATTGAGCTGGTTCAGCTCACTGTTGAAGTCCAAGCTGTCCACAAACCCGCGGTCAACCAGAATTTCCGAACCATCCTTGTGATATCTCGCTGAGAGCGTACGGGCGACATCGTTTGGGCGGGTCAGACCGAAACCAAAGCCATTGCCCTTCTCGCGATGCTTCTCGGCGTAACGGTAGAGATAATCCCAAAGCTTTGGTGTGAGGATGTACTTGCTATCAACTTCTTTATCAAGCAAATCACCAAAGCTAGGTCGCTGCTTGGGTATCAGTTTGCTGATGTCGCGCAGCGTGAAGCCCTGGTGAACATTCAGATCACGACGGAAACCTACCAGCACGATTCGTTCACGGTGCTGGGGCACGAAGTGCTTGGCATCGATGACCTTGGGATCTGAACCCTTCGGCGCATTGACGTCTGCAACCTCGTAGCCCAGCTCATCGAGAGCTTCGCAAATGATCCGGAAGGTATTGCCCTTATCGTGACTTTTCAGGTTTTTCACGTTTTCAAGCAAGAAGGCAGCAGGCCTCTTTGCAGCGATAATCCGGGCCACATCAAAAAACAAAGTGCCTTGGGTTTCACATTCGAAGCCGTGTTTGCGTCCCAAGGAGTTTTTCTTGGAAACACCAGCAAGGGAGAATGGCTGACATGGAAAACCTGCCAACAGGACATCGTGATCAGGGATCTCAAGATCAATATTCTTATACGCATCCTCGTCACTCACCTCGGACTTGTCCGAAAGAGTGACGGAGCGAATATCCAGATTGAAGCGATGCCGGACCGGATCGCAAAAATGGTTCGCCTTGTAGGTTTTGACTGCGTATTTATTCCACTCAGACGTGAACAGGCATTCGCCACCGATGGCTTCAAAACCTTTTCTGATGCCCCCGATACCGGCAAAAAGATCAATAAAGGTAAACGAAGGTTTATGGTTCAAACGCTTGGGCAGAAGAGCTTCCAAGCGAGTGAATTCGATATGGGAAAGCTTTGGTGAAGCCTTGCCTTTGACCCAACGATTTATGGTTTCACGACACCAGTGAGTAGGACTGACATCGTTGAGAATCTCAGCAAGCTGACCTTGATCATAGATTTCCAGCAGCTGATGAAGCAGTGCGAGATCAGTGGCTGGATGGGTGTCTGCGTCATGGGAGCGCGAACTCATTTCACTCAAGGATTCAAAAGATGGTGTTTCAAAAAGATTCATGAGCCCGAGATCCTCTGGGTCAAAGCTGTGACGAATGGTCACCATTCTAGCCCTTGATACTTCAAAGTAAATGAAATTTCCTGGGTTCCCAAACATTTGGGTTGATGACACACGACAGGGCTAGGGATAGAAATTTGCAAATGCAAAATACTGTATATACAGCCAGTCTAATTCACTCTTCGTCGTTGTCCAGCGATCCTTGTGTTCAGAAATTTATGAAACGAACTGTGGGTTGACGGAGCCATCTGATCCTCCTACCCTCGGCTCCGAGCCTAAGAAACTCTACAAACCAGAGCGGTCCTCCGCACCCGACAGTCATGCGGCTTTTTTTCGTCTGCGGTTTCTCTACGCTTGCGAGAAAATCCCCGTTATGTCGGGAGTGGGCGAATACAAGACCCGAAAGGGGAATATGTCCGGCCCGTCTCTGGTGGGTTTCTTAGCTCCCGACACCCATAACGAATGCCCTAAGAAAGCAGCCAGAGGTAAAGGAAATGCCTGACATTCCGACCTTCACGATGAAGGTGACTTACCGTATCCGTGTGTCCAATCGCGCGCTTCCGTTTCAGGAGGTTCGCCATGTCTGAACCGCTCGTTTCAACCCTCTTCCTTCGTCACGGCACCTGTCTTCGTGCCCTACTCGTGGAGAACCAGGCGTGGTTCTGTGCTCACGACCTGGGTCGATTGATGGGCAAACATCTCGACGAACGCATGTCACGCAAGCTGGATGCGGATCAGCGGCGAATGATGCTCGTGGAGGCTCAAGGTATTGCTGAAGAACGACTGATGATCAGCGAGTCCGGCGTATATGCGTTGCTGGTTTATCACTATTGCCCGGAGTACCGACTCCTGAGGGAATGGCTGACTCACCAGGTTGTTCCGGCGCTACGTGATGCGCGTCCATCGCGTTCAGTTGAACGCCCAACGTTGAGTGTTCTGGACTGGCCAAAGATGTCGCTCTGCATGTTGCACTGGCAGGATGAACCGTGGATTCGGTTGCGGGATATGCCTTGTGTGTTGGCGGATGATCCGTTCAATCAGCGCGGTTCGTGGTGGCGTAAGGCGTCACGAGTGTTGCGAGGATTTTGATTGTTCATTGCCGTAAAAAATCCGCTGCTTGAGTTTCAGGCAGCGGATTTTTTTGGTGGTGTATTTAATGACGCCTTCGCGAGCAAGCTCGCCCCCACAAAGGAATTTGCTTCAGGGTCTGCTCCCGGTGCAAGCAGCACGGTGGCGCTGTGTCCGAGTTGTCATCGACGTTTTCACCATTCGAGTGACCGGGATAAGTTCACTGCTTCACTGTTTCAGAAAGTGAAGCGGTTGAAGTTTGAGTGATTGGGCCTGGAAAACCTACGCGCACGAAGGCCCCGAGTCCTAAGGGTTGCGCTGCAATCCCGATAAAAAGAGAAAACGCTTAGAGTCATTCAGGATCCGTCCTACAGCCACGATTAGCCACGTTCGTTAACGTCGCACAGCCCCTTTTCCGGGACTGCCGATGGATGAACGAAAGGATGATCAGTGGCTGGCAACAAGGACATTCCGCGGATTAAGAATCCACCCTCCGGTGATGGGCATCACGTCACCTACCGCTACATGACTGCCACCGAGTTGGCCGAGCGGGACGCCAGACAAAAAGCCTATGAGGCCATGCTGGCCAGGCAAGACGCCTTCGAACGCAGCCGTCAGGTCATCGCGGAAAAGCAAAGACCCACTCAAGCTGGATGTGTCTTCGCCAAGTCCTGCAAGCTGCCGGACGCCATCATCGATTACTCAAATCCCTCAGGGATGGTGCCGACCGATAGCCTGAAAGACTACGGTGACCTGATTCTGCTGGGTGCTCGCGAAGCGGATGAATCAGGCGCAGTGCCACTGAAGAATATCAGTGGCACTGCGATTCCCGCTGGGCTGGGCTCCCTCGCCTTGGCCGGCTCGGCATTCGCCGCTGCTCCCGTGGCCGCAGCGAGCGCCGTAACAGCAACGCTGGTTGGCCTTGTTGCGCTGTTCACACCATCGAGTCCGGGCGACAGCTCGCTTTACACCGACGACCAACTCCGTGCGCTCAAACAGGCCCGTACCCGCGTTCGCCTGCGGGTCGAGCAACAGACTGACGGCAGCCTCAAGGGATATGGTTTTTACACCGGCAAAAATCGCGATTGGGAAATGGTTGATGTCGTGCAGTTCACACTGCGTGGCAGCCAGCAGGTGGCTGACCTGGGTGACGGCATTGAACTGATCTGGACGCCGGCCGTAGATGGCTCCGACATCCTGGGCACTCCGGCGCTGGAGGCTGCCCCGCAAGCGCCGCATATCTGGGTTTACCCGCCAACGAAAGCGGCTGACAGCATCATCGTGAACCCGGTTTATCCGCCAGAGTACAAGGATTTCATTCTGGTGTTCCCGGCGGATTCGGGGGTAAGGCCGGTTTATGTTGTGGTGAGTGTTGCTGACCACAATTACCATCCCGCACCGAAGGGGCTAATTGCCTTTCCCGATGCAACGAGAGCGAAACGTAAGACCCCGCTAAAAGGCGGCGGTGGCCTTCGAAAACGATGGAAAACTTCAAAAGGGACAATTTTTGAATGGGACTCGCAGCACGGCACTGTGGAGATGTACGACAAACGCGGCCGCCATCTCGGAGAATATGATCCGACTACCGGTAAGCAAACCAAACCTGCAGACAGCTCCAGGAGTGTGGAACCATGATTTATGTAATCGAAGCCTTTCACAAACATAACGAACTGCTGGCATTCGAAGTGGAGCTACCGGCTGGGTGCGATCAGGAAATTAAAGACATTATGGGTTGGACTGCTGAGCAGCAAGGATGGGAAGGATACGACCTTACGGACGAGCAGCTTGGAGCCTTGGAGGCTTTGCTGGAAAAAAAAGTGTATGACGCAGCCTACCTATTTCAACTTAGCTGCAACGCTTGAATATATGAGTGGGAAACCAATTTGGCACCTCCACTGAGTTAGCCAAGCTAGCTGAAGTCGGAGATTTTCGATAGGCGAGGTGTCGAGGTTATTCGACGTCAAAAATGACGCCTCAAACCTCTCTGTCTCGACCTTGCTCTTAGCATCCAAGCCACCTGCTCATTCAACTGATCAAGCCCAAGCATTGTAGGAGCGAGCTTGCTCGCGATGGTCGTGAACGGTATCGCGTATAACCAGACGTCCCGTGGTGTTCTTGGGATTTTCGCGAGCAAGCTTCGCTCCTACAGGGACGGTGTGTTGCTGTTGATTTTGTGGTGCTTTAAAAGAGTGGGTGCAACCCGCCTCGCCTCCCGCTATTAATACCCTTCCCCACTCAAGGACCCGAGCCCACCATGAAATTCGATCTCGCCTACTGCCTCAGCCTCGACGACAAGTTGTCGATCTATGACGTGCGCGATCTGAATTTCGACGAGACCATGGATTTCGATTCCGCGAAGGAACACTTCCAATGCCCCAATGATGCATGCAGGGCGGCGTTCGATGCGGCAAACGTGCTGACAACGTTCAACGCCAAAAATGTGAATTACGTTCGCACCCCGCACTTCAAGAACACGCCCAGCACCCGGCATGTGGCGGATTGTCCCTATGTCAGTCTCAAGGCGCCGGCGTCGGGTGTGGACGCGGACGGTGCGGAAACGGATGACAGTCGCGAGGAACATTTCCCGTCGGAGTTGTTGCTGACTCGGCGTCAGTATGTGCGTAAGCCGTCGAACCCGGCGGTGGCGGCGGATGTAACGCGGGACGATCCGAAACCTCTTACACCGCCCAGCGATACCGAGCACCCGAGCCACGAATCAGCGCCGGACAAGACCAGCGTCTTCGCTCACCCGGTGGAGTGTTTTGTGTCGAACTTCGAGGACAAGGAGCTGCTCAAGCGCGTGCCGCTGAAGATTGGCGAGCACACGGCGCCTTATGGGTCGTTCTTCAAGAAGATCGAATACCTGACGGACAACAAGGGGCTGATTTACTGGGGCAAGATCAAGGAGATCAAGGATTACACGCAGAGCTTTCGCATCGATTTCGAGCAGAAGGTCTGGTTCAAGCAAGCGGATGAGGCGAAGAAGAAGCCTTATTCGGTCAACGTTTACCTGAGCAAGAAGTTGATCGAGAACTACCGCAAGCGCAAAGCGTTTCTGGAAGAGATCAAGCACGCCATCGACAGTGAAGCGCAGTTGTATTGCTTCTTTTATGGCGTGACGCCGGAGTTGAAGCAGGTGCCGAGCAAGAAAAACCCCGAGCAGACGTTCGGGGTGTTCAGTGCGAATATCGAGAACCTGGATCACTTCATTATTCGTGAGGCGCCGGGGTTGGAGGCGAAGTGACGGAGTTCAATTCAGGCACATGCTGAGCATCACCACGACCAGCAAACCGATGTACACCCGCGCATGTATCCGATCCGGAATCCGCCCAATCCACGGCGTAGCCAATCGAATCCCCACCAACGACCCCATCGTCAAAACCGCAAACGCCAGCAGATCTACATAACCGACAAACCACGCTCCCAAATCAAAATCGCTAAACCCCGCCATCGCCATGTAAGTCACCGTCCCGGCCAACGCCACGGGCAGGCTTAGCGGATTGGCCATCGACGTTGCCTGACTCATGCTCAACCCGCATCGCCGCAACAGTGGCACGGTCATGACACTGCCGCCTACGCCGAGAAACGTGGCGATGGCGCCGATTCCTACACCGCCTCCGGACACTTCTGCCCTCCCCAATCGCCGTGGGATTCCGTTATCTGCGTGTGTAAGAAAACCGCGTCTGAACAGGCAATCCACAATGGTCACGCCCAGGTAGGCAATGAACGCATACCGAATTACCTCGCCACTCACCCACATCGCCGCCACCGCTCCGCCCACCGCACCCAACCCGATGAACCCGCCCAACGGCCACAGGTAATGGCGAATCAGATTACCGGCGCGGTGATGTTTTCCGGTGGCGACCAGGGCGTTGACGATCATCACGCAGGTCGAGGTGGCGACGGCGATGTGCATCGCCGATTGGCCGATGGGGTCGTCTGCACCGTGGCTGGCCATGAGCATGCGGTACAGCAATGGCACGACGACGAAGCCGCCGCCGAAGCCGAACAGCACGGCGGTGATGCCGGTCATGCAGCCGAAGAGTGTCAGCAGGAGGTAGAACATTGCGCGTCGTCCGTTGGTTGGGAGTGGTCGACGATAGAGCGATGTGGCTTGGCCTGCTTCAGCAAGTCAGCCAATAATGTTTGTGTTTACGCCAACTGCTGGAAGCCGCTTGATGCGCAATGTTTCGATTAATTTGCTGGATGACACGCCACGGTCGGTGGTGGCGATCGGTACGGATTATTCCTACGGTCATGTGCTGCCTAGTCATACACACCGACGGGCGCAGTTGTTGTACGGCGCCACCGGGGTGATGCAGGTCGGTACGCATGACGGCAACTGGGTGGTGCCGCCGCAGCGGGCGGTGTGGATTCCGGCGGGGGTGGCGCATGAGGTGTTGATGCTGGGGGTGAGCACTCGCAGCTTGTACATCGAGCCGGGTGCTGTGGACTTGGGCGAGCGTTGTCAGGTGATCAGTGTTTCGCCGTTGATGCGGCATTTGCTGATGGAGGCGGTGGAGGTTCCGCTGGCGTACGACGAGACCGGGCGCGATGGCGCGTTGATCGAGTTGCTGCTGCATGAGCTGGCTCGCAGTGCTCACCTGCCGTTACACATTCCGCTGCCGGTCGATGCGCGGCTGCTTGGGTTGTGCCAAGGCTTTTTGCAGCGGCCTGATGTTCATCAATCGCCGCAGCAATGGGCGGATCAGATGCACGTCAGTCTGCGCACGTTCAATCGGCTGTTCCGCCAGCAGACCGGCCTGAGTTTCAGCCAGTGGCGCCAGCGCGCATGCGTGGTGCTGGCCCTGGCGCGATTGGCGGTGGGTGAGCCGGTGACGCGGATTGCGCTGGATTTCGGTTATGACAGCCCGGCGGCGTTTTCGACGATGTTTCGTCGTGTGTTAGGTCAGGCGCCGTCCGTCTGGTTGGCAGGGGCGAAATAGCAGAATTCAAAAAATGAGTTTGATCCGGGCGCAAAACAACTGTACAAAAACACAGTACATTTTGAATCAGCACTCTCGAGCCCGGAGAACACCATGGCCTCTTATGCGATGAAAATCACCCTGGAACGTATCGCCCTCTTCCAATTCACCCCCACCCATTGCGCCCAGGCCCGGGCGATGTTGGGTTGGAGCGTTGATGGGCTGTCTCGGGAGTCTGGCGTTTTGGTTGATGTGATTGAGCGATTTGAGGCCAGGCGTGAGGTGCCGGATGCTGATCGACTGGCGTTGGCGTATCGGTTTGAGTCGCAGGGGTTGGTGTTCTTCCCGGGGTTTGCGCCGGGGCGGGGGATGAGTGCTAGAGGGACTGAGTCGAATTCGGTGGGGCGGGCGGATTTTGCGATGGTTGAATGAGGTGTCGGCACGAGCCGCTTGCATCACAAGCGGCCGGGCTTCAATACGTCATGCGTTCTGGACTTCCACCTGATCGCTGACGTTTTCCATCCCCAACCACCAAGCACTCCCCCGCTGCGGGTACATCACATTAAACGCCTCACCCATCTGCGGCGTCGTAATCGAAACACTGCGTTCCCAAGCCAATGCCAGTATCCGGTCAAACGGTTCGAACCAGGCGTGCATCGACAGATCGAAGGTGCCGTTGTGAATCGGCAGTAACCAGCGGCCTTTCAGGTCGATGTGCGCTTGCAGGGTTTCTTCGGGTTGCATGTGCACATACGGCCACTCGACGTTGTAGGCGCCGGTTTCCATCAGTGTCAGGTCGAACGGGCCGAACTGTTCGCCGATGCGTTTGAAGCCGTCGAAGTAGCCGCTGTCGCCGCTGAAGAAGATTCGTGTGTCGGCGTCGATCATCACCCACGAGGCCCACAGCGTGCTGTTTCCATCGAACAGCCCACGGCCGGAAAAGTGTTGCGACGGGGTGGCGACGAATTGGATGCCGTCGACCTCGGTGCCTTGCCACCAGTCGAGTTGGCGCACTTTGCTGGCGTCGATGCCCCACTTGATCAGGGTGTCGCCGACGCCCAGCGGCGTGAGGAAGTATTTGGTTTTGTCCGCCAGTTTGAGCACGGCCTGATAATCGAGGTGATCGTAGTGATCGTGGGACAGGATTACCGCTTCAATCGGCGGTAGTTCTTCGAGGCTGATCGGTGGTTGGTGGAAGCGTTTCGGGCCGGCCCATTGCACCGGCGAAGCGCGTTCGGCGAAGACCGGGTCGGTGATCCAGAATTTGTCCCGCAGTTTCAGCAGTACCGTGGAATGACCAAGGCGATAGACGCTGTGGTTGGGCGCGGCGATCAACGCGTCGTGGGTCAGGCGTTGCACCGGAACGGCCGCCGTCGGGCGGGTGTTGCGCGGTTTGTGGAAGATCATGTTCCACATGATGCGCACCATTTTGTGCAAGCCTTCTCGTTGCACAGGGGCATGGTTGCGGAAGTTCCCTTGGGCCTGACGGGACGCTTCAGGTGCAGAAACGTTAGTGGAATTGGCCATGACTGAATGACTCCAGGAAACCGCACGAGGTGCAGTTTCTACGGTGGGACGATAAATGGCCAAGGCACGCACGCATCAGCCGAGCACTCTATTTTTGGCTGCGCAGGATTAACGAAACATTACACTGCACAGTGTAGTTTCTAGGTTGCATCAAAGCTGATCACAAGTAAACTGCCAAGTGTAATTCTTAATTTCTTCTGCCGAAGCGTACTTATGACAGCTCCACAGCGCCTGACCGACCGAAAACGCGAAGCGATCATTCAAGCGGCGATTGCCGAATTCCGGGCCAACGGTTTCGACATCACCAGCATGGACAAGATCGCCGCCACCGCTGGCGTGTCGAAGCGCACGGTGTACAACCACTTCCCAAGCAAGGAAGAGTTGTTCGCCGAAATCCTCAATCAATTATGGGCCAGGGTGACGGCCGAACAGGAAACAGCCTACCGCCCTGACTTGCCGCTGCGCGAGCAGATGCGCCGCATGCTGATGGCAAAATTGCAGATGCTGGGCGATGACAATTTTCTCGACCTGGCGCGGGTCGCCATCGCGGCCACCATCCACTCCCCCGAGCGCGCGCAGAACATGGTCGAGAGAATGGGCAAGCGCGAAGAAGGCCTGACCGTGTGGATTCGCGCCGCTCAGGCCGATGGGCGATTGAAGCCAGTCGACCCGGAGTTTGCCGCTCAACAGATTCAGGGGATGCTCAAATCCTTTGCATTCTGGCCGCAGATTTCCATGGGGCTACCGGGCCTGTCGTCTGAAATGCAGGCCACCGTCGTGGACTCTGCGCTGGACATGTTCCTCGCCTGCTACCAGCTCTGAATCAAGCGCCTACAAGCATTACAGCAATTTCAACGCCCGCCCCAACTCATCGAACAACGTCACCACCGAACGCAAGGCGCGACAGTCCGGGCGGGTCAGCAACCACAGCGCGGTGTCGTAACCGTGCAACGGCTCACTCAACGGTTGCAGCCCGTCATCGATCAGAAAGTCCGGCAATGCCGCGACACCGAGCCCGGCTCGCACCAGCTCAGTCACCGACAACATGCTGTTGCAACGATAACCCGGTGTGACGCCGGGCAATTGCTGACGACGCCACGCAACGGTGGGGTGATCGGGGAGGAAGTCGTCCGGGGCGATCCATGTCAGCGCGGCCAAGTCTTCGGCATCGACCGATTTCAGATACGCCGTGCTCGCACAGACGCGATACGATACCTGCGCCAGGCATCGGCCCACCAAGTGTTCCGGCGGATTCCGGGTCAGGCGCAAGGCGATGTCCGCATCTCGCCGGCTGAGATTGGCGAAGTCGTTGGACGTGCTCAGCTCGATCGTCAGCGCCGGATAGCCGGGCATGAACTGCGCCAGCGCCGGCAGCAACAAACCTTGTAAAACCGAATCGGTGCAGGTCAGGCGCACGGTGCCGCTGATGACTTCACCGCCCTGCTCCACGCCGATGCGCGCAGCCTCCAGCGCTTGCTCGGCGCGCTCGGCCTGTTCGGCCAAGGTCTGCGCAAGACTGGTGGGCAAGTAGCCGGCGCGGCTTTTTTCGAACAGTTGCTGGCCCAGCGCGGCTTCCAGTCGGCGCACGGCGCGGAACACGGTCGAAACGTCGACCTTCAACAGTGCCGAAGCCCGGGCCAGCGAGCCGCCGCGCACGAGGGCGAGAATCAGGGACAGGTCGGGGTAGTCCAGTCGATAGTGCGTTGCTGCATTGATCACTTGGGATAACGCCAATGTTGAGTGCGTGAACGCCAATCTATAGTGGGCTCCAGGAATCAACAAGCGTCGAGAGCCCTCATGGAAAACAGCGCCATCCGCATCGCCCTGATCGGCGATTACGACCCGCAAGTCACCGCCCACCAGGCGATTCCCGTCGCCCTCGGCATGGCTGCCGAACACGCCGGACTGGACGTGCAGTTCCAGTGGCTGGCCACCGACGGCATCAACGACGAAACGTCGCTGCAAGACTTCGACGGTTTTTGGTGCGTGCCCGCCAGCCCTTACCGCGATGAAGACGGTGCGCTGCGAGCGATTCGCTTTGCCCGCGAACAACAGCGACCTTTCCTCGGGACGTGTGGCGGTTTTCAGCACGCGGTACTCGAATACGCCCGCAACGTTCTGGGATGGGGAGATGCCGAGCACGGCGAGACATCACCCGATGCCACGCGAGCGTTGCTCACACCGCTGACTTGCTCGCTAGTGGAGGCCATCGACAGCATTCATCTGGTTGAAGGTTCGTTGATCGCCAAGGCGTACGAAAACCCGGAGATTCGTGAAGGCTATCGCTGCCGTTATGGTGTGAATCCGCAGTTTGAACGGGATCTGCTAAGCCAGGAATTATCCGCGGTGGGACACGATTCGACGGGGGATTTGCGAGCGGTGGAATTGCGCGGGCATCCGTTTTTTGTCGCCACGCTGTTTCAACCTGAACGTGCCGCGCTCAAAGGAATTGTGCCGCCGCTGGTGAGTGCATTGATCGAAGCGTGTGTGAGGCAGAAATCATGATTGCCCAGACACCGGAACCGCCCTACTACGCGGTGATTTTTACTTCGCTGCGCACCGACGGCGATCAGGGTTACGCCGAGGCTGCCGAGCGCATGGTTGAACTGGCGCGTGAGCAGCCGGGGTTTCTCGGTGTGGAGTCGGCGCGGGGTGAGGACGGGCTCGGGATTACGGTTTCCTATTGGGCCAGTGAGGCGGCGATTGTGGCGTGGAAACATCATCCCGAGCACAGCGCGATTCGTGAGCGTGGGCGCTCGACCTGGTATGCGGCGTGCAGTACGCGGGTGTGCAGGGTTGAGCGGGCCTATGGGTTTAAGCAGTAATTGATGTGGTGTTTTTGAGGCCGCCATCGCGAGCAGGCTCGCTCCCACAGGGGATAGGTGTCGTACGCAAAACCCTGTAGGAGCTGGCTTGCCGGCGATGGGGCCATCAAAAACACCACAAAAATTCAGCCCCGCACCAAACTCCGCACCGCCGAAATCTCCGGTACTTCCCGCCGATTCATGTACACCCGCAACGGCTCGGTAATGTTGATCCGGTCATCGATGTTCTGGTCCAGCAACAACTGAATCAACTCGCGCTTAAGCGTCATGACCTGCTCCGGCCCCGACGCCCAGACGAATTCACTCACAGGAATGATGCCGTCATCCGCCACGTCCATGCCGAAGGAATCTTCGCTGAAACGCACGATGTATTGGCCGGTTTTGCGATTGAGACCGACGAAGCCTTTGAGTTGGTCGGCGGCCTGGCAGATGAGTTCGGAAGTGATGCGCATATAAACCTCACACAAGTGATCGATGGTTTACACGCAGGGCAAGATGAAGGGCGTTCCCTCTGCCGGGGAAGCTGCCGGGGCCAAGAGTACTGCAAAGAACCGCACAAATGCGCTGAAAAAATCCGCTTTAAACACGTTTATGTCGGTCTCGCGATAGCGCAAGCAGCGTTCAGTTGTTAAAAGGGACTTCTTTGAAAACACTCTGCGAAAGGATCTCGACCATGCCTGTAACTTTCACCAAGAGCGCCCTGCTGCTGAGCGTGCTGCTCGGCCTCGGCCAGGCGCAGGCCGCCAGCGAGCCAAGCCCTACTTCACTGGCTACCCATGCAGGCATTCCGCACCCGGCGGTGATTGCCCACCGTGGCGCGTCCTTCGATGCACCGGAATCCACCGCCGCCGCCTACAAACTGGCGCGCGACCTGGGTGCCGATTACCTGGAACTCGACCTGCAACGCAGCAAGGACGGCGTGCTGTTTGCCCTGCACGACAACAACCTGCAACGCACCACCGACGTCGCCAGCAAATTCCCTGAGCGCAAGG
The DNA here is from genome assembly GCF_019956105.1 of Pseudomonas sp. BF-RE-25. Classification (NCBI taxonomy): domain Bacteria; kingdom Pseudomonadati; phylum Pseudomonadota; class Gammaproteobacteria; order Pseudomonadales; family Pseudomonadaceae; genus Pseudomonas; species Pseudomonas sp. BF-RE-25. The sequence continues at coordinate 58,834 of NZ_JAHBDB010000013.1, forward strand.
ACAGCCCGGCCAACGCGTTCACCATCGCCGAACTGAAAACCCTCGACGCCGGCAGCTGGTTCAACACGGCTTACCCGGACCGTGCACGTCCTTCCTTTGCCGGTCTGAAAATCCTGACCCTCGATGAAATCATCGACATCGCCCAGGGCAACCCGCTGCACAAGCCCGGCCTGTACATCGAAACCAAGGAGCCGAAGCAATTCCCCGGCCTCGAGCGTGACCTCAAGGATAAATTGCAGGATCGCGGATGGCTGAGTCCGGCGGGTTCGAAACTGGCGAAGAGCGAACTCGCCGTCGGCCAGGGCAAAGGTAAGGTGGTGCTGCAAACCTTCGAGAAGAGCAGCCTCGAGCTGCTGGAAAAGGAAATGCCGCAAGTGCCGAAGATCCTGCTGTTGTGGGTCGGCGAAGGCAGCATCGAACCCAAGTCCAAGGTGACGTTCGCCGAGTCCGGCGACAAGGACAAAGCCACGTACTACGCCAAACAGGAACCGAAGGACAAAGCCGAATTCCAGCAATGGGTCGAGTACGCCAAGGCTCAAGGCGCGATCGGCACCGGCCCTTCTGCCGCGCTGACCAAGGGGGGCGATCAGAGCTACTCGGACCTGGTCAAACCATGGATGAACCAGTACACCCACGATCAGGGTTTGCTGGTGCACGTCTACACCATCGATGATGCGGTGGATTACCAGAAAGTCATGGACGCCGGGGTTGATGGCATCTTCACCAACCGTGCCAGCGAGTTGTTGAAGTTCTACAAACGCCCGGCGGCGGGTACGGTTGCGCAGTTGTTGCAGAACAACGGGTATTGATCCAGAACCGAGGTGACGCCATCGCCGGCAAGCCGGCTCCTACAAGTCCGCGTCATTCGCGAAATTTGTGAACGACACGAACCTGTAGGAGCCGGCTTGCCGGCGATGCTCCTGGAATTAAGGGTGAATTAAGTTGCCCCAGTTAATCTGGCCCCACTTAAACAGCTCACCAAGGAAAGAACCTCATGAAGACTTTGACTGCCCTGTTCACCGCTGCCGCCCTGACCCTCACCGCTGGCCTGGCGCAAGCTGATGTTCGCGTCGACCAGATCCCTGAGCTGGTCAAGAGCGGCAAGATCAAGCCACTGGAAGAAATGAACCAGGCTGCCCTGAAACTGCACCCGGGTGCGACCATCACCGACACCGACCTGGACAACCACTTCAATGGCTTCGAGTACGAAGTGGAACTGAAAACCGCTGACGGCAAAGAATTTGACGTGGATTTCGATGCCACCACTGGCAAAGTCCTGAGCAACAAACAAGACACCTGATACGCGCATAAAAAAAGCCGCACGATTTTCGGATCGTGCGGCTTTTTTGTGTTTTCGAATCAGGCCGACGTACTGACCATCGATCCCGCAGTGCTGCTGCCTTCTTCCTGCAACGCCGCCAACAACGCCGCCGTTGCGGTCTGCAACGAACCTGAGGTCGTCGCAATCTGCGACTGAGCCGCCGCCACATCGGCGGCCTTGGCGTCTGCACTTTCCTGTTTAGCCTGGGCCGCTTGCAGTTGTTGCTGTTGTTCCTGCAATTGCTTTTGCAGCTCGGCGATCTGCTTGCGCAGTGCTTTCACCGAATCCGATTCTTCGCTGCTGCTGGAGCTGCCGCCACTCGCCGCCGGTGTGCCGTCGGCGGACACCTTGGTGGTGTCGCTGGACGCCTCGGCGCTGGCGGTGACAGACGTGTCGTCAGTGCTTGCTGTGGCGTTGGCCGAAGCAGTGGCGACGGGCTGGATGATCGAAACAGACGAGATGCTAACCATGGCGTTTTCCATTGAGGTGATGGGAATACGCTCATCATCGACATCGGGTCAGCAGACTTGAGATCGACTGTGTACCCACTCGGTAAGCAAGCCGGTACACAGCCATTTCCCTTAGGCGCTCAAGCGCGCCGTCACCTCGTTCAACTGCCCCGACAACCCGTGCAGGTTGTGGCTGGCGGCTTCGGTGCGTTGCACATTGTCGAGGTTGGTACTGGCGATGCTGGTGATCTCGGTGAGGTTACGCGAAATGTCTTCGGCAACCGAAGTCTGCTCTTCGGCGGCGGTGGCGATCTGGCGGTTCATGTCGCGAATCGCTTCCACGGCATGCGTGATGCGCTCCAGCATGGCGCCGGCCTCGGTCACTTGCTGAACGCTTTCCTCGCTGCGCGACTGGCCGCTTTCTATCGCCTGAGCCGCGTCCACCGCACCGGTTTGCACGGTCTGGATGATCTGGTTGATCTCGATAATCGACGCCGCCGTGCGCTGGGCCAGGCTACGGACTTCATCGGCCACCACGGCAAAACCGCGTCCGGCTTCACCGGCACGCGCCGCCTCGATCGCCGCGTTGAGTGCCAGCAGGTTGGTTTGCTCGGCAATGCCGCGAATCACTTCCAGCACCTTGCCGATGCGGCCGCTGTCGGTTTCCAGTTGGCGGATGACCGTGGCGGTGTTGGCGATTTCGCCGCGCATGCGAGTGATGGTGTGGATGGTGCCCTGCATGACTTTTTCGCCTTGTTGGGCGGACTGGTCGGCATCGTCGGCGGCACGTGCGGCGTCGGCAGCGTGGCGCGCGACTTCTTGCGCGGTGGCAGACATTTCGTTCATCGCCGTGGCCACCTGATCAGTGCGGCTGAACTGTTCGTTGGTGCCACTGGCCATGAGGCCGGCGATTGAATTCAGCTCACCGCTCGCGCTGTCCAGATCCTTGGCGCTGCGCTGCAAACGGCTAAAGGTTTCAGCAAGAAAATCACGCAAGGTGTTGGCCGCCACCGCTAACTTGCCCAGCTCGTCCTGACGGGTGCTGGCCACGCGTTCGGCAAACTTGCCCTGGGCAAGTTGCGCCACGTAGTCGATCAATTTGCGGATCGGTTCAACCAGATTGCGATTGACCAGCCACAGGCTCAACAGCCCGATCAACAGGCCCGAAGCGAGCATCACAATGATGCCCAGCAACACGGTGCGATCGGCGCTGGCGCTGATCAGCTTCGACTGCTCGACGCCCTGTTTGCGCAATTCGCTGACCAGTTCGCTCATCTGATCGCTGGCTGCCCGGTCCACGCCCTTGACCGCCGTGTCGCCCGCCGTTGGGTCGGCACCGGCTGCCACGTAGGCATCACGGCCCTTCTGGTATGCCGCACCCAACTGACGATGCTCGTCACGCAGGCGTTCGATGCGGGTCTTGAGTTGCGGCTCGATGCCCTTCTGCCCGGCCAGTTCGCCGAGGATGCCCTGCACCTCGCGCTGACGGTCTTCGAATTGCTTCCAGTATTTGTCCAGGTCTGCCGGTTGCTTGCCACGCAGCAGAACGTTTTTCCATTCCTGCACCTGCACCTTGAATTGCAGATTGGCTTCATCGATCAATTGCGAAGTGTGCAGCGGGCCGTCAATGAGATTCGCGTAGCTTTGAACGCCATTCGACAGAAAGTGAAAACAGGCCAGAGCGATCAACAGCATCGCAAACAGGCTGCCGCTCAACAGGGCGAGAATTTGCGCTCTCAAGGACTTTTGCAAAGACATCGGAAGGTACTCGTGACAGGAATGAGGCACGCCCTTGGGAGGCGTGAAAATAATCCGGACATTCCCTGTCTACAACGTCGAACGCATGCTTTTGTAGGAGCCGGCTTGCTGGCGATAGCGTCCGGTCAGTCGGGAAATCTATTGACTGGCAGCACGCTATCGCCAGCAAGCTGGCTCCTACGAGATCGGCGTGTCAGGGCCGTTCTTGAGCGGTTCCGACAGCCGGTAGAAGGCACTTGGCCAGCCACACGAAGCTGTCACAAAACTGTCAAGACGCCTTGCGATGATGCGGCTCAAGTGAACCTGTGAAACCCGCGACAGGCCGCCTCCTCACAGCGAGACCTCATGAACCACAGCATCGACCAAAGCCATCGCGACCCGGACCTGTTCGGTCTGCTGTACGGTTTCAGTTTTCGTCCCGGTGAACGCGGTCGGGAAATCGATTCGGCCATGGCGTTGCGGTCCCTGCAACAACCGGACGACAGCGACGAATTTCTCTGGCTGCACCTGAACCTCGCTCACGCCGCGTGCGAGCGCTGGATGAAAAGTCATCTGGAATTGCCCGACGAGTTTTTCGAAGCCTTGCATGAAGGCTCGCGTTCGACGCGCATCGAGCATGTCGATTCGGCGTTGCTGGCGGTGGTCAACGACGTGGTGTTCAACCTCAGCAGCATGGTCTCCTCGGACGTGTCGACGCTGTGGGTGTGTGCGCGCAGTCGGCTGATCATCAGCGCGCGCCTGCAACCGCTGCACTCGGTGGACAAGTTGCGTTCCTCGGTGAAGGCCGGTGAGCGCTTTCGCTCGCCGCTGGAATTGCTCGTGCATTTGCTGCGCGACCAGGGCGAAGTGCTGACGCAGATCGTGCGCAAGACCAGCCTCAGTGTCGATCAGATCGAAGATGAATTGCTGTCCTCGCGGCTGTCGACCAACCGCGCAGAGCTGGGCGCCAATCGCAGGGTGCTGGTGCGCTTGCAACGACTGCTGGCGCTGGAGCCGGGCTCGTTGCTGCGCCTGCTCAATCGCCCGCCGCAATGGTTGCAGAAGGAAGACGTGAAGGAGCTGCGCAAATCCACCGAGGAGTTTGCGCTGATCATCAACGACCTCACGGCGCTGGGTGAGCGGATCAAGCTGTTGCAGGAAGAGATTGCCGCCAACCTCAACGAGCAAAGCAACCGCACGCTGTTCACCTTGACCGTGGTCACCGTGCTGGCGTTGCCGATCAACATCATTGCCGGTTTTTTTGGCATGAACGTGGGGGGCGTGCCGCTATCGCAGGACCCGGAGGGGTTCTGGATCCTGGTGGCCTTGGTTGCGACGTTTACGGTGATTGCGGGGCGTTGGGCGTTTCGTAAGCGCCAGGATTATTAATTCCCCCTCCGCCCCTGTAGGAGCGAGCCTGCTCGCGAAAAACCTGAGAGCGACGCGGGTTCTCAGGCTTTACGCGTTATCGTTCACGACCTTCGCGAGCAAGCTCGCTCCTACAGTGAGCGGTGTTGGGTTCGGATCAACGGAACGGTAAAAAACCCAAACACTGACCCAACGCAGCCTCCCTGTAATATTTAGCAACGATCATGACCGACACACTTCCCTCCTCAGGATTGTCCGTCATGGCTACTCCTTCCTACACCGCCGCCCAGGCGCCCGCCAGCAGCGCCAGACCCCAGCTCGACAAGAAACCCAACCTGTTCACTCTGGTGATTTTCTTCGGTGTGCTGGCCAGTGGACTGTTGTTCACCGCGTACAGCCTGATGCACGACATGAGCGAACTCGGCACGGTGGTCACCACTTGGACGCCGTTTCTGTTGCTGGGCGTGGCGCTGCTGATCGCGCTGGGCTTTGAGTTCGTCAACGGTTTCCACGACACCGCCAACGCGGTGGCCACGGTGATTTACACCAACTCGATGCCGCCGAATTTCGCGGTGGCCTGGTCCGGGTTCTTCAACTTCCTGGGGGTGTTGCTGTCCAGCGGCGCGGTGGCGTTCGGCATCATCGCCCTGCTGCCGGTAGAGCTGATTCTGCAGGTCGGTTCGTCCGCCGGGTTCGCGATGATTTTCGCCCTGCTGATCGCCGCGATTCTATGGAACCTCGGCACTTGGTGGCTGGGCTTGCCGGCGTCGTCGTCGCACACGCTGATCGGCTCGATCATTGGTGTCGGCGTGGCCAATGCCCTGATGCATGGCCGCGACGGCACCAGCGGCGTGGACTGGGCGCAGGCCACAAAAATCGGTTACGCGCTGCTGCTCTCGCCGCTGGTCGGCTTTGGTTTTGCCGCGCTGTTGCTGCTGGCCTTGCGCGCCTTCGTCAAGAATCGTGCGTTGTACAAGGCGCCAAAAGGCAACACGCCGCCACCGTGGTGGATTCGCGGCATGCTGATCGTGACCTGCACCGGCGTGTCGTTTGCCCACGGTTCCAACGATGGCCAGAAAGGCATGGGCCTGATCATGCTGATTCTGGTCGGCACGCTACCCATGGCCTATGCGCTGAACCGCACCATGCCGGCCGATCAGGCTTTGCAGTTCGCCGCCGTCGCCGAAGTCACCCAGCAAGCGCTGGTGAAAAATTCGCCGCTGCCGGCACCGGCCGACCCGCGTGCTGTGTTGTCCGACTACGTGCGCAGCAAGGAGGCCGCGCCGCAACTGATCCCGGCCCTCGCCGCGCTCACCGGCCGTATCGGTGCCGAGGTCAAGGGTTACGGCTCGTTGTCCAAAGTGCCCGCCGAAGCCGTGGGTAACGTGCGTAACGACATGTACCTGGCCAGCGAAACCATTCGCCTGATGGACAAGAACAAGGTCGGCAACTTCGACGCCGACACCAGCGGCAAGCTGCAACTGTTCAAGCAGCAGATCGACAATTCGACGCGGTTTATTCCGCTGTGGGTGAAGATCGCGGTGGCGATTGCACTGGGGCTGGGCACCATGGTCGGCTGGAAACGCATTGTGGTGACGGTCGGCGAAAAGATCGGCAAGTCCCACCTGACCTACGCGCAAGGCGCCTCGGCGGAAACCGTGGCCATGCTGACCATCGGCGCGGCGGACATGTTCGGATTGCCGGTGTCGACCACCCACGTGTTGTCTTCAGGGGTGGCCGGGACCATGGTCGCCAACGGCGGCGGCTTGCAGATGAAGACCATCCGCAATCTGCTGATGGCGTGGGTGTTGACCTTGCCGGCGGCGATTGTGCTGTCAGGCAGTTTGTATTGGTTGTTTACCCAAATTTTCTAGCCCCAACAGCCTGCTCCCCTGTAGGAGCGAGGCTTGCCCGCGAAGAATGCACTGCGGTCCAATTGAATGACCGCGTTATCGTTCTTCGCGGGCAAGCCTCGCTCCTACAGGGGGATTTTTTTGTCTGGAGCATGCTTTTCGTCGCAAATTCAGGGGATTGCGCTTTTATTGATCCACCACCCGCCGGATTGCACTTCAGTTTGCTAACGTGTGGCCGACTCTTAAGAGACTCGATGCATTCAGGAGTGGAATCGTGAATCTGTACATCAATCAGCTTCAACAGAAAGCTGACTTCAAAGAAGCTATCTACGCCGGCGACATCTTCCTGAACACTCAGCTGCGCGCTGCCAAAGAGCTATGTGCGTTCGCCCAGGAAAGCATCACCGCTGCCTTCGACGGCGAGACCAATCACCAGGCGCTGCACACGCTGATGCCGGTGGAAGAATTCGTGGTACTGGTGACGCGCCTCAAGGGCCAGTTCACCAATAGCCTGCGCGTCAAGGAACTGATCCTGTCGTTCATCGACGAGATTGGCGTCGACCCGCGCGAGTACATTTTCGACGTGCCGCGCATTCGCGTGGTGCCGAACTATGACTACCTGCACGCCGGTGTCAGCTATGCCTACAAACCGCATCGCGACACCTGGTACGGCAGCGTCGATTGCCAGATCAACACCTGGATGCCGGTGCACACCATCCGCCCCGACCAGACCATGATGATCAACGCCGGCTACTTCGACGTGCCGGTGAAAAACACCTCCAGCGAATGGAGCCTCAACGACTGGATCAACAATCAGCGGCACAAGGCCAAGGACAACCTCAAGGAGGAAGTCCGCGTGCATCCGGTGCCACTGGAGGCGATCAACACGGCGTCCGAAGTGCGCATTGCCGGCAACACCGGCGAGATGCTGATCTTCTCCGGCTCGCACCTGCACGGCACGGTCGCCAACCACACCGAACAAACCCGCTTCAGCGTGGATTTCCGCCTGATGCACCTCGACGATCTCAAACACAAGCGCGGCGCGATCAACGTCGACAGTGCCTGCCCTGATGTCGGTGCAGGCTTCAAAGACTACTTCCACGCCCACGACTTTTCTAATTTCCAAGGAATCGAAGCATGACCAAGCGTCGCATCACGCCTGCCGAGGCCCAGTACAACGAAACCCGTGCCAACGTTCTGAAACGGGTCGATGCCGAGTACGTGGCCGACGCACCGTTCGTCTTCGCCAACCGCATCGGCGTGACCGCTGCGCTGTCGCGTATGGAACTGTTCAAGAAGGTCGCTGAAGTACCGGGCGCGATCATCGAGTGCGGCGTGTACAAAGGCAACTCGCTGATGCTCTACATGCACTTGTCGATGATTCTCGAACCGTACGCGATCAACCGTTCGATCATTGGCTTCGACACCTTCGAAGGCTTCCAGAGCATCGACAAGAAAGAAGACCCGGCCGACGTCAACGAGACCATGTTCTCCGACACCGACCAGTCGCTGATCCAGGACATGATCGACGCCAACGACTTGCTGCGTCCGGTCAACCGCATCCCGCGTTGCGAACTGGTCAAGGGCGACATCGTCAAGACCGTACCGGAGTGGGTCAAGACCCGTCCGGACCTGGTCGTGGCCATGCTGATCCTCGACACCGACCTGTACGAATCGACCAAAGTCGCGCTGGAAACCTTTCTGCCGTACATGCCAAAAGGCGCCATCGTGGTGCTGGACGAAGTCGCTTACCGCAACTTCCCGGGCGAAACCAAGGCCCTGCGTGAAGTGCTGGACCTGAACAAGATCGAGCTCAAGCGTCTGCCGTTTGACAGCTGCGTAGGCTACTTCCACGTCTAACGCATAACCCCCTGTAGGAGCCGGCTTGCTGGCGATTCAGGCAACGCGGTGTGTCTGTTTCACCGAGTCGTCTGGATCGCCAGCAAGCCGGCTCCTACAGAGGTATACGCATCACCATTCGTTCGCGCACTACGTCATACACCCAGTGGTAAACGTAGGTGTACGGCAGGAAAAACAGCAACACCCCGATATCCAGCAAGAACGCCTGCCACAGGCTGACGTTGAGCCACCAGGCAATCAGCGGCACGCCGACCGCCACCAACCCGCCTTCAAACAGCAGCGCATGAACGACTCGCGTCCAGGCGTTGTGCGCAATCTCGAATCGCGTCAGCACGCGGTCAAAAATCCCGTTGAAGATCACGTTCCAGGCCAGGGCCAGCGCCGCAATGACAACGGTGACGACGCCCATGTCGAGCATCGGCTTGTCCATGATCCACGCCAGCAACGGGGTGCAGATCACGATGGCCAGCAGTTCAAAGCCGATGGCCTGGAAAATACGTTCAGTGATGGATTTGTTGGCGTTCATGAGCAGAACTCCCTGAGTGACTGTGGTTGCCATGATCCATCCTCACACCGATACTTCATAACCAATAACCATCGACCAGAGCGATAGTTCATGGCTTCTCAAGAAGTGTTGCAGGCGTTTGTGCAAGCGGCGACCCAAGGCTCGTTTTCCGCGGCGGCACGCAAATTGGGGCGCAGCCAGTCAACCATCAGTGCTGCGGTGGCGAGCCTGGAGATCGATCTGAATCTGGTGTTGTTCGACCGCAGCAGCCGCAAGCCCACGCTGACGCCGGCCGGGCACGTGATGTTGCAACGGGCCGAGGAAATCCTCGCGGCCACCAGCCGCCTGGAAATGACCGCCAGTCAACTCTCTCAGGGTGTCGAACCGAAGCTGACCGTGGCGATTTCCGACACCTATCAGTCCGACCGTTTCGAAGCGGCGCTCAGTGCATTCGAGCAGCGTTACCCGGACCTGGAACTCGAATGCCTGATCGCCGAATGCGATGACCTGGTGGCGCTGGTGCAAAGCGGTCGGGCGCATGTGGCGTTCGCCGAGCAACAGGACAGTTACCCGCCGGACCTGGTTAGTTCGACGGTGCAGGAACGCACGGAAATCGCCTTGTTCGTGTCCCGTGAGCATCCGCTGGCGACCCTGACCGGAATCGATCAGGAGCTGTTGCAGCAGCACCGGGAGCTGCGTCTGGCGACCATCGTCAATCCGTATGAAAGCCGGGCGAAGGGGCGCGTGTGGTCGGCACCGAGTTACTTGATGCTGCTGGAAATGGCTCAGGGTGGATTCGGCTGGGCGCCGTTGCCGCGATGGCTGGTGGGGCGGTTTGATGCCGGGACGTTGCAGGAGTTGAACGTGCGAGGGTGGCCGAAGCCGCTGTTCGTCGATGCGTTGTGGTCGCGGCTGCATCCGCCGGGGCCGGCGGGGAGCTGGTTGTTGGGCAAAATGTTGGAATAGCGGTGCGGCCATTCGCGGGCAAGCCTCGCTCCTACGAAAGGTGTGATGAACCTGTAGGAGCGAGGCTTGCCCGCGAAGGGGCCCGCCAAATCACCTCATTCCAACGCCTTGATCCGGGCCTCGATAAACCGCCGCTCCGGCACCTGCTGCGTCAGTTCCAACGCCCGCCCATACGCCGCCCGAGCCTCTTCTACCCTGCCCAACTGCCGACAAAACTCCGCCCGCGCCGAATGCGCCAGGTGGTAATCCAGCAATTCGCCGCGATTCAGAATCCCTTCAACCAACGTCAACCCCGCCAACGGTCCATCGCGCTTGGAAATCGCCGCCGCGCGATTCAGCTCAATCACCGGCGAAGGCACCGCCGCCAACAGCACATCATACAAACCCGCAATCTGCACCCAGTCCGTCTCCCCCGCCGTCGGCGCTTCGGCATGCACCGCCGCAATCGCCGCTTGCAGGCAGTAAGGTCCGAATCGCCGCGTAGTCAACGCCCGCGCAATCAGCGCGCACCCTTCGGCAATCAACCCGGCATCCCACAGCGAACGGTCCTGCTCATCCAGCACAATCAACTCGCCACTCGCCGACGTTCGTGCCGGGCGTCGTGACTCATGCAACAGCATCAGCGCCAGCAGGCCCATGACTTCGGGTTCGGGCAGCAATTCCATGACCAATCGGCCGAGCCGGATGGCCTCGCGGGTCAGATCCTCGCGAGTCAGTTCAGCACCGACAGACGCCGAGTAACCTTCGTTGAACACCAGGTAAATCACCCGCAGCACGCTGTCGAGACGCTCGGGCAATTCCGCCAGGGTCGGCACCTGATAAGGGATTTTCGCGTCGCGGATTTTCGCCTTGGCACGCACGATGCGCTGGGCGATGGTGGCCGGTGCCGAGAGAAACGCCCGGGCGATTTCTTCGGTGGTCAGGTCGCAGACTTCGCGCAACGTCAGCGGCACTTGAGCATCCGCCGCGAGTGCCGGGTGACAACAGGTGAAGATCAAACGCAGGCGATCGTCTTCCACGTCTTCGTCACTCCAGTCGGCCTGCTCCAGCGCTTCCAGTTGCGCGATCAGCATCGGCCGGGACGCGGCAAACCGCGCGCGCCGACGCAAGCCGTCGATGGCCTTGAAGCGCCCGGTGGACACCAGCCAGGCACGCGGATTGTCCGGCACACCGTCACGCTGCCAACGCTCGACCGCGATGAAAAAAGCCTCGTGCAGGGCCTCCTCGGCCAGATCGAAATCACCGAGCAAACGGATCAGGGTCGCGAGGATCCGCCGCGAGTCTTCGCGGTAAACCTGCTCGACCCGAGCCTTGACCGACACTTCAGCCATCAGTGCCGATGGCCTTCAATCACCCACATCACCACGCAAACCTCCTTATCAGGGATTCAATTGACGAACCGGTCGCACCTCGACACAGCCGACCCGGGCCGCCGGAATGTTGCCGGCAACCTGGAGGGCTTCATTGAGGTCTTTGGCGTCGATCAGGTAGAAGCCGGCCAACTGCTCCTTGGTTTCGGCGAACGGGCCGTCGGTGATCGACACTTTGCCGTTGCGCATGCGCACGGTGGTCGCGGTCTGCACCGACTCCAGCGCTTCGGCGGCGAGCATGCGGCCGCTGCCCTGGATCGATTCGGCGTAGGCCATGCACTCGGCGTCGTTGGGACTTTCGGGCAGCGAGTGCAACTCCTGTTCGTTGCTGTAGACCAGGCATAAATACTTCATGGGGCTCTCCGGATCGAACTGATCAACTATGGCTGCAGTTTGGCGCATGGGGGGCACTTCCCGACGATCAGGGCTGCAGACCGAACAGCGCGGTGCCGCTCGTCATGTCGAACGGTGCCGACCAGTGTTCGTGGACGATGCGCCATTGCCCGGCCTCGCGCCGATAGCAGCCGGTCACGCGCATCCAGCAGGCCTGGGTTTCGCCCTTCTCGTTGGTGCCGCCGCAATGGGCCAGCCAATGGGCGAAGGCGATGTGCTCGTCGGCCACGATGTTCATCTGGTCAAAATCAAAGGTGTGCGGGCCCTGGCACATTTCCATGCATTCCAGCCAATGCGCGCGGTAGGCCGCCTTGCCGCGAAATTGCAGGGCCTTGACCGCGTCGTAGGAGACGATGTCCTCGGCATACAACGCCATGATTTTCTCGAGATCCTTGGTGATGACCGCCTGACGATAGGTGTCGATCAGGGCCTGGATTTCGTGGGTAGCGTTCATGGTGGTTCTCCGTGTTTTTTGTTGTGAAGACACCCTTAGTCGTCCGGCAAGACGCCAGATCGACAGTCAAATTAAAAATAATCCATGGGCGCAAACTCGCTAGAATCCGAGGCTCATTTCTGTTGGAAAAAGGACACTCCAGTGACAACCCGACTCGTGCCTTACGAAACCCTGAACGCGAAGCAGCGCCAGGAGGTGGAGGCCATCGAAGTTCATCAGGAACAGATCAAGTTCTCCGGCGACATCCACGGTGCGTTGCACACCCTGCTGTCCAAACCCGGCCCCGGCGTCAAAGGATTCGCCCTGCTGGTCGAGGATGTCCCGGTAGCTTTCCTGCTGCTCAAACGCCCGCCAGTGCTGCCGGCCTGGGCCGACGAACACAGCGCCACCCTGCATGCGTTGCAAGTCGATCAGCGTCATCAGGGCAAAGGTTATGGCAAGGCCTGCCTGCAAGCCTTACCGGAGGTCGCGCGTCAGGCGTTTCCGGAAATACGGGGACTGGAGTTGTCGGTGGATGCGGACAACGAAGCGGCCATCGCGCTGTATGCAAAATTCGGCTGGGTCGACAGCGGCGAGGCCTACAAGGGCCGGATCGGTTACGAACGGCGGATGGGGCTGGTTTTCTGAGGTGGTTATGCTCGACAGCATCGAAGCACTGGAAGCAATTTACGGCCAACCCCACGAACGCGCGGTGCGCAAGCAAATCGCCTTTCTGAACGAGGATTATCAAGCGATGGTCCGCGCCTCGCCGCTGGTGATCATCAGCTCGGTCGACCCCGACGGCCTGGACGGCTCGCCGCGCGGAGACACACCGGGTTTCGTGCGAATCATCGATGAGCGCACCCTGGCGATCCCGGATCGCCCAGGCAACAACCGCATCGACACGCTACGCAATGTGGTGTTCGATCCGCGGGTGTCGCTGTTGTTCATCATCCCGGGGATCGGCGAAACCTTGCGGGTCAACGGCGCAGCGCAGATCAGCAATGAGCCGGCCTTGCTGGAAAGCTTCGCGGTCAACGGCAAACCGGCGCGCACGGTGATGCTGGTGACGGTGGAGGCGGCGTTTTTTCACTGCTCGAAAGCGATTGTGCGTTCGGATTTGTGGAACCCGCAGAAGCACCTGGATCGCTCGGCGCTGCCGACGGCCGGGGCGTTTCACAAGCGGTTGAATGATGGGCAGTTTGATGCTGAGACGTATGACCGGGAAGCGCCGGTGAGGGTGCGAGACAGTCTCTACTGACACGAAACCTGACCATTGTAGGAGCCGGCTTGCCGGCGATGGCGGCGCATCAATCAATACTGATGGCACCTGACACACCGCTATCGCCGGCAAGCCGGCTCCTACAGGGGATCTTCTGCGTTTGGTAGATGGGGTTACAACGCCAACACCATCTCATGCCACGCCATTCCGCCATGGTCCGACGCGGAAGGTTTGACGTAGGCAAACCCGAACCCGGCGTACAGCGGAATATGCCGCTCCTTGCACATCAGGTTGATGCTGGCCTTGCCCTGCGCACGCATGCGCTCGATGAACTCGCCCATCAGACGTTTCGCCAAACCCTGCCCCTGATAATCCGGATGCACAACCACCGACATGATCACCACGTGCGGGCCGGCCGGGTCGTGGCCGATCAGTTCCTTGAACGCTTCGTCCGACATCTCCACCTGAAACGCCGCACCGGAGTTGATGAAACCGGCTACAACGCCGTCCACTTCGGCGACGATAAAACCGTCAGGCCAGGTGGCGATGCGCGTGGCGATTTTTTCTCGGGTGGCAGCTTCGTCACCTTCATAGGCAACGGTTTCGATGGCGTAGCAGCGGTCCAGGTCAGCGGGGGTGACGTGGCGGATGACGGTGTTCATGGCGGCTCGGAATCAGCGGGGAAAGGCTGGGGATCATAAATCAGCCTGGGCATGACATCGAGAGGCGCATCGTTGATCCGCCTCCCGACGCACACCTCACGCTTTGATCGGCACCCAGATTTCCAGTTTTCCGGTGTTGAGCTTCGGGTTGAAGTCTTCGCTGTAGCGCTCATATTCCGGAGCATCCAGCACTTCATGCCCGGACTGCGGTTGCCAGGTGCCGAAGATGTACTGAAACAGCTGCGGCAATGCATCCAGCGGCCCTTTATGCTCGAACACCGCGTACAGCTGAGGCTGGACTTCTACCCAACGGTACTGATCCGGCAAGTCGTCGAGTTTGCTGATCTCAACGCCGGCGATGTAGTCGAAGCCGCCCTTGCCATCGAAATTGCAACACACGCCGTAGGTCACTTCGCCCTTTTGGCCCGGAACGTTTCCGATGTGCGGAATGAATTTTTCCCAGAGCACTGGAATGCCCTGGGTGGTTTGCTGAGTAAACCGTCCACCAAGCCCCGCAATGAGCAGGAAGTGCCCATGTTCGAAGCGTGGTTCCGGGAATTCGACGCTTTTTTTATCATCCATGACTCGGCTCCTGGTACAAAAAGTGGGTTCGGCTAGGAGTATAGAAGCCAAACCCGATTCGCCCAATTACAGCGTATGCAACGCCTCGGCGGCGCCAGCGCCAATAAACTCGTTGTACCCCGATAGGATCACGTACACCGCGAAATAGCAGAAGATCGCCGCCGATGCCATGTACGAATAACGCAACAGCTTGTCGCCCAGCAACTTGCCGCCATGGCTCGCGGCGAAGCACAGGCCTGCCGACCACAACAGTCCGGCACAGAGAAATCCGCCGAGGAACAATGCCGAGCTGAGCGCCCCGCCACCGCCAGACCGCGCGATCAGGGTGCCGCCCACCGCCGCGAACCAGAGTATGGCGCTGGGTGACGACATGGCGAGGAAGATCCCGCGAAAGAACTCCTTGCGGTGCGAGTTATGACCCACTTCGGCGGTCTCGGCCAACAGCGCCTCATGGTGGATCGCCGAATAGATCATCTTCGCCGCGAAATAGATCAGCAACGCCGAACCACCAATCCACAACACCCAGCGCACGGTTTCGTACTGCAGCAAAACGGTCATGCCGGCCAAGGCCAGCACGGCATAAATCAGATCGCCGACGCAGGTGCCCAACCCCAGCGCAAAGCCCTGAAAATAGCCGCGTTGCATGGCCAGCGTGATCATCGCGATGTTGGCTACGCCGATGTCCAGGCACAGAGAAAGGCTCAGCAAAAAGCCGCTGCTAAATTCCATCGACCGATTTCCTTCGGAAAAAAATTATTTACGTGGAGGCTGGACAGTCTGCCACAGCTGCCCTTACATTCCGCCACAGGTCACCGCAGTGACCAGCGTCGCTCGGACGGTTCCGGGCGCTTACGTTATCCGAGGCAACAATGGCCGAACAAGGTTCGCCGCGCCGCTTTGCGCGCATAGATCGACTCCCCCCTTACGTATTCAACATCACCGCCGAGCTGAAGATGGCCGCCCGTCGTCGTGGCGAAGACATCATCGACTTGAGCATGGGCAATCCCGACGGCCCGACGCCGCCGCACATTGTCGAAAAACTCGTCACCGTCGCCCAGCGCGAAGACACCCACGGTTATTCCACGTCCAAGGGCATTCCGCGTCTGCGCCGGGCAATTTCCAACTGGTACAAGGAACGCTACGAGGTCGACATCGACCCGGAAAGCGAAGCCATCGTGACCATCGGTTCCAAGGAAGGCCTGGCGCACTTGATGCTCGCCACTCTGGACCAGGGCGACACCGTGCTGGTGCCGAACCCGAGCTACCCGATTCACATCTACGGTGCCGTGATTGCCGGCGCCCAGGTGCGTTCGGTGCCGTTGATTCCGGGCGTGGACTTCTTCGCCGAACTGGAACGGGCGATTCGCGGCTCGATCCCGAAACCGAAGATGATGATCCTCGGCTTCCCGTCCAACCCCACCGCGCAGTGCGTTGAGCTGGATTTCTTCGAACGCGTCATCGCCCTCGCCAAACAGTACGACGTACTGGTGGTGCATGACCTGGCCTACGCCGACATCGTCTACGACGGCTGGAAAGCCCCGTCGATCATGCAAGTGCCCGGCGCCAAGGACATCGCGGTGGAGTTTTTCACCCTGTCCAAGAGCTACAACATGGCGGGCTGGCGCATCGGTTTCATGGTCGGCAACCCGGAACTGGTCAACGCCCTGGCGCGGATCAAGAGCTACCACGACTACGGCACCTTCACTCCGCTGCAAGTCGCGGCGATTGCGGCGCTGGAAGGCGATCAGCAATGCGTGAAAGACATCGCCGAGCAGTATCGTCAGCGGCGCAACGTGCTGGTCAAAGGCCTGCATGAACTGGGCTGGATGGTGGAAAACCCGAAAGCGTCTATGTACGTCTGGGCGAAGATTCCCGAAGCGTATGCGCACCTTGGCTCGTTGGAATTCGCCAAGAAACTGCTCGCCGAGGCCAAGGTCTGCGTCTCGCCGGGTGTCGGGTTCGGGGAATATGGGGATGATCATGTGCGCTTCGCGCTGATCGAAAACCAGGACCGGATACGTCAGGCCGTACGCGGAATTCGCGGGATGTTCAGGGTGGATGGTTTGGTCGCCAAATCCTGAGACCTGATACATAACACTGTGGGAGCGAGCCTGCTCGCGATAGCGGACTTACATTCAACATCTTCGCTGAATGTTAAGCCCTCATCGCGAGCAGGCTCGCTCCCACATTAGTTTTGCGGTGTCGCTACGTTAGACGAACAACGACAACAGCAGAATAAAGCCCAGGCCAACCACCGACAGGATGGTTTCCATCGCCGTCCAGGTCTTGAAGGTTTCCGCCACGGTCATGTTGAAGTACTGCTTCACCAGCCAGAAACCCGCGTCGTTGACGTGAGACAGGATCAACGAACCGGCGCCGGTCGCCAGCACCAGCAGCTCACGGTTCACACCCGGAATCATCCCCACCACCGGCACCACGATGCCTGCGCCAGTAATGGTCGCCACGGTCGCCGAACCGGTCGCGATACGGATCACCGCCGCCACCAGCCACGCCAGGAGGATCGGCGAGATTTGCGCGGCCACCGCCATGTTGCCGATGACATTACCCACGCCGCTGGTCACCAGCATCTGCTTGAAGCCACCACCGGCACCGATGATCAGGATGATCGCGGCGGTTGGCGCGAGGCTCGCATCCAGCCATTTGAGCATCTGGTTGGAGCCAATGCCCTGCTTGTAACCGAAGGTGTACAGCGACAGCAGCAACGCCAGCAGCAGAGCCGAGATCGGGTGACCGATCAGGTCCATGAAGGTGCGGAAGAAGTTGCCGTCTGGCAGCACCACGTCGGCGAAGGTCTTGAGCAGCATCAGGAACACCGGCGACAGCACGGTGATCAAGGTGATGGAGAAGCTCGGGAGATCGGCAGAATCGTTCTCACGCGCCAGTTGATCCACCAGTTCCTGGTTCGGATGGCCGGGAATGTATTTGGCAATGAAGGTGCCGTAGATCGGGCCGGCGATGATGGCCGTCGGCAGCGCAACGATCAGGCCGTAGAGAATGGTCTTGCCGATGTCGGCACCGAACACGCCGATGGCCAGCAATGGACCCGGGTGCGGCGGAACGAGCCCGTGCACCGCAGACAGACCGGCCAGCAGCGGGATACCGATCTTGATGATCGACACGCCGGTACGCCGGGCGACGATGAACACCAGCGGGATCAGCAGCACAAAACCGATTTCGAAGAACAGCGGAATGCCGACCAGGAACGCGGCGAACATCATTGCCCACTGCACTTTGTCCTTGCCGAACGCACGAATCAGCGTCTGGGCAATCTGATCCGCCCCGCCCGACTCGGCCATCATTTTGCCGAGCATCGTGCCCAGCGCGAGGATGATGCCGACGAAACCGAGCACGCCACCGAAGCCGTCCTGGAACGCCTTGATGATGGTGCCGATCGGCATGCCGGAAGTCAGCCCGAGAAAGGCTGCGGCAATGATCAGGGCAATGAACGGGTGAAATTTGAACTTGGTGATCAGGACGATAAGCCCGATCACCGTGACCACTGCATCGAGCAGCAGGAACGTCTCGTGGGACATGCCAAACATTAGGGGTGTCTCCTGGTTGTTGTTGTTATTAAAACGGGTAATTCGAAAGCCATAAGGACAGCGCTATCTCTTCAAGCAAAATTTAACCGGCGCGTTTCAGGCCGTGTTCCAGCCACCAGACGTGGGCTTGCTTCGCCAACTGGTCGACGCTGTGGTTCGAAGCATCGAGGGCCAACGTCAGCGGTTCGCCAACCGGGGATTCAAGGGTGGCGAACTGGCTGTCGATCAGGGTCGACGGCATGAAATGGCCCGGCCGATGGGAGACACGATCGGCCGCCACTTCAGGCGTGAGTTCAAGGAACACAAAGCCCAGGCCCGGCAAGGCGCTGCGCAAAACTTCGCGGTAACTGTGTTTGAGGGCCGAGCAGGTCAACACCGGGCGCTGGCCCGTGGCGTCGACGCGGCGCAGTTCATCGCACAGGCTGTCGAGCCAGCCGGCACGGTCGTCGTCGTTCAGGGGGATACCCGCGCTCATCTTTTCGATATTGGCGGCAGGGTGAAAAGTATCGCCTTCAATGGCAGTCGCGCCGCTGAGCTGGCACAAGGCTTCGCTGACGCAGGTCTTGCCGCAACCGGCAACGCCCATGATGACCAGGGCGGTGATGGGATGATTCATGTAACACCTCAGCGCGCAGACAGCGCTACCTTTGCCAGCTATGACACTAGACGAAAAGTAGAAGTTGCCGACGCCTTCTTGTCATTTTTGTGGGTTGCAGCATGTTCGTTCCGGACGCCGAAAAGCGAGGTTCAGGCAAAACTCGCTTACGCATTTGCAGCTGCATCGGGACAGCGCTACCTTAGTGCCTTGAATTTTGTTTGGCAAGCCGCCCGATGACCTCTCCTAAAAACGATAAAAATACGCGAACCACTGGCCGTCCTACCCTCAATGAAGTAGCCCGACTGGCCGGCGTCAGCCCGATTACCGCCTCCCGCGCCTTGCGCGGCGTGAGCACGGTGGCCACCGAACTGGTGGAAAAAGTCCAGAAAGCCGCGCTTGAACTCAACTACGTGGTCAACCCCGCCGCCCGAGCGTTAGCCTCGGCCCAGAGCCATTCCGTGGTGGTTTTGGTGCCGTCGCTGTCCAACTTGCTGTTCATCGACACCCTGGAAGCCATTCATCAGGTTTTACGACCGAAGGGCTTCGAAGTGCTGATCGGCAACTTCCATTACTCGCGCGATGAAGAAGAAAACCTGCTGCGCAATTACATGGCCTATCAGCCGCGCGGTTTGCTGCTGACCGGGTTTGATCGCACCGAAAGTTCGCGGCGGATGATCGAGGCGAGCAATATTCCCTGCGTGTACATGATGGAACTCGACAGCGCTGCGGGCCTCAATTGCGTGGGTTTCTCGCAACTGGCGGCCGGCGAAACGGCGGCGGAGCATTTGCTGTCCCGCGGTCGCAAGCGCCTGGCGTACATCGGTGCGCAACTGGATCAGCGCACGTTGCTGCGCGGCGAAGGGTTTCGCAAAGCCCTGCAAAAGGCCGGTCGATATGACCCGGACCTGGAAGTGCTGACGCCCCGCGCCTCTTCCGTCGGCCTGGGCGGCGAGCTGTTCCTGCAACTGATCGCCAGTCATCCCGATGTCGATGCGATCTTCTTCGGCAACGACGACCTGGCCCAGGGCGCGCTGCTGGAAGCGATGCGCTGCGGAATCAAAATTCCCGAACAAGTGGCAGTCCTCGGTTTCAACGACCTCCCGGCCTCGGCGCACATGGTCCCGCGCCTGAGCAGCATCAATACCCCGCGCGAGGCAATTGGCCGGCGCGCGGCAGAGCAGATGCTGACGCTGATGGCGGGCAACACGGTGGCGAAACCGGTGCAGGACATGGGGTTCGAATTGAAGGTGCGCGAAAGCACATAACCCTGTAGGAGCCGGCTTGCCGGCGATCGCCTCACCGCGTTGTACCTGACGGACCGAGGTGATGCGATCGCCAGCAAGCTGGCTCCTACAGAGGTATTCTGATCTTCCGGAAGCATCGAATCGCTAAAGGAGCAGCTCCATGGAACATGCACTGAAGATTCTCGGCAAAGCCTCGTCCATCAACGTCAGAAAAGTCCTGTGGACCTGCGACGAGCTGGGCCTTTCCTACGAACGCGAGGACTGGGGCAGCGGGTATGCGTCGACCCACAGTCCCGAATTTGTCCGGCTCAACCCCAACGCACAGGTGCCGGTGATCATCGATGAGGCCGGCGTGCTGTGGGAGTCCAATACCATCTGCCGTTACCTGGCCGGCAAACACCCACACGCTGAATTGCTGCCGCACGAACCGGCGGCGCGCGCCCGGGTGGAGCAGTGGATGGATTGGCAAGCCACCGATCTCAATTCGTCCTGGAGCTACGCGTTCACGGCGCTGGTACGCAAAGACCCGGAGTTCCAGGACGCGCACCGGATTGCGACGGGCTTACGCGGCTGGAATCAGAAGATGGGCATCCTCGAACATCAGCTCGCGACCACCAAAGCCTATGTTGCCGGACCACGGTTCACGTTGGCCGATATCGTCATCGGGCTGTCAGTCAACCGCTGGCTGATGACGCCGATGGATCGACCGGACTTCCCGGCCATCGACGAATATTTCCAACGCCTGGCGCAACGCCCCGGCTTCCTCAAACACGGCTGCAACGGCCTGCCTTGATCGGTCGACCTCTGCCGTCGGGCGGCAAAGGTTGACCGCAACGCTTTCGTTTTCTGCTCAAGAAAAAAACATAACCAATTGAAAGTACTAGGTTTCATTACCTAGGCACGCTAATTGCTCAAGTCGCTGCACCGCAAACACCTACAAGGTCTACTCATCATGTTGGTCAGTGCAAAGCAAAACCTAGTGACGCCGCTTCCCAAAAAGCCGGGCGACGAACCGACTGCGGACGCCGCCGCGGGTCTTCAAGGTGGCCTGCAAGCCGTGTTGATGCAGAGCGTGCAAAACAATATCCAGCTGCAAAACGTGAAGAACGATGGGAAGGTTCTGGCGTCTGCGTCCAAGCTCGCCACGGAACAGGTCAGCGCCGCCAATAAAATCAGCGACAACGTCGATGAAGCGTTCGCCAAGACCCGTGTCGCGCTGCAAGCCACCGATGCCTCGACAGTGCCAAAGGCCGGTGAAAGCACCGCCATGGCCGACTTCAAGGATTACATGAGCAAAACCCCGGAACAGCGGTTGCGCGACAGTATTCTGAAGGAGATGGGGATTACCGAAGAAGACCTGAAAGCCATGCCGCCGGAGAAACAACTGGCGGTCGGTAAAGAGATTGCCGAACGTCTGCAAGACAAGATAAAACTGGCGCAGGCCGAGAAAGAAAACGGCAGCAGCAGTGAGAAAAGCGGCGCCCAGGTGGTCGACAAGTTCCTCGCATCGCTCTGACCACACGGATGCTTCTGTAGGAGCCAGCTTGCTGGCGATGGCGATTATCAGGACGCCATCGCCGGCAAGCCGGCTCCTACAGGGATCGTGGCGGATTCTGGATTGTGGGTTCACCCAAGAACTGTAGGAGCCAGCTTGCTGGCGATGGCGATCTTCAGGACGCTATCGCCGGCAAGCCGGCTCCTACAGGGATCGTGGCGGATTCTGGATTGTGGGTTCACCCAAGAACTGTAGGAGCCGGCTTGCTGGCGATGGCGTCCGCAAGATCGCCATCGCCGGCAAGTCGGGCTCCTACAGGTCAGCGTTTCAATTCAAATGCAGCGTTGAATTGAACTGGCTGATCGCATCCACCACGTGCCGCGAGCCTTGCTGGATTTCCAGGATCACCTCCCCCGCCTCGTTCGCCAGTTCCACCCCAAGGCCGGTGCGGCTCAAGCTCGACTGCATGCTCGACACCGCGCTCAACGACAAATCGTGGTTTTTGCGCACCACGTCGACAATCTCCAGTGTCGCCTGGCTCGTGCGTGCCGCGAGGCTGCGAACCTCATCCGCCACCACGGCAAACCCTCGGCCGTGCTCCCCGGCCCGCGCCGCCTCGATGGCCGCGTTGAGCGCCAGCAGGTTGGTCTGGTCGGCAATGCCGCGAATGGTCTGAACGATGGTGCCGATGATGTCGGACTGTTTGCTCACCGCATCAATGCTCAGCGCCGCTTCGTTCAAGTCCCTGGAAATGTCCTGGATGATCTGCACCGTCTGCTGCACCACCTGAGATCCCTTCTGCGCGCAGGCATCGTTCTGCACCGAGGTGCTGTGGGCCGACTCCGCAGCCGTTTGCAGCGTGGTCACTTGCTGTGTGATGTCGCTGGCGAACTTCACCACTTTGTACAAACGGCCCTTGGCGTCGAACAACGGGTTGTAGGACGCTTCGAGAAAAATCGTATGACCATGCTTGTCTCTGCGTTCGAAACGGTGCGAGTGATATTCGCCGCGATTCAGTGAAGCCCAAAACCCTTTGTAAGACGGCGATTCGGCTTCGGCGCGGTGGCAAAACAGGCTGTGATGCTGGCCGACGATTTCGTTGAGCGCGTAATGCGTGGTCTTCAGGAAGTTTTCATTGGCGGTGATTACATTGCCAGCGGGGGTGAATTCGATCACCGCCATCGAACGACCGATTGCCGCGAGCATGCTTTCGTTTTCGTGTTCCTTGTTCACCCTGTCCGTAATGTCGGTGGCGACTTTGATCACACTGCTGACTTGCCGGTCGGGACCGATAACCGGCATGTAACTGGCTTCGAGCCAGATCTCCTTGCCGCCCTTGTTCAAGCGCAGGAAAGTCCCGCTGAGCGACTCACCACGGGCCAGGTCACGCCACAATTTGGCGTAGGCTTCGCTGCGATAAAACGTTTCCTCGCAAAAGATCCGGTGATGTTTGCCGCGCACTTCTTCGGCGCTGTAACCCATGGCTTTGCAAAAGTTGTCGTTGGCATCGAGCACGATGCCGTCAGGGGTGAACTCAATCATCGCCATCGAACGACTGACGGCCGCCAACTTGGCGTTGGCCTCGGTCAGCGCACAGCTGTAGCGCTCGATTTCCTGCAGGTCAGCCTTGTGATGTAGGTTAAACATGGTCGTATCACCCTAAGCGCGGTCGTTTGATTGATGAAAGTTCTTCGGTCTTTCAACGTATCCACCACAACGTTCCATGGAACAGGCACACGCATTCCTCCACGGGAGGAACTGTCAGGTGATCAATGATGTTGAATCGGAGAGTCCATGTGGCAACGCTCTTATCAAGACATCCGTCTCTTGATAGCCCGGGACCGGGCCAGCCCTAACGTTTTCATAAGTAACTCCCTTTGCCGTAAAACTCCTTGCCGCTCGCATCGGTGCCTTGGGGTGCGCACTCTGAAGCGTGCATGCCGGCCTTCACATGGCGACCGACATGATTCGTCAGGACTGAGCATAGCCAGCCGCATTAGGCTTGCAAGGCCACTAGTCGGCCAGTATTGGGGACAAAAACGGTTCAGCTAACGCCTGATTCAATGTTCAGCGAGCATGCTCAACAACGCCTGCACCGCTGCCGAGGGTTGTTTGTTTGCGGCGACCACCAAGGCAAACTCACGATCGATACGCGGTTTGACCGGCACCACACGCAGCCCCTGGAGATGGGTGGGCAAGGTCATTTCCGGCACCAGGGTGACTCCGATGTTTTCGCGCACCAGCGTGAACGCACTGCTCCACTCGCGGACCTCGACCCGAACGTCGCGCAATTGCAGACCGGCATCGGCGGCCAGGCTGCGGGCGTTGGTCGAACAGCCGCCCGTGGCCAGCACAAACGGCTGGTCTGCCAACTCCGCAAGGGTGACGCCTTGTTCAATCGAGCGGCGTGCCAAGGGATGGCCGCCGGGCAACACCGCGACCCAGGCATCGCGCCCCAAACGCCCGGCATTGCGCTCCGGCGCCGAGCAGTGCTTCCACTTCATCGTCGCTGACTTCCAGCGCGACCACCTGAATGCCGGGGTAAAGCCGGCTGAATGTGCGCAGCAGCGGCGGCAGAAAGGTTGCCAGCACCATGGGAAAACTCGCCAGGCGAATCGTCCCGCGCTGGATGTCTTTCGCGGCATCGACGGTGCTGCGGATGTTTTCCAGGGCGCCGAGCATGGTCCGGGCCTGCTCGATGACCGGCAGGCCGATAGCGGTCGGCAGCGTTTGGCGATTCTCCCGAGTGAACAGCTGCACGCCGAGGGTTTCTTCGATCAGCGCCAACGCCTGGCTCGCGCCTGACTGGGTCATGCCGACCCGCTCGGCCGCGCGGGTAATGTTGCCCGTATCGGCCACTGCCACCACCATTCGCCAGTGCATCAGATTCATCATGGCAGTAGCTTTCCTTATGGCGGTTTTCTGAAAGATTAATTTTACCGAGGGCGCCGCGCACTATGACACTGGCGCAAATCCCCAACCAGAGCCCTGCCGATGAAGTTGTATTACGCCCCTCAAGCCTGCTCGCTGGCACCGCACATTGTGCTGCGTGAACTGGACCTGCCGTTCGAGTTGATCCGCGTCGATAACCGCACCAAACGGACCGCGAACGGTGCCGATTTCCTCGCCATCAACCCGAAGGGTTACGTCGCGGCGCTGCAACTCGACAACGGTGACGTGCTGACTGAAGGCCCGGCGATCCTGCAATACCTGGCGGACCTGCGACCCGAGGCGAACCTGGCGCCCGTGAACGGAACGTTCGAGCGAGTGCGGTTGCAGGAGTGGCTGAATTTCGTTTCGACGGAGATTCATGGCGGGCTGGGTTGGCTGTTCAACGCGCAGCTCCCCGAGGAGGTGCAAGCGCTGATCAGGGAGAAGTTGTTCAAGCGCTTTGCGGTGTTGTGTCAGACGCTGGAGCGCCAGGATTATCTGCTGGCGGGTGGGTTCAGCGTGGCGGATGCTTACTTGTTTACGGTGTTGCGGTGGGCGCCGTTGTTTGCGATAGATTTGGATCAGTGGCCGGTGTTGGCGCGGTTTCAGGCGCGGGTTGATTTGCGCCCGGCGGTGCAAGCGGCGTTGGCCGTGGAGTTGGTGTAAGGTTTTAGATTGATTCGCGGGCAAGCCTCGCTCCTACAGGATTAACGATACCTTTGTAGGAGCGAGGCTTGCCCGCGAAATCGATGTAACAGACGCCGAAAAATTACAAACTCGCACTCACTTTGGTCGCCACCTCACCCGGCACCCACCCCTTCCAGATCTGCGGCTGATCGCGCAAAAACGCTTCCGCCACCTGACGCGGTTGCTGGCGTTTTTCGCTCATCTGCGCCAGCGTCTGGTTCAGCAGATCGATCGGGAAATCGACTTTCTCGAAGAACGACACCAAGTCCGGATACTGCGTCTTGAACGGTGCAGACACGCCGATCGCCAGGCTCGCCGGCATCGAGCGCGTGCCTTTGGGGTTTGGGTTGTTGGCATCGGCCAGGGTCTTCCAGGCCTCGGCGTCGAACGGCGGCTCTTCGAGTTTCACCAGTTTGAAGCGGCCCAATAGCGGCGTCGGCGACCAGTAGTAGAACAACACCGGTTTACCGCGACGGATCGACGAGGCCACTTCGGCATCCAGCGCCGCGCCGGAGCCGGTGCGGAAGTTGACGAAGCTGGTGGTCAGGTCGTAGGCCTTGAGCTTCTGACTGTTGACGATCTCCGAAGTCCAGCCGGTCGGGCTATTGAGGAAACGCCCGCGACTCGGGTCTTCAGGGTCGCGGAACACGTCTTTGTAGCGCGCCAGATCGGCGACGGATTTCAGCTCCGGCGCCAGCGGTTTGATCCCGCGCTCCGGGTCGCCCTTGATCACGTATTCCGGCACCCACCAGCCTTCGGTGGCGCCTTTGACGGTGTCGCCCAGCCCGAACACTTTGCCTTCCGACGCCGCCTTGACCCACGCCGGACTGCGCCCGGCCCACTCTTCACCGATCACTTGAATGTCGTTCTTGGCCAATGCCGCTTCAAGGCTGACGGTGCTGCCCGGCAAAGTGTCGGTCGGGTAGCCGTAACCTTTTTCGACGATCAACCGCAGGATCTCGGTGATCAGGCTGCCGCTTTCCCAGGTGATGTCACCGAAGTGGATTGGCTTGGTTTGTTCCGCGGCGGGAACGTGGCTCGCCACAAGGCTCAGGGCCAGCAGCGAACTGCCGAGCAGGGTTTTGATCGATTTCATGCGGACCTCTGGTGCAAGGGTTCATTGGCGCTGTGCTGGGCGCACAACGCTTGGGAGCGGGTCATGTAGACGCTGACCGAGCGCTGGGAAATGCCCAGTTCGGCAGCGATTTGCGGGTACGTCAGGCCATCGATGCGCGACAACAGGAACGTCGCCCGGACTTTGCCCGGCAAACGCTCAAGCGTTCGGTCGAGGCGGTGCAACGCCTGGGTCAGTTGCAGCAATTCCTCGGGCGAGGACGCTTGGGGCTGATCGAGGTGTTGCAGTTGATCGAGGTGCTGACGCTCCAGATCGCGGCGGCGCCAGAGCTGATAAATCAACCGGCGGGCGATGGTGGTGAGCAAGGCGCGGGGCTCGCGGATCGGGGTCAGACCCGGCGATTCGAGCAGTTGCGCGAAGGTCTCGGCGGCGATGTCTTCGACGCTGGAACTGGCCCCGAGAAACTGGCGCAACCGAGCGCACAGCCAGGGGTAATGGGCGCGGAACAATCCGCCCACATCGTTTCGATGGGATACGTCGGTGCCGGACATAGAGGCTCCAAGGGTTAGGGTCGCTGAATGTCCGGTGGTCCGGTGACGTGAATCCTAGCAAGGAGCCTTATTCTTTAATAATACTTAAAATGCATTTTTATATTCATTTAAGGAATTAAAGTGGTATTTGATGGATCGCCTTCGCGGGCAAGCCTCGCTCCTACAGGTGCAGCGCTAGACCTGTAGGAGCGTGGCTTGCCCGCGAAGGCGATCTCTACTCAACGCAACCGCCCAAACCCCAACGCCTCAGCTTCCTGCTGATAATCAAGAACAACCTGATAGTCGCTCTCGCTGGCCGGCAACACCTCGTGCAACCCGAGGATTTCGGCGACATCGGGCAATTCCCGCAACGTCTCGTTCATCACCTGCCGCAACGCCTCTACCTGCTCATCGGTCGCCGTCGCAACGGTGATATACGGCAAGGTCGGGCTGAACGCGCTACGCACCACCACGCGCAATCCCGCCACTTCCTCTTCGGCGTGCCGCGCCAGGTAGGCGAAGGTCACGCTGTCGATGGCGGCGAGGTCGGCTTGATCTTCACGCAGCCAGCGCAGGCTCTCGCGGTGGCTGCCGCTGATACCGACGCTGGCGAAGAACTGCCCGTCGCGGTGCAACGGCGCCAGTCGTTGACGCAGCAGGTTCATGCCGCTATTGGAGTCTTCGCCGTTGATCACGCCACGGCTGCCGAAAAACGCGGGCAAGGTCCGGCGTGAATCATCGGCACGGCTCAGCAGCAGGCTGCAATGGTTGCCGCCGCTGCTGTCCGGCAGTTCGTAACGAGGCCGGCCGATAACCCGAACCTGGCCGCGCAATGCGGTCATCAGCGGATAGCCGCAGGTTTGGGTCAGCAACAACTGCGGGGACAGCCACAGGTCCATCAGCGATAGCCCATCGGCATTGCGGCGGGTGGCACCCAGACGTTCGAGGATTCGCGTCAGCCAACGCTCGTTGGCCTGGCGGATGGGTTCGGGGGCGACGTACATCAGTAATTCGGCGAGGTGTTGAGTCATCAAAATCGTCCATACAACGAAAATCAACTGTAGGAGCCGGCTTGCTGGCGATAGCGGTGTGTCATGTTGCATTGATGGGACTGATACACCGCCATCGCCAGCAAGCCGGCTCCTACAAGGGGATGCGTTTGCAATCAGTGGAAGGGGTGTTTCGGGCTGTCGATCGCCTTTATCCCGTTCTCACGCCACAACTGAGCATAACCCTGCACCAGAAACCCGCCGCTGCGCGCCACCCATTGCTCGCGGCGCGCATGGTAGGCGCGGGGCAAGTCGTACCAGGGCAGGCCCGGCAAGTCGTGATGCACCAGATGAAAATTCAGGTTCAGGAACAGCCAGCGCCATGGCCAGCCGGCTTCATTGAGCACGGTGCGTTGCTCGGGTTGCGCATGGGGACGGTGCTCATAGTAGGAGCGGATCATTGCAATCGACAGCGCCGGCACGCTGATCAGCAACAGGTAATGCCACACCGGCACCACGCTGTAATGGGCGATGAACAGCAACATCAACACGGTCAGTGCGCCGTGGGTCAGCCACATCAACCAGGCCTGTCGATCACCCGACTTCAGGCGCTGAAGCTCTTCGCGCGCCAGCGCCAGCAAGGCCAGCGGCGCACCGATGATGAAGCGTCCGAGTACGGTTTTGTTCAACCAATGCAGGCTCTGTTCAAACACGGAACTGCCCTGCCACCGCTCGGCACTCAGGTAACGGCTTTCCGGATCGATGCCCGGCAAGGTCAGGTCTTCGTCGCGGTGATGCAGCAGATGGCTGTCGCGATACAACGTGTAGGGATACCAGACGGCGAACGGTGCGTAACCGAGGATTTTGTTCAGCGTGGTCCAGCGGGTGGGATGACCGTGGAGCAATTCGTGCTGCACCGACAACCACAACACCACCAGCGGAATCAGCAACAACGTGCTCCACCAGACGCCCAATCGATTGCTAGCCAACATGATGCTGAACCAGCCGCCGTACACGCCGATCAGCAGCAACCAGGTCGGCCACTCGGTGCGAGCAGTCAGGCGATGGCGCAGGGTTTCGATTTCTTCTCGGTGGGCACTATCGAAGTAATGGGGCATGGCGTTGCTCAGATCGGGGACCAGTCCCCTTCTGTGCAATGGCATCGGGAAATCTTGCAGATTATTTTGCCCCCCTCCTGTAGGAGCTGGCTTGCCGGCGATGGACTCTCAGACACCGCGTTTTTTTCTATGTAAACGCGTCATCGTTAACGGCCATCGCCGGCAAGCCAGCTCCTACAGGGGGATGGGTTTCATGCTTACCGCTTAATGGCCGAACACTCCCACCTTCTTGGCCTTCTTGTCCGCGCGTTTTTCATCGGCGGTTTTCGCCGGTTTCTTCTTCGCTGCTTTTTTTGAATCCATGCCTTTGGCCATGATACGTACTCCACTCATACGGGATGTGAGATCAGGTATACACCTATCCCCGGCCGCCCGTTCTTTTATAATCGCCCGCTTTGCGCACACACAGACCCGCCCCATGACCGACACTCAATACACCTTGCTCGACGAGCCGTTATGGCCCCTGATGAACAAGTTTTATCGCGCTCACCAATCGTCGATGAAAGCGGTCCGCGACGCTCAATTGTGGGTGGCCAGGCGCAACGAGATCATTGCGGCGCTATGCTTGCGACCGGTCTCGGGCGGGCATTGGTTGACCGGTTTGCTTGTCGACCCGGCCTGTCGTGAACAAGGGATCGCAGCGACGCTGATTGCCGAAGCGGTGAACGGTCTCGACCAACCGGTGTGGCTGTTCTGCCACCCGGACTTGCGGGGTTTTTATGAGCGTCGCGGGTTTACCTTCGATCCGCCCATGCCTTACGCGATGGTCGAACGCTTGAGCCGCTATGCGCGCAGCAAACCGATGATTGCGATGGGCTTGGAGCCGGTCGGATAAACATGAAGATCAACTGTAGGAGTGAGCCTGCTCGCGATTGCGGTGGGTCAGTCACCAACAGTATTTACTGTCACGGCCCCATCGCGAGCAGGCTCGCTCCTACAGGGTTTGACGGTGAGGTCAATCGTCGGCGTTGGGATCTAGATCCGGAAACATCACTTCGGTAAACCCGAATTTGCTGAAGTCGGTAATCCGCGACGGGTACAACCGGCCGATCAGGTGATCACATTCGTGCTGCACCACACGGGCGTGAAACCCTGAAGCGATGCGCACGATCGGCTCGCCTTTCGGGTCGAAACCTTCATAGCGAATTTGCTGGTACCGACTCACCGCGCCGCGTAATCCGGGCACCGACAGGCAGCCTTCAAACCCCTCTTCCATCACCGGGCTCAACGGCGTGATCAGCGGATTGATCAGGATCGTCTGCGGCACCGCTTCAGCGTCCGGATAACGCTCGCTGTGCTCGAAACCGAAGATCACCAGTTGCAGGTCGACGCCGATCTGCGGCGCGGCCAGGCCCACCCCGCCGACGCTTTCCATGGTCTGGAACATGTCGTCGATCAGTTGCCACAGCTCGGGGCTGTCGAACATCTCGGCGGGGACCGGCGGCGCAATGCGCAGCAGGCGTTCGTCGCCCATTTTCAGGATTTCACGGATCATTTGATGACTTCGTCAGTGGGTGGTTTCACCGAGTGATCCCGGCCCAGTCCGGAAACGTGATGTTTCTCTTCGTGGACAGGACCATGCTCGCCGGGGACCTTTTCGCCAGGGTCCTTGCCTTCGGTCGACATGTGTTCGATCACCGCATTCATTTCCGCGCCGAGCAGCAGCACCGCGGCGGAAATGTAGAAGTACAGCAACAGCACGATGATCGCGCCGATACTGCCATACATGGCGTTGTAGTTGGCGAAGGTCTTGACGTAAAACGCAAAGCCCAACGACGCGATGATCCACACCACCACCGCCAGCACCGAGCCTGGGGTGATGAAACGAAACTCCTGTTTGACGTCGGGCATGACGTAATAGATCAGCGCCACGGCAATCATCATCAGGATCACGATGACCGGCCAGCGAGCGATGGTCCAGACCGTGACAATAAAGTCTTCAAGGCCAACCTGCGCGGCGATCCAGCCCATCACTTGCGGCCCGAGCACCATCAGCGCGGCGGCAATCAGCAACATCCCGGCAATGCCGATCGTGTAGAAAACCGACAGCGGAAAACGCTTCCAGAACGGCCGGCCTTCGACCACGTCATACGCGGCGTTCATCGCGCTCATCATCAGTCGCACGCCGGCCGAGGCCGTATACAGCGCGATGACGATACCGACCGAGAGCAAGCCGCCCTTGGATTGCTGGAGCTGGTCGATCACCGGGTTCACCTGCTCCAGCGCCTGGGGCGGCAGGACCAGTTCCGATTGCAGGCGCAGCCAGGAAAAGAAGTCCGGCAGGTGCAGGAAACCGATCAGGGCAATCAGAAAAAGAATGAAGGGAAACAACGAAAACAGCATTTGATAGGCCAACGCCGAGGCATAGGTCGACATCTCGTCGGCGACGAACTCGGTGACCGTGCGCACCATCACGCGATGGAGGGGCACACCTTTCATGTCCGGGAAAATCATTAGCGTCTCCTTTCGCCGCAATGGGGTTGAAGTCGTGGCGACTCGGGGGCCGTTTTCTACATCAAAGTAGCCTACTTGGCGACTTTGAAACAATTTCCGTGCGCAAGTTCAGGCTGACACAAAAACGACATTTCATCGTTCCGTGCAGGTTGGGCTTTATGTTTGCCGACCAACCCCCGAGAATGCGCAACGTATTCAGGCCACGGCCCTGAAGATCCAATCCCGTAGGAATGTTATGAAACTCGATAAAAAGCAGGCCATTGCCCGCAGAAACCAGGAACTCGGCGGTGCTGTGCTTGGCGTCAACAACTGCCATTTCGCCGAATTGAACCGTAACCGCAACATCTGGTGGTTCGATCTCCCGGTGGCGCGCCTGGCCATTGGTCAGTACGAATGGATTCACCTGCTGATGCACACGCCGGACACCGACGAACTGCTGCACCTGAAAGTGCCGACGGTGTTCCTGCGCGAAAAACTAGAAGGGCTGGTGGTGCGTAACCAGGGCAAGCGCAAGGCTGCGCTGAGCCTGGAACTGAGTGCGGACAAGGATTCGTACCTGCAGGACATGCGCCCGGCGGGCACCAACGTCAATTTCGCGCCGTTCCGCCAATAACCACAAACGCCTGACCGCCTGCCGACCTGTGGGAGCGAGCCTGCTCGCGATGGTCGTCAACGATAACGCGGGCTGCCTGAATGAAAGCGTTGTCCGAACGTCTATCGCCGGCAAGCCGGTCTCGCTCCCACAGTGGTTAATCTTTGCCTGACAGGCAACAAAAAGCCCCGCATCTGCGGGGCTTTTTGCTGGATTACGCGGTGGTCTTCTTCGCGTTGATCTTCTTCAGCTCTTCATCACGCAATTCCCGACGCAGGATCTTGCCAACGTTGGTCGTCGGCAGCGCATCGCGGAACTCGACGGCTTTCGGCACTTTGTAGCCGGTGACGTTCGCACGCATGTGCTCCATCACTTGCTCTTTGGTGAGGGTCACGCCCGGTTTGGCGACGATGAAAATCTTGATCGCCTCGCCCGACTTCTCGTCCGGCACGCCGATGGCCGCGCATTGCAGCACGCCCGGCAGGGTCGCGAGCACGTCTTCGAGCTCATTCGGGTACACGTTGAAACCGGACACCAGGATCATGTCTTTCTTGCGATCGACAATGCGCATGTAGCCGTCAGGCTGGATCAGCGCGATGTCACCGGTCTTCAACCAGCCTTCGCTGTCGAGCATTTCGTCGGTGGCTTCCTGACGCTGCCAGTAGCCCTTCATCACCTGCGGACCTTTCACACACAGTTCGCCGATTTCGCCCAACGGCTGTTCAACGCCGGCATCGTCGATGACTTTGCACAGGGTCGACGGCACCGGAATGCCGATGGTGCCGATCTGGATGTTCTGGATCGGGTTCACGGTGGCCACCGGGCTGGTTTCGGTCATGCCGTAACCTTCGCAGATGGCGCAACCGGTGACCGCTTTCCAGCGTTCGGCCGCGGCCAGTTGCAGGGCCATGCCGCCCGACAGGGTGACTTTCAGCGCCGAGAAATCCAGCTTGCGGAAGCCCTCGTTGTTGCACAGGGCCACGAACAGCGTGTTCAGGCCGACGAAGCCGCTGAACTTCCACTTCGACAGTTCCTTGACCATCGCCGTCAGGTCGCGCGGGTTGCTGATCAGGATGTTGTGGTTGCCGATCAGCATCATCGCCATGCAATGAAAGGTGAAGGCATAGATGTGGTAAAGCGGCAGCGGCGTGATCAGGATCTCGCAACCTTCATTCAGGTTGGAACCCATCAGCGCCTTGCACTGCAACATGTTGGCGACGAGGTTGCGATGGGTCAGCATTGCACCCTTGGCCACGCCAGTGGTGCCGCCGGTGTATTGCAGCACCGCCACGTCGCTGCTGGCCGGGTTGGCTTCAGCCACTGGCTGGCCATGGCCCTTGCTCAACACGTCGTTGAACTTGATGGCTTTGGGCAAGTGATACGCCGGGACCATCTTCTTCACGTACTTGATGACGCTGTTGATCAGCAGGCGCTTGAGCGGCGGCAGCAGGTCGGCGACTTCGGTGACGATGACGTGCTTGACGCCGGTTTTTGGCACGACGGCCTCGGCCAGATGCGCCATGTTGGCCAGGCAGACCAGGGCTTTGGCACCGGAGTCGTTGAACTGGTGTTCCATTTCCCGCGCGGTGTACAGCGGGTTGGTGTTGACCACGATCAGCCCGGCGCGGATGGCACCGAACACAGCGACCGGGTACTGCAAGACGTTGGGCAGTTGCACGGCGATTCGATCGCCCGGCTGCAAGTCGGTATGCTGTTGCAGGTAAGCGGCAAAGGCACCGGACAATTCGTACAGTTCACCGTAGGTGATTGTCTTGCCCAGGTTACTGAATGCCGGCTTGTCGGCGAAGCGTTGGCAGGACTGTTTCAACACTGCCTGAATATTCGGATACTCGTCCGGATTGATGTCGGCAGCAATCCCGGCAGGGTACTTATCCTTCCAGAAGTCTTCGATCATGGAAGCCCACTCCTCAGCAACGCGAATTCAAATACCGCATTTGATGCGATTATTATTGGTGTTTGATTATTGGTGAGTCTGGGCTTTTTACAGAGGCCGAGAGGTCACAAAGCGCGCCGAGAGTAGCAGCTTTGCCAAGGGCCGACTAGAGCCAAAAGCGGCCTCTACAGTCACATTCGTGACTCAAGAATGACAAGCGGTCATTTTAGAGCAAAAAACCTATATATCGCTGAAAGCCTTTAAATCCGGGCTTTACCTGACAATGTAGGAGCGAGCCTGCTCGCGAAAAACGCCCAGACAACGCGATCATTCAGACACGGCGCGTTATCGTTGACGTCCATCGCGAGCAGGCTCGCTCCTACAGGGAACCGCGCGAAACGCGGCCATTTATCGGTTACGCGATATCCCGCAACTCCCGCCGCAGAATCTTGCCCACTGGCGTCATCGGCAACGACTCACGCAACACGATGTGCTTGGGCACTTTGTACGCGGTGAAGTTTTCCTTGCAGTAAGCCTTCAACTCTTCAAGGCTGACCCCCGATTCACGCGCCACCACAAACAACTTCACCGCCTCGCCCGAACGTTCGTCCGGCACACCGATGACGGCGCAGTTGGCGACTTTCGGGTGAGCCATCACCACGTCTTCGATTTCGTTCGGGTACACGTTGAAACCCGAGACGATGATCATGTCTTTCTTGCGATCGACGATGCGCACAAAACCGTCCGGGTCGATCACCGCGATGTCGCCGGACTTGAACCAGCCTTCGGCATCCAGCACTTCGGCGGTGGCTTCGGGTTTCTGCCAGTAGCCCTTCATGATCTGCGGGCCCTTGATGCACAGTTCGCCGCGCTCGCCCAACGGTTGCTCGACGCCTTCGTCGTTGATGACTTTCAACGTGGTGCCCGGCACCGGCAGGCCGACCGTGCCGATCCGCGATTTGTCGCCGTACGGGTTGGTGCACGCCACCGGCGAGGTTTCGGTCAGGCCGTAACCTTCGGTGATGCGGCAACCGGTCAGTTGCTCCCAGCGCTCGGCGGTGGCCTTGACCAGCGCGGTACCGCCAGAGTTGGTGAGCTTGAGGCTGGAGAAATCCAGGGTCTTGAAGTCCGGGTGGTCCATCAACGCGACGAACAGCGTGTTGAGCCCCAGCAACGCCGAGAACCGCCAGTTTTTCAGCTCCTTGATGAAACCCTTGATGTCTCGTGGATTGGTGATCAGCACGTTGTGGTTGCCGGTCACCATCATGCACATGCAATTCGCCGTGAATGCATAGATGTGGTACAGCGGCAGCGGCGCGATCATCACTTCCTGCCCCTCGCGCAACAACGGCTGGCCGTCAGCGCCGAACTGGCCGAGGCAGGCGCGTGCCTGCTGCATGTTCGCCACCAGGTTGCCGTGGGTCAGCATCGCGCCCTTGGCCAGCCCGGTGGTGCCGCCGGTGTATTGCAGCACGGCGATATCGTTGAGGCCGGCGTTCAACGGCTTGATGCCCAGGCCCCGACCCAGACGCAGCGCGCTCCTGAAGGAAATGGCCTGCGGCAAGGCGTAGTCCGGGACCATTTTCTTGACCTTGCTGACCAGGGTGTTGACCAGCCAGCCCTTGGCGGCGGGCATCAGGTCGCCCATCTTCGCTTCGATCAGGTACTGGATGTCGGTGTCGGCCAGCACTTCCTGGACCTTCTGCCCGAATACGTTCAGGTAAACCAGTGCCCGGGCACCGGAATCCTTGAACTGATGACGCATTTCCCGCGCGGTGTACAGCGGGTTGGTGTTGACCACGATCAGCCCGGCGCGCAACGCACCGAACACGGCAATTGGGTAATGCAGGACGTTGGGCATCTGCACCGCGATGCGATCGCCGGGCTCCAGGTCGGTGTGGGCTTGCAGGTAACCGGCGAACGCGGCGCTGTAGCGTTCCAGTTCGGCGTAGGTCAGGGTGACGCCCATGTTGCTGAAGGCCGGGCGGTCAGCAAATTTTTTGCAGGAACGCTCGAACACCTCGATCACCGACTTGTAAGCCCCTTGTTCGATGTCCAGGGGTACGCCGGCCGGGCGTTTGTCATTCCAGAAATCAGGTTGCATTGTTCTTGTCCTCTTTACCTGAACCTATCCGGGGCCGCTTTTGTGTCACCTTTGAAAAAGCGGAGCTTCACGGACACTAGCAGCTATGGCGAATCAGGCAAATATGCCAACAACCGTCATTGACCGTGTGAATCTCGGTGCCGTGGTGCGGCCTGATCAGACGGTAAGCGCAGGATGCGCTATACAATGGGCCGAGCCCATGCAAAGGAATCGCCATGATCCACGACACCTTCTGGCTGACCGCGAGTGACCGCAGCCGCCTCTTCGTCAACCAGTGGCTGCCCGCAGCGCCGTTGAAAGCGGTGATCCTGCTGGCCCACGGCATGGCCGAACACAGCGGTCGCTATGCGCGCCTGGCAGAAAAGTGCTGCGCACAGGACTACGGTGTGTACGCACCGGACCTGCGTGGACATGGCAAAACTGCCGAAAACGGGACACTCGGTCATTTCGCCGACGACGATGGCTGGTGCAAGGTGGTCGGCGACCTCGCCAGCCTCAATCAGCACATTGGCCAGCATCATCCCGGCGTGCCGATCGTGTTGCTCGGCCACAGCATGGGCAGCTACATCGCCCAGGCTTATCTGCTGCATCACAGCGCCAGCCTGCACGGCGCTGTGCTCAGCGGCTCAAATTTCCAGCCAGTGGCGCTTTATCGTGCGGCGCGGCAGATTGCCCGCCTGGAACGACTGCGCCAAGGGCCGAAGGGCCGCAGCGCGCTGATCGAATGGCTGTCGTTCGGCTCGTTCAACAAGGCCTTCAAACCGGCCCGCACCCGGTTCGACTGGCTCAGCCGCGACCCGGCGGAGGTCGATCTGTACGCCAACGACCCGCTCTGCGGCTTTCGCTGCACCAACCAACTGTGGATCGATTTGCTCGGCGGCTTGCAGCAAATCAGCAAAGCGTCCAATCTCGCTCAGATCGATCCGGGCCTGCCATTGCTGGTGATAGGCGGTGAATGTGATCCGGTGAGCGAAGGCAAGCGTCTGAAAGATCTGGCCGATGCGCTACGCGCCGCAGGCAGCCAGAGCCTGCAACTGACGATTTACCCGCAGGCACGGCACGAACTGTTCAACGAGAGCAACCGCGATGAGGTGACGGCCGATGTGCTGGGCTGGATCGCACAAGCCCTGAGCCACCGCCGCCCGCCCCGATCCGAATAGTTTTTTTGTGGTTTTTTTATTTGTCACAGGAATTGAAACAGATGACCCAGGTTACCAACACCCCGTACGAAGCCCTCGAAGTCGGCCAGACCGCCAGCTACAGCAAGACGGTCGAAGAGCGTGACATTCAGCTGTTCGCCGCCATGTCGGGTGACCACAACCCGGTGCATCTGGACGCCGAATTCGCCGCCGGCACCATGTTCAAGGAACGCATCGCGCACGGCATGTTCAGTGGCGCGTTGATCAGCGCTGCGGTTGCCTGCGAGTTGCCTGGGCCGGGGACTATTTATATCGGTCAGCAGATGAGCTTTCAGAAGCCGGTGAAGCTTGGCGACACGCTGACGGTGCGCCTGGAGATTCTGGAGAAGTTGCCGAAATTCCGTGTGCGCATTGCCACCCGCGTGTTCAACCAGCGCGATGAGTTGGTGGTGGATGGCGAGGCGGAGATTCTGGCGCCGCGTAAGCAGCAGACCGTGACGTTGACTAGTCTGCCGGCGATCAGCATCGGCTGAGTCCGGCGGGCACCTGTAGGAGCGAGCCTGCTCGCGAAGGACGTTAACGATAACGCGTTCATCCTGAATAAACGCGTTGCTCTCAAGTCCTTCGCGAGCAGGCTCGCTCCTACAGTTACTTCGGTCCTTCCTGCACCTGCACACTCGCCGTCATCCCCGAACTCAAATTGATCCCCTCGGGCACCTTGTCCAGTTTGATTCGCACCGGAATCCGCTGCGCCAGTCTCACCCAGTTAAATGTCGGCTCCACCTCCGCCAACAACTGCCCATCCGGCGTGGTGTTGCGATCGGTAATGCCGCGACTGATGCTTTCCACCTGCCCTTCCAGCGCCTCTCCCGCGCTCATCAACCAGACCTTCACCGGATCGCCGACGCGAATCCGCGGCAGTTTGGTTTCTTCGAAATACGCCTGCACATAAAACGTTGAATCATCGATCAACGCCATCACCGGTTGCCCGGCATTCACGTAATTGCCCTGGGCCAGGCGCAGGTTGGTGATGTGGCCGCTGCGGGGCGCGTGGACCTGACTGCGGGCAAGATTGAGTTCGGCGACTTTGGCTTCGGCCTGGGCTTCACTCAGTTCGCCACGAGCGATGCCGGCGTTGATTTGCGCATTCTCGCGCAGCTCGGCACTGATCGCTTGCGGCCCGAGGCTGGCGCGACGGCTGGCTTCGCGCTCGCGCAGGTTGAGTTGCTGTTGACGGGTCTGCACCACCGCTTGTGCCTTCTCCAGCGCCGCTTCGAAACGGTCGCGGTCAATGCTCAGCAACAGATCGCCGGCCTTCACCGGCTGGTTGTCGAAGGCCTTGAGTTCACGCACCCAGCCCGACACATCCGGGGCGATGACCACCACGTCGGCGCGAATCCGCGCGTCTCGGGTCCACGGCGTGAGCATGTAGTACTGCCACAAATGGAAACCGGCAAAAATCGCCAGCGCCACCAGGCACAGGGTTACCGCGACACGCACGGGTGTACGCATGTTCAACTCCTTATAAAGGTCCGAGGACGACGGTGATCAGGGTCAATACACAGACGTACAAGGCGCAATCGAATAACGCTTCGTGCCAGATCCAGCGACCCGCCGGGGTCAGGCGCAACAGCA
This sequence comes from Pseudomonas sp. BF-RE-25, assembly GCF_019956105.1. Lineage (NCBI taxonomy): Bacteria > Pseudomonadati > Pseudomonadota > Gammaproteobacteria > Pseudomonadales > Pseudomonadaceae > Pseudomonas > Pseudomonas sp. BF-RE-25. The sequence goes on from NZ_JAHBDB010000013.1 coordinate 97,603, forward strand.
GGCGCAAAGCCCCGGTGACCAGCAGCGCCAGCACCACATAAATCAGAAACGGACTGAGCAGCACGCCGCCCACCGACCATTCACGCAAGCCCATGGCTTTGCTCCTGTTGACGGCACCAGGCGCGCCAGCTGTTCTGCAATTGCAGCACCGCGCCCTGGGCCAGTTTCACCGGGTCGCTGGGTGGCAACGCGTACAAGGTTTTCAGGAATTCTTCGCTGGGTTGTTCCAGCGCATCCGCGCAGTGGCCGGCCGGGCCTTGTTCGAGGATGTTTTCCAGTTGTTCGAGATAACGCCGCTGCGCTGCATTGACCGGTGCCTGCGCCGCCGCCAGGCTCAAGCGCAAATGCAGCAGCTCGTCGCCGATGTCGAGACCGAGCAAGCCGTCGTCCCAGCGGCTGCGCGCCGGTTCCGGCAGCTCCGGGTAGTGCCGCGCCAGTTGCAGCAAGCGGTCGGCCATGCGTCCGCCGAACCAGCTTTCGGCACCGCGCAGGTTGCGCCGGGTCAGGCGCACCAGGTCGTCAAGGGTCGCCGCCAGCAAACGCCGACCGTGCCACGTCGGGTTGCGCAGGATCAGCAAGTGGAAGGCCAGCACCGCCGCACCGACGCCCACCACCATGGCTTGAGCGCTGTTGAAGAACGTCGCGACATCAAACTTCATCGCGTTGAGCGGTGACACCAGCACGATGAAATGCAGACAGAACGACGTGGCCGTGGCGCCGATCTGCGGCCTGGCCATGCCCAGCGCACCGAAAAACAAAGGCACGCCCATGCCCATGCAGAGCAGCGCAAAACCACTCCATTGCGGCAGCAGAATCTGCCCGACGAAAAACGCCGCCGGGATCGCCAGAAATATCCCGCGCATGAAACTCATGCCGATTTGCGCGCCATTTTCGCGACTGGCGAACAGGCTGCACACCACACACGTCAGCACCAATGCGCCCGACGCGGCGGGCCATGCAGTGGCCAGCCAGAAACACGACACCACCAGAAACGCCAAGGCACTGCGCGCGCCGAACACCAACGCCAAAGACAGGTCGCGATGCGGTGTCAGGGTGCGCGGCGGGTCGACCGCTTCCTTGCCCTCCTCCACCGCCGTCAATGCCGCGCTCGCCGCCATCGCGGTATCCATCAGCAAGGTGAAACGGACCAGACAGTAACTCTGCGCAGAGCTGATCTGCGGGTCATGGCTGGCGTCGAGCAAGCGCGGGCGCAAGGTTTGCAGCATTGCGGTGTCCGGGCTGGCGAGCGCTTGCTGAACCTCGGTCATCCACGGCATCAATTGCTCGGCTTCCTGCGGTTCAAGCTGCTTCCACTGCCGGCGCACCGAGCGTGCAATGCGCAGCAACATCAACAGTTTCTGGCTCAATCCGCTGATGGCCCGCGCACGCTGCCGACCCAGCCCGCCTTCGAACCAGGCATGTTCGCGCTGGGCATCCACCGCGACGATGCGACCGAGGATTTCCAGCAGCCCCTTGCGCGCCTGACCGTCGCCGGCCAGGGTTGCGCGTGCGGCGTTCATCCCACTCTGCCACGCCGTTCGCGCCTGATCCGCCAGTTGCCGTTCGACGCGCATCGGCCATAGCAGCGCGCTGGCGGCGGTGGCGCAGAGAATGCCCAGACAGATTTCCGTGCAGCGCGCCACGGCTTGGTCAAACACCGTCAGCGGGTGGCTGATGGCGGGTAATGCGATGATCGCCACCGTGTAACCGGCCAGCACAAACGAATAGGACCAGGCACTGCGCAGCAGCGTCGAGCTCGCCGTACACAACCCGAGCCACAACGCCAATGCCAGCAAAAACAGCCACGGCGTCTGGGCGAACAGGCCCATGAACACCACCGACATGAACGTCCCGATCAGCGTCCCCAGCAGCCGCGCCAACCCCTTTTGCACCACCATCCCGGACAACGGCTGAGCGACGATGAACGCTGTCATCAACGCCCAGGCCGGTTGCTCCAGGCCCCAGCGCAATGCCAGCCACAATGCCAGGCCGCCACCGAGTAACGTCTTGATCGCGAACTGCAAGGCGCGGCGGTCAGGCGCGAATAAAGCCTGCAAAGTGATAGGCACGTAAAGCACTCTTGAAAGGACGATTTAACGATAGTCGGGTTCATCGAAGTGACCGGTAAATCAAATTATTAGCTGGCTATCTATCAGGCGTCCAGCGCTAAAACCCAGGCACAAAAAAACGCCAGGCTGGCTGGCGTTTTTGACAGGCTTTACGCGCTTACGAGCGTGCGCGAGCCTGGTTGCGCAGGGCTTTCACCTGATCGTGATTGCGTTGCACGCCGTGATACTGGCGTTCAACCAGGTCACGAATGCCCACCAGGTTGTGCTTGTTGATTTTCTCGATGGCTTCTCGGTAAGCCTTCAGTGCATGGTCTTCACCGCGTTCGGCTTCGTTCAGCACGGCTTCTTCATCCTTGCCGGTGAACACCGCTTTCACGTCGACCCAGCGGCGGTGCAGGTCACCACTGACGCTGGTGGACGTTTCCGGATCGCCGCCCATCGAACGCACCGCAGCCTGCAGTTCGGAAGCCGCAGTGGCGCAGTCGGCGGAGCGAGAGATGAACAGTGTTTTCAGTTCTGGATGCTTGATGTCTTCAGCGCAAGTCTTGAACCCTTCCTGACCATCTTTGCTGGTTTCTATCAGGTCGTTGAGTACAGAGATCGCTTCTTTATTAATGTCGGTCATTTTTCAATTCCTTGCGGGTTGATGAAAGATGCAATAGGTATTGCACCCTGCATGCCAGCCTTGAACTGATAATTTATTTGTTAATTTTCAATAACTTAGTTTTAACGAGAAAATCTGTATCCGTTTTTTTTGCATGATCTGTCAATTGGCCTGCATGCAGAATGCCTGTATTTTCCAAGGCTGTTGAATCAAGACGATCGATTGATGAACCCTGAAAAACTCGAACTGCTGATTACCCGCGAAATGCCCTTCGGCAAATACAAGGGCCGCATCATTGCCGACCTGCCCGGCCCCTACCTGAACTGGTTTGCCCGGGAAGGTTTCCCCCATGGCGAACTGGGCGGACTGCTGGCCCTGATGCAGGAAATCGATCACAACGGCTTGTCGGAACTGCTTGAACCGCTGCGCGCCAAACACGGCAAACCCGCCCCTCGCCACTGAGCCGTCCCCATGCCCGATAACACCCGCCGTGCCCGTGATGAAATGTTCTGGCAAACCTTTGCCGACCGCTATGCCGTCGAACCCGGCCCGATCAACCTTGAGAACGGTTACTTCGGCCGCATGTCGCGCACGGTGGTCGAGGAATACCAGCGCAACATCGAACTCATCAATCGCGGCAACTCGGTGCATGTGCGCCAGCGTTTCGAACAGGGTGAAAACCTGGCGATCGTGAAACGTCTCGCCGACCTGATGGGCGTAACAACCGAATCCGTCGCCTTCACCCGCAACGCCTCAGACGGTTTGCAATCGCTGATCCGCAATTACAATCGCCTGCAACCCGGTGATCAGGTGCTGATCTGCGACCTGGAATACGACACGGTCAAAGGCGCCATGCGTTGGCTGGCCCGGCATCGCGGCGTGGAAGTGATCGAGATCGAACACGCCCACCCCGCCAGTTTCGACAGCCTGCTGGCGACTTACCGCGACGCCTTCGTGCGTTACCCAAAGCTCAAATTGATGGCCCTGACTCACGTCACTCACCGCACCGGCCTGGTGATGCCGGTGCAGGCGATTGCGGCCGCCGCCAGGGAACACGGGATCGACGTGATCCTCGACGGCGCCCATGCGCTCGGCCAGATCGAGTTCAGCCTCGATGACCTCGGCATCGCGTTCGCCGGTTTCAACCTGCACAAATGGATCGGTGCGCCGCTGACCCTGGGCTTCATCTACATCGCCCCGGAGCGCCTCGCCGACATCGACCCGGACATGGGCGAGATGCATTTCCCGATCACCGACATTCGCGCCCGCACGCCGTACAGCACACCCAACATCCCGGCGTTGCTGACCCTGCCGCTGGTGTTCGAAGAACATCGGGCGATGGGCGGTTCCGCCGCCAAGGGCGCCCGACTCAATTACCTGCGCAACCGCTGGGTCAGCGCCGTCCGTGACTTGCCGGGCATCGACGTCATGACCCCGGACGATCCACGACTGTATTGCGGCATCACGTCGATGCGCTTTACCCGGCATGCCGACCAACAAGCAATGGCCGGGCGGCTGCTCAAGGACTTCAACCTGTTTACCGTGGTGCGCAGCGGCGCAGCGAGTGGCCCGTGCATCCGCATCACGCCGGGGCTGACCACCACTGCAGCAGACATGGATGCGCTGAGCGAGGCACTGAACGAGCTGCGCTGACATCACACGGTGTACTTGTCGAAGTCCTCCGGCTTGAGCTGTGATGAAATCGCGAACGTGTCGATGCCAATGGTCATCTGCCCGAAAAAACCGTCTTCTTTCGAATCTCGACCGAGGGTGTGAACGTTCAGGGTCGAGGCTGCGCCGCCCATGCTGGTGTAGAAATAGTCCTCGTCGTTGGTCAGCGCGGTGACGGTTCGGCCGCTGTATTCCCTGGCATTGAGCACCGAACGCGAGGCCACTTCGGGGAAGTACAGTTGGCCGACCCAGGCAACGTGGCGCTCTTCGAGATAGTTGTTGCCGGCGGTCACTCGAATCGCGACGTGTATGTGCAGCGCGCGACCGGCATAGAACCCCGGATAGATCGTGGTGAAACGCACGATGCCCTTCTGGTCGGTGAATTGCCCGCCGCGCAGATATGTGTCGTCGTCGGTACGCGGGATCGCGCCGATATCGCCGACATCGACTTCCTTGTCCGGGTTGACCTTGCTCCACCCCGAATAGGCGCCGCGGGCATTGCAATGCCAGATATCGACGATGGCCCCGTTGACGGGCTCACGGGTCATCGCATCGATGATCGTCAACCGTAGGACCAGCGGAATACCGTCCAGGCCTTCGCTGATGTTTCGTCTGATCAGTTTCGGGTTGCGAAAATACGGACCGGCGATCTGTTCGGGTGACAGCAGGTAAGCCGGTTGTGTGGATGTCACTGAGGTGTTGTCGTCCATGACGTTCTCTCTTCCATAAGATGAACGCAGGTTAACGCGGGACCGGCGGCGAGATGCGGTAACTATGTATCGCATGATGTCCTGTAGGAGCGAGGCTTGCCCGCGAAGGCGTCGATACAGTCAGCATCGGATGTGACTGGGCTGACGCC
>NZ_JAHBDB010000014.1:0-101788 GCF_019956105.1 Pseudomonas sp. BF-RE-25
GGTCGGTTGAGGGGGTTGAGGATCCGGCGGGGAAAGTGAAACGTGATGCAGGAGAGCCTGCCACCCCAACCCCAAAAACTAATAAACGTTACTTGTACCGAGGAGACTCGAGGGAATCCTCGGAAATTTTTGAGACTGGATTTGAGCCTTTGGGAGACAGTATTGATCTTTACTTACACGCACGCGACAACCGAAGCCCTCCCAGTTTTTTTGTCAGCACCACTACCTCTGAAACGGAGGCTATAAAATTTGCCACTGGCTACGGATTTGAAGACGGTTTTGTGTACGTAATAAAAAACATTAAAGGGATAGATGTGAACAAAAAGCTAGGTTTACTCTCGCCTCATAAAGGTGAGGCTGAAATTGCCATGCCTGGTGGAGTCGATAGTAAATACATCCTCGGAGTTACCCCCGTGCACGCCGATGGTACCTACAAAGGTTACTCAACTCCCAACCCAAACAGAAAGCTGCCATGAAAATAGTAGAAATAACCACGGATACTCAGGGCACCATTGATAAGGTAGTGATCGAATGCGACCGACGAATCCGTTCATTAACTTTAGTTTTGGAAAGCGGCGTAAGAAAAACATACTCAGGCTCTGATCTGTATGTTTGCTTTGGGATGTTGCGAGCGGACTATCCAGAAACAAAATTTTTATGTAAGGGTGCCAAACTCAACGTGCACCCATCCAGCATGTCCTCGCAAATGTCTGCGGGAGTAGTAGCGTATGAACTTCAATTGGGTAAACCAGCCGGGCCTGACGAATTGGTCAATATTTTTGATTATGAAGTAGCCGATATTACAAATGACATTGAACAACAACGTGATTTTTACAAGCGCTGGCTTGAGTCTTTTGTTGGGTAAACTCCTGGCGCGCCTTTACAGGTTCTACCAGTTTGACTCGCGTACTAGCATGGGGTGCTAGGGGTGTCATCGACATCAGTATCTTTCGGGTCAGTGTTCATAAAGCACCTCTCAGGGGCATTGAAAACAACACCTGAAATTTTGATGGCACCGCCACGGAAACCGTTCGATCGAAGGGACAATCGGTTGAGCGGCAACGTTCCGATGTCACGCTCGCGAAAACAAAAAACCCGGCACCAGGCCGGGTTTTGCTGTTACTGAACGTCGAATCAGTGGTGTTTGTTCTTGTGCTTATGCTTGTGTTTGTGACCGTTGCCGGAATGGGAATCGCCGCTGTCAGTACCCAGGTTGTTGCCCAGCGCACCACCCGCTGCGCCGCCGAGGCCTGCGCCAATGGTCGAACCGGTCTTGCCGCCAATGCTGTTACCAATCACCGAGCCGCCCGCCGAGCCCAAACCACCACCGATCGCTGCTTCAGTGCGACTGCCTTTAGGTGCACCAACAGCGCTACCCGCCGCGCCGCCTACACCTGCGCCAATCGCGGCACCGGTGCTGCCGCCCATTTGCTGACCCACCACGTTACCCAATGCACCGCCGATACCACCGCCAACCGCAGCGGTGCCATCACCGGCAGCCATCGCACCTTGAGCAACCAAAAGTCCCAGAAACAACGTGGACAATGTCAAACGCATGATATGAACCTCTTATTCCGCATCGGGAGAAAAGAATTCGCTGCGGATGGGCGGAGTCTAGCACCTGCCCCCACTGAATCCGGCCAGCGATGACCGTTGGACAGCTAAAGATGCAAAAGCTGCGAAAGAGAAACAGCCAGATACAAAAAGCCCGGCATCAAGCCGGGCTTTTTGAGCGGATCGATCAGGATCAGTGGCCCTTGTGGCCCTTGCCCAGGTTGCTGCCCACGCCGCCGCCCAAAGCACCGCCCAGGCCTGCGCCGATGGTCGAACCGGTCTTGCCGCCCAGGCTGTTGCCGATTATCGAGCCGCCCGCAGCACCCACGCCGCCGCCGATGGCCGCTTTGGTGCGGCTGCCTTTGCGTGCTCCAACAGCACTGCCGGCGGCGCCCGCGACACCAGCACCAATCGCAGCGCCAGTGCTGCCGCCCATGCTTTGGCCGACCACATTACCCAGCGCGCCACCCAGACCGCCACCCAGTGCGGCAGTGCCGTCGCCAGCAGCCATTGCACCTTGAGCAACCAAAAGCCCCAGAACCAGAGCGGGCAGTGTTAAACGCATGACAAGAACCTCAAAAAATAGGGGGAAATCAAAAAGGGTCGAGATTGAATGCTTTAGCGGCGAGAAAGTCCAGACACACAGCCCCAACCTCACCATCGGCGACGGTTGGACAGCTTTTATGGAAAAGGTTTTATGACAGACAAAAAAAAGCCCGCTGGGGAGACGGGCCAGGTGTTGCTTTCTAACGGATGAGTTGAGATTACGTAAGGCCTTGTGAAAACTTTGTGAAAACCCAGGCCGAAAAACACACGCCGCAAAAAAGGTTGCAGGCATAAAAAACCCCGCTCAATGACGGGGTCTGGAGAGGATGGATTACTTCCTGACGGGTGCCGCAACCTTGGGTAAAAATTTCGCCTTGGGCCCTTGGGGCACCTGGGATTTCATTTTGCCAAGCTTGACCTGGTCGTCACCGTAAGCCACCACATAGTTTGTCTGGCCACACCGCACGCTATTGTTGATTGGAAATTCAGCACCGTCGTCTTCGATATACGGATCAGCCATCTTTTCGCCCCTTTCAAAAGCGGGATCGATACCGGCAAGCCCTTTTGCCTGAAACATATCGACCACCAAGCTTTTGAGACTAGCCGGTCATTACCGGACTTGTAATTCAGATTCCCCAACACCCGACGAATGGCCCGCACGGCTTCCTACAAAACAAACACACAAACCGTTACCTGACTCACCTCAGTTTGACGGCCGTCCCGGTCACAAATACCACCACCATGCCGCCCTTGCCGGCCGGCATGCTGATCTCATAATCGAGCCCCACCACCGCATCGGCCTGCAGTGCCCGCGCCCGCTCCTTGATCTCGTCGGTGGCCTGAATCCGCGCCTCCTTCAATGCACGCTCCAATGTTTGAGAGCGCCCGCCGAAAAAATCCCGCATCCCGGCGAACATGTCGCGGATAACGTTGACCCCCTGCACCGACTCGGCGCTGACGATGTCGAGGTAAGCGGTGATTTGGCGACCTTCGATGGCGTGGGTGGTGGTGGTGATCATGGGCATTCCTTCTTCATAAATAGTCACTCAAGACTGGCTGGACAGATAGTTGGCCAACGCATCAAAAGCAGGCAACGTAACAGGATCATTAGCCGAGTTGCTGAACGCATTCAGCTCGATGCGGCCCAGGCGATCACTCCCGAGGCGGTACGCCACTCTTTGAAATGTAAGTACTAATTGCACCAAGTCTTAGAGTGCAGGCTGATACGGTGGAAGGGTCAGGTAAACACCGTTTTCGCCCCTCTCTTGCAAGGTGCCTTTGGCATCGACAACGTAGTATTTGCTGGAGTCGTTGTTGGGGGGCTGTAAGCGCAGCGCTCCATCGGGAAGCGTCTGGGCGACGTATCTCTCCGTATTTTTCCCACCGGTAGAAAAAATTGAATCGATGAAATACTTCCCGTCACGCTGGTAAAGCACCATCACGTGACCAAAAGTACCGTCGAGTAGCCAACTTCCGATTCTGTCGGGGTAGTCCTTCAGATCAAGCGCTTTCAGAGACTGATACTCCTCGACGCTGAGACCATAGAGCGTGCTTTGGTAATCAGGATTAAATTTGACCTGCGCCCAGGACGACTTATCGCTTTGCCCTTCAACACGGAATCCGATGAAGGTCGTTTCTGCATTGGATTTACTATTGGAATGAATAATGTTGGCGACTTTGGCTAGCTGATCTTCGGTCAGCCGTTGGTTAAGAAGCACCTGCACCCTACGCGGCCGACCTTCGCTGTATTCGTCCTCGGTGATCTTATACATAGGCCTTGTGGTGCTCTGCGCGACCTCCCCCACCGACATGTTCTTGCTTGCGCCCATGTAAATCGAAACCACCACACCGACGATGGCCGCCAGAATTATCCATCGGCCAATCCGTTGCCACTCAGTGACACCGGGATTGGCAACGCCGCAATTGGGGCAAGTCTTAGCTGAAGTAGAAATGCTGTGCTTGCAAGACTTACAGGGCTTTAACGCCATTCGATCCACTCCTTTTTATATCCATGAAAAAGCCGGTAATCATGACCGGCTTACTGCATCCACTTACCTGAGCATTGACTGATCAGTTCAGTTACTTCCCTTCGCCCAGTTTGAGCCTTCTGCCTTTGCGAAAGCCCAAGCCATACGAAACAGCACATCACGGTCTGCCTCGCTGACGTGCTGATACTGTCGGCTAAAATGGAGATGATATTTGTCGATCTATAGAGGCTGAAGAGAGGCGATCCTCCCCATCTGCGCTCCCATATCATTCCCATATCGCCGTTTTTCAGACGCCAAAAACCACAAACCCCCGACTTTCTCTAGGAAAATCAGGGGTTTGTGTTTTACAAATTTGGCGGTGAAGGAGAGATTCGAACTCTCGATACAATTTCTTGTATACACACTTTCCAGGCGTGCTCCTTAAGCCACTCGGACACTTCACCGTATCTCTTCAAACATGTTCTGTCTGTCGAGGCGCGCTAATGTAGTCGAAAGCTTTTCTGATGGCAAACTTTTTTTGCAGAATTTTCATGTGCTTAGCGGTTTGGAGGTTCCGGGAGCATTCCGGGCCATGGCAAACCTGCCAATCTCTGGCTTCGCGCTCTCCTATATAGAGAGGGGAATGCACGACGGGAGCGGCGGGCTACGCTTGCCGAGCGGGGAAAGGGTGACTGGCGGGTCAGTCACGGCGCTTTACCTGGCCTGCGGTGGTGGGTAACGTCTGCCCCAACTTTCATACAAGGAATAGCGTCATGAGTGAGTTGATTTCCTACCACCTCGAAGACGGTATCGCGACCCTGACCTTGAGCAACGGCAAGGTCAATGCCATCTCTCCGGACGTGATTGCTGCGTTTAATGCTGCGCTGGATCAGGCGGTGACTGATCGCGCAGTGGTGATCATCACTGGCACGCCGGGGATTCTGTCGGGCGGTTATGACTTGAAGGTGATGACAGCAGGCCCTAAAGAAGCCGTATCGCTGGTGACGGCTGGCTCGACATTGTCCCGTCGTCTGCTGTCGCACCCGTTTCCAGTGATTGTCGCGTGCCCTGGGCACGCAGTGGCCAAGGGTGCGTTCCTGTTGTTGTCGGCGGATTACCGCATTGGTGTCGACGGCCCGTTCAGCATTGGCCTGAACGAAGTGCAGATCGGCATGACCATGCACCACGCCGGCATTGAGATTGCCCGTGATCGCCTGAGCAAGGCAGCGCTGCATCGTTCGGTGATCAACGGTGAGATGTTTAACCCGAAGAGTGCCGTGGATGCCGGTTTCCTCGACTTGGTGGTGTCGCCCGAAGAGCTGCAAGGCGCGGCGCTGGCAGCGGCTCGTCAGTTGAAGAAGATCAACATGACCGCGCACAAGAACACCAAGCTGAAAGTGCGCAAGGCACTGCTGGACACCCTGGACAATGCAATCATCCAGGATCAGGAGCATTTGGGTTAACCCAAAGATGCTGCACCGAAAAGCCCGACCGTCGTGTCGGGCTTTTTCATACACGCTCTGTGGAAAAGTCTACAACCCCTCTAGAACAGATCTGACCAACTAGTCGGAAACATGCGCTCAAACATCGGCTATCTCCTACCTCTATAGAGGCAATTGCCGAAAACAGTGCACATCCGTACACTGCGCCACCTTTTGTCCCGGTGGGGCCTGTAAATGCTGTTCGTGTTTCGTATGTTATTGATGGGCCTGCACTTTATTCTCGCTGGTGTGCTGGGGGTGATTCTGGGGCTGTTTCGCCCGTTCAACCCGGACAACAGCCGTTTGTGCGCGCGCCTCTATGCGTGGCCGGCAATGTGCATTTTGCGTTTGCGAGTGAAGGCCGACGTCGGGCCATTGATGGACAAGCCCGAGAGCTGCGTGATCATCGCCAACCACCAGTCCAACTACGACTTGTTTGTTTTCGGCAACGTGGTGCCCCGCCGCACCGTGTGCATCGGCAAGAAGAGCCTGAAGTGGGTGCCGTTGTTCGGTCAGCTGTTCTGGTTGGCCGGTAATGTGTTGATCGACCGTGGCAATGCGCACAAGGCGCGTCAGTCGATGCTGACCACCACGCACACCTTGCAGCATGAAGACACCTCGATCTGGGTGTTCCCGGAAGGCACGCGCAATCTGGGCGAAGACCTGCTGCCCTTCAAGAAAGGCGCGTTCCAGATGGCGATCGCGGCGGGCGTGCCGATCGTCCCGGTGTGTGTCAGCAGTTACGTCAAACACATGCGATTGAACCGCTGGCGCAGTGGGAAAATCCTGATCCGTTCTTTGCCGGCCATTCCAACCGCCGGACTGAGCCTGGACGACATGCCGCTGCTGATCGCCCAGTGCCGCGAGCAGATGCGCGAGTGCATCGCCTCGATGGATCGGCAACTGCAAGCCGCGTGAAACGAAACCCGCCCTGCGCGGGTTTTCTTTTGCCTGCGAATTTTTGCCTTCGAACTCTGCAGATTTCACTGACTCTCAAGCGGTATAGAAGGATAAGCTGAACACTGCCTGCTACTAATAAGAAGTGAAGCTGAATCATGGGTAGAGTTGTTGCTGCTGCGGTTTACAGCGCTGGTAAGAAGGTCACCAATATCACCCTCGACGAAGGCGCTGCCTGGGCCGCCAAGCCTGGTCACTTTGTCTGGATCGGCCTCGAAGAGCCGAATGCCCAGGAGCTGTTCAATCTGCAACGCCAGTTCAACCTGCACGAACTGGCCATTGAAGACGCCCTGGAAAAACACAGTCGACCGAAGTTGGAAACCTTTGGCGATGCGCTGTTTATCGTCACGTATTCGCCGATCCGCCATGAAGGAAAGCTTGAGTTCATCGAGACTCATATCTTTGCCGGCAACGGTTACATCATTACTGCGCGTAACGGCCATTCGGCGTCCTACGCTTATGTCCGCCAGCGTTGTGAGGCGCGTCCACTGTTGCTGGAGCACGGGGAAGATTTCGTACTCTATGCCATCCTCGACTTTGTGATTGAAAACTATCAGCCGATGGGCGAAGCGATCCATGCAGAGATCGATGAGCTGGAACGTAACGTCATGTGCAGCTCCCTGAACGAGCGCGACATTCAAAAACTCCACAGCCTGCGCCGCGATGTATTGCGTTTGCGGCGGTATGCGGCGCCGATGGTGGAAATCGGTGAGGAGCTACAGAAGCTGAGTTTTCCGTTCATCGACAAGAACATGCGCCCGTACTTCCGCGACGTGCAGATCCATGTGACCCGGCAGATGGAAGACCTGACGACGCTGGCGGACATTGCCAGCCAGACCATTGAAGTCGGGGTGTTGCTGGAGGCGTCACGGCAGAGCGTGGTGCAGCGCAAGTTTGCGGCGTGGGCGGCGATTCTGGCGTTCCCGACAGCAGTGGCCGGGATCTATGGGATGAACTTCCAGAACATGCCGGAGCTGACTTGGCATTACGGGTATTTCGCGGTGCTGGGGTTTATTGCGGTGGGGTGTGTGAGTTTGTGGGCGAGTTTCAAGAAATCGGGGTGGTTGTAGCCACAACCGAGTCGTCAGTGACATTCGCGGGCAAGCCTCGCTCCTACAAGGAGCGAGGCTTTTCAGCTTCAAACAGTTTCTGGTTTATGCGCCACAAACCGCATCATCCACTCCGCAACGGTCGCGCCATGATGCTCATGCTCAAGGCTCGCCATGCCCTTGGTATACACCTGCTCGCCCAAGGCTTCCTGACGAATATCCAGCAAGGCTCGCGAGTAATCGTGAATGAATTCAGGGTGCCCCTGGAAGCACAACACTTGGTCGTTGATGTGGTACGCGGCAAACGGGCAGAAATCGCTGGAAGCGATGACCGTGGCGTTTTCCGGCAACGACGTCACCTGGTCCTGGTGGCTGATCAATAACGTCAATTCTTCGCGCACCGGGCTCATCCACGGTGCCTTGGCGGCGAGTTTGTAACTGTGGGTGCCGACGCCCCAGCCCTGGGTCGCACGCTCGCTCTTGCCACCCAGCAGCAGCGCCAGCAACTGATGGCCGAAGCACACGCCCAGCAGTTTGTCGCCGCGTTCGTAGCGGGTCAGCAGGTAAGCCTTGAGGGTTTGAATCCACGGGTCGGTGCCGAAGGAATCGGCCTTGCTGCCGGTGACGAGATAGGCGTCGAAGGCCTCATCATCGCTGGGGTATTCGCCCTGCATCACGTTGTAGACAGTGAACTCGGCCGCGATGGGTTGTTGCGAAAACAGACGCTGGAACATCTGCCCGTAACCCTGATATTGATCGACCAGTTCCGGACGCAGGATGTCGGTTTCCAGAATGCAGATGCGTAACGACATAAAAAATACCTGACACGTGATGGGAATAATGCACACCCCAGAGCCTGCCTCGAAACACCGTTCCAAGGCAAGCCCCACGAGTTGTCACCGGTCCCTTAAAACACCTCCCCTTTTGCCGCTTTCTCCAGCAGCAGCGCGGGTGGCGCGAACCGTTCGCCATACTGATCAGCCAGGTATTGCGCACGCGCGACGAAGTCCTTCACGCCGTACTGGTTGATGAACTGCAGCGCGCCGCCGGTCCAGGCCGCGAAACCAATGCCGAAGATCGAGCCGACGTTGGCATCCGCAGTCGAGGTCAGCACGCCCTCCTCCACGCAACGCACGGTTTCGATGGCTTGCACGAACAGCAGGCGATCACGCACGTCCTTCGGTGAAATCTGCCCGTCAGCCTTCTCGAAACGGCTTTTCAGCCCTGGCCACAAGTGCTTCTGGCCACCGGCCGGGTATTCGTAGAAACCACCGCCTGCCGCTTTGCCCGGACGCTTGTATTCGTTGAGCAGCAAGTCAATCACGGCAAACGCCGGGTGCTCAATCAGTGGTTTCCCTTCCGCTTGCAGGTCTTTGGCCGTTTGCTGGCGGATATGGCTCATGAGGCTGAGGGAAACTTCGTCGGAGATCGCCAGAGGCCCGATGGGCATGCCCGCCTTGCGCGCTTCGGTCTCGATCATCGCTGCGCTCACGCCTTCGCCGAGCATGGCAATGCCTTCGTTGGTGAAGGTGCCGAACACCCGTGACGTGAAGAAGCCACGGCTGTCGTTGACCACAATCGGGGTCTTCTTGATTTGCAGGACAAAATCGAAACCGCGAGCCAGGGTTTCGTCGCTGGTGTGGGCGCCCTTGATGATTTCCACCAGCGGCATTTTTTCCACGGGGCTGAAGAAATGCAGGCCGATGAATTTGCTTTGGTCCGGTACGGCGGTAGCGAGCCCGCTGATCGGCAAGGTCGAGGTGTTGGAAGCGATTACCGCGTCCGGGCCGACGACCTGCTGTGCGGCTGAAGAGACCCTGGCTTTCAACTCACGGTCTTCAAACACGGCTTCAATGATCAGGTCGCAACCGGCCATATCGGCGTCACTTTCAGTGGTTTTGATCCGCGCCAGCACTGCGTCCCGCTGTTCGATGCTCAACTGTCCCCGGGCAATCTTCTTGTCCAGCAACGCCGCCGAATGAGCCTTGCCCTTTTCCGCCGCAGCGAGGTTGATGTCTTTGAGCACCACCTCGATACCGGCCGAAGCGCTAACAAAAGCGATACCGGCTCCCATCATCCCCGCGCCCAGAACCCCCACGCGACGCGTCACGTAAGGTGCAAACCCTTGAGGTCGCGAACCGCCGGCATTGATTTCGTTGAGCTGGAACCAGAAGGTGCCGATCAGGTTCTTCGAGATCTGGCCGGTGGTCAGCTCGGTGAAGTAACGGGTTTCGATCAGGTGCGCCGTGTCGAAATCCACCTGAGCACCTTCCACTGCGGCGCAAAGAATCTTCTCTGGTGCGGGCATGCAGCCCTGGGTTTTAGTGCGCAGGATCGACGGAGCAATTGCCAGCATCTGTGCGACTTTCGGATGCGACGGCGTACCGCCCGGAATCTGATAGCCCTTCACATCCCAACGTTGCACCGCTGTCGGGTTGGCCAGAATCCAGGCGCGCGCCTTGCTCAGCAGCTCATCGTGATCCAGCGCCAACTCATCGATCAAACCTGCCTGCAAAGCTTGTTGCGCGCGGACTTTCTTGCCTTCAAGCAGATACGGCAGGGCTTTTTCCAGACCGAGCATGCGCACCATGCGCACTACCCCGCCACCGCCCGGCAAAAGGCCGAGGGTGACTTCCGGCAAGCCGAGCTGCACCGATGAATTGTCCAGCGCCACGCGGTGATGACAGGCCAGGCAGATTTCCCAACCACCCCCCAGCGCCGCGCCGTTGATTGCGGCGACCACCGGTTTACCCAGGGTTTCCAGGGTGCGTAATTGGCCCTTCAGCGTCAGCACCATGTCGTAGAACGCTTTGGCTTCAGGCTTGCCGACCTTGATCAGTTCATTGAGGTCGCCGCCGGCGAAGAAGGTCTTCTTCGCCGAGGTGATGATCACGCCGACGATGCCGTCTTTCTCGGCAACCAGTCGGGCGACGCAAGCGGCCATGGCCTCGCGGTAGACCGCGTTCATGGTGTTGGCGCTCTGGCCCGGCATGTCGATGGTCAGGACGACGATCTGGTCCTGCCCTTTTTCGTAACGAATGGCTTCAGTCATGAAGTGAATTCCTTGAAATCGTGGCTCAGAGGCGTTCGATGATGGTGGCAATGCCCATGCCGCCGCCGACGCACAGGGTCGCGAGGCCAAAGCGCAGGCGCCGGGTTTCCAGTTCATCGAGCAGCGTGCCGAGGATTGCGCAGCCTGTAGCGCCCAGCGGATGGCCCATGGCGATGGAGCCGCCATTGACGTTGACCTTGTCCGGGTCGATGGCCATGTCCTTGATGAATTTCAACACGACGGAGGCAAACGCCTCGTTGACCTCGAACAGGTCGATGTCTTCGACCCGCAGCCCGGCCTTGGCCAGCGCTTTGCGGGTGGCCGGTGCCGGGCCGGTGAGCATGATCGTCGGGTCGGTGCTGGTGACCGCCGTGGCGACGATTCGCGCCCGTGGCTGCAAGCCGAGCGCACGCCCCTTGGCTTCGGAGCCGATCAGCATCAACGCCGCACCATCGACGATCCCGGAACTGTTGCCCGGCGTGTGCACGTGGCTGATCCGCTCCACGTGGCTGTAGACCCGCAATGCCGTGGCGTCGAAGCCCATTTGCCCCATCATCTCGAAGCTCGGCTTGAGTTTGCCCAGGCCTTCCAGGGTGGAGTCGGCGCGGATGAACTCATCGTGATCGAGCAGAATGATGCCGTTCTGATCCTGTACCGGCACCAGCGATTTGCTGAACGAACCGTCGGCCCTGGCACGCGCCGCTTTTTGCTGGGAGTGCAGCGCGTAGGCATCGACGTCCTGGCGGCTGAAGCCTTCGAGGGTGGCGATCAGATCGGCGCCGACGCCTTGCGGGGTGAAATGGCTGTGCAAATTGGTTTCCGGGTCCAGCGCCCAGGCGCCGCCATCGCTGCCCATCGGCACCCGGGACATCGACTCGACGCCACCGACCACCACCAGGTCTTCGAAGCCGGAACGCACTTTCATCGCCCCGAGGTTGACGGCCTCCAGCCCTGACGCGCAGAAGCGGTTGATCTGCACGCCCGCGACGCTGACATCCCAATCGGCCACCTGTGCGGCCGTTTTGGCGATGTCCGCACCTTGATCGCCGACCGGCGTCACACAACCCAACACCACGTCGTCGACCTGACTGGTGTCCAGCGCCGTGCGCTGTTGCAGCGCCTTGAGCAACCCCGCCACCAGGTTCACCGGTTTGACACTGTGCAAGGCACCATCGGACTTGCCCTTGCCACGGGGCGTGCGTAACGCGTCGAAAATCAAAGCTTGGGTCATGACGTCCTCGAACCTGGCGGTGAAAATACTGAGCCCTCACCTTATGCCGAGCCACCGCCGATTCAATGACCGCAATGCTCACTGACGTTGACGGACACGCTCAGACGGACGGTAGTGTGCTACCGGATTGATCGTTTCAGGACACCGAGATGTCTAGCAAAAGGGCGGCAAAGAAGCTGGCAATAGGCCTCATGCCTTTTTTAAAGCAACAAGTGCGCGCTCCATACGAAAGGGATCTAAGTCGCGAGTGACGCGGGCCCTAAGGTGAACATATGCGAAGTTGTCGTCGGGTTTTGCCGAGGCGCTCGCCTTACAGGAAGTGCAACGCTCTGCCGTCATGGAGATATGCAGGCAGGCATCAGGAAATAACAAAAAAGGCGGTCAAGCCATGTTCAAACATTCGAAAGTACGTCAAGCCGGGCTCATTCTTTTCGCTACTACGTTGCTGTTGATTTTGCCGAACCTGACGAAGGTGATCGGCTGAGTCTTTAATAGAAAAATCGGCGCAAGGTTTCCATCGCCTCTTAAAAATGTGACTGGCTCGCTACCCGGGCCGGCGTGGGTGTGCCAACCTTTGCGGCACTTCCACGACATGGACGGCGATCTGTTGAAAACGCTCATTCTGCTCGGGGCCTTGCTGTTCGGCTCGCCCCTTTATGCCGCACAGCTGAACCTGGAGCTGGGCGCACACAGCCGCACCTGGCAGACCGAGGAGTTGCTCAAGCATCCTCTGGTTCAGACCATCACCATTACCAACGACGTTTCCTACAAACGGGACATGAGCTATCGCGCCGTGCCCCTGGCGGCGTTGTTGACCGGCATCAAGCCTGACGATCACCTGCAAGCTGTGGCACTGGATGGTTTCGCCGCCGAACTGGCTGCCGCGCCGTTGCTCAACAGCAAAGGTGCGCGAGCGTGGCTGGCGATTGAAGACCCGACAAAACCGTGGCCGGCGCTGTCGGCAGACAAGCCCAGTGCCGGGCCGTTTTATCTGGTGTGGACGGACCCGCAGGCGGGCAATATCAGTCCCGAGCAATGGCCCTTTCAAGTGGCTGACATCAAACGCATGGCGCCGGTGGCCGAACGCTTCCCTGCCCTGCTGCCGGATCCGGCGCTGAAGGCGGACGACCCGGTGAATGTGGGGTTTGCGCTGTTCCAGAAGAACTGTCTGGCGTGTCATCGATTGAACGGTGCCGGGGATGCGCAATTCGGGCCGGATCTGAACATTCCGTTTAACCCGACCGAGTATTTCGGGGCGGACTTTTTGAAGCGCTACATCCGTGATCCGCAGAGTTTGCGGCAGTGGCCGCAGGCGAAGATGCCGGGGTTTTCGGCGGCGGTTTTGCCGGATGGGGATTTGGAGATGTTGGTGGGGTATTTGAAGCATATGGCCGGGCGCAAGGTTAAACCCTGACGCTATTTCCAGCCTGACGCGATCCCTTGTAGGAGCTGGCTTGCCGGCGATGGAGTGTCAGCTAAAACAATGTTGACTGACACTCCATCGCTGGCAAGCCAGCTCCTACAGGGGGACGTGGTGTTGCGGATTACTGTTGCTGCACTGAGATCACCGGCGTCGGCGACACAAACACCTTCGCGTGCATCTGCTCGCACCCGCCGCCCCGACGCATCCCGCGCACCGGGCAGGCATCCAGGTAATCCAGGCCCACCGCCAGTTTCAAATGGCGCTCCGGTCGCGCCAGTTCATTGGTCACGTCAAAGCTGTACCACGCGTCATCCAGCCAGGCTTCCGCCCACGCGTGGCTGGCCAGATGCTCGCTGTTCTCGCTGTACAAATAGCCCGACACATAACGCGACGCAATGCCCAGGCTGCGGGCGCAAGCGAGAAACGCGTGGGTGTGGTCCTGACAGACACCCGAACGCCCGGCGAAGGCTTGCGCAGCGCTGGTGTCCACTTCGGTGGAGCCCGGCGTGTAGGTCATGTGCGAATTCAGGCCATGCATCAAGTCGATCAATGCCGCGCGGTCCCGGCGCTTTTTGCACGCCTTCTCGGCGAACTCACGCAAGGCTTCGTCGGCCTCGGTCAGGCGCGTGAAGCGCAGGAACGGCAGCGCCGACTGGCTCTCGTGCTCGGCTTCACGCAGTTCGTCGATGTCGACCTGGCCACGGGCGCCGATGATGATCGCTTCATGCGGCTCGTCCATGGTCAGCACGTGCAGGATGTTGCCAAACGGATCGAGTTGCGCGCGCACCGGGCGCGGCAGGTCGAGCTGCCAGCTGAGCACGTGCTGGCGCTCGCTGTCGTGAGGGGTCAGTCGCAGGTACTGGATGCTCGCCCGCACCTGATCTTCGTAGTGATAGGTGGTCTCGTGGCTAATGGAAAGTCTCATGCAGCCTCCAGGTAGGAACTGTGTATGGCGTTACCCAACTGGCGCACCAGCGGGATGAACTCGGTCAGCCAGGCGTGCAGGCCTTCGTCGAGAATTTCGTTGATGCCGGTGTAGCGCAGGCGTGCGTCCATCTCGGCGGCCAGACGTTGCGCAGGACGACCATTGGCCCCCGGCAGTTGAGCGAGGATCTGGTCGATTTCTTCGGTGCACGCGCGCAAGGATCGCGGGACATCGGCGCGCAGCAACAGCAACTCGGCCACATGCCGCGCGCCGGGCGCGTCACGGTAGATCTCGGTGTAGGCCTCGAACGACGACAACGCCCGCAACAAGGCACTCCACTGGTAATAGGCGTGAGCCGTACCGTCGCTGACCGCGTCGGCCTGATCGCCCGCCATTTCGTAGCGAGCATCGAGCAGGCGCAAGGTGTTGTCCGCCCTTTCGATGAAAGTGCCCAGACGAATAAACCGGAACGCATCGTTACGCATGATCGTGCCGTAGGACGCGCCACGAAACAGGTGGGAACGTTCCTTGATCCACTCGCAGAAACGGCTCATGCCGTAGCGACTCAAGCCCTGATCGGCGATGCCGCGAATTTCCAGCCAGGTGGCGTTGATGTTCTCCCACATGTCCGCGGTGATTCGCCCCCGCACGGCATGCGCGCTGGCCCGCGCCGAACCGAGGCAGCTGTAGATGCTCGCCGGGTTGGCTGCGTCCAGGGCAAAAAAGTGCAGCAGCCGTTCGGCATGCAACTCGCCGTGGCGTTCGAGGTAATCGTCCAGGGTGCCGGTTATCAGCAGCGGCATGGCGAGTTCGTGCAGACCGTCACCGCGGCCATCCTGCGGCATCAGCGACAGCGAATAACTGATGTCGAGCATCCGTGCGAGGTTTTCCGCCCGCTCCAGGTAACGCGACATCCAATACAAATCCGAGGCAGTTCTACTTAACATGGCAGGCTTCCTTCAATCCTCGACCACCCAGGTGTCCTTGGTTCCGCCGCCCTGGGAGGAATTCACCACCAGGGAGCCTTCACGCAGGGCGACACGGGTCAAACCGCCGGGCACAACCCGGGTTTCGCGGCCAGACAATACAAACGGACGCAGGTCGATGTGGCGTGGCGCAATGCCGTTTTCGACAAAGGTCGGGCAGGTCGACAGGGACAACGTCGGTTGCGCGATGTAGGCGTGGGGCTTGGCCTTGATTCGCTCGCGGAAGGATTCGATTTCCGCCGCCGTCGCCGCCGGCCCCACCAGCATTCCATAACCGCCGGAGCCCTGGGTTTCCTTGACCACCAGGTCCGGAAGATTGGCCAGCACGTGAGACAGTTCGGATGGATTACGACACTGGAACGTCGGAACGTTCTTCAGGATCGGCTCTTCGTCGAGGTAGAAACGGATCATGTCGGTGACAAACGGGTACACCGACTTATCGTCCGCCACCCCGGTGCCGATGGCATTCGCCAGCACCACATTGCCCGAGCGGTACGACGACAGCAGCCCGGGAACGCCGAGCATCGAGTCCGGATTGAACGCCAGCGGATCGAGGAACGCATCGTCGAGACGGCGGTAGATCACATCGACGGCTTTCGGCCCGTCCGTGGTGCGCATGAACACCTTGTCGTCACGCACGAACAGGTCCGCGCCTTCCACCAGCTCAACGCCCATTTCCCGAGCGAGAAATGCATGCTCGAAAAACGCGCTGTTGAAGCGACCCGGCGTCAGTACCACCACGCTCGGGTTATCGAGGTGGCTGGAGCTTTTCAGGGTGTCTAGCAACAGGTTCGGATAATGATCGATCGGGGCGATGCGCTGGGCCGAGAACAACTCGGGGAACAGGCGCATCATCATCTTGCGGTCTTCGAGCATGTAGCTCACGCCGCTGGGTGTACGCAGGTTGTCTTCGAGCACGTAGTACGTGCCGTCGCCATCGCGCACCAGGTCGACGCCGGAAATGTGGGAATAGATATCCCGGTGCAGATCCAGCCCCTGCATCGCCAACTGGTATTGCTCGTTGGCCAGCACTTGTTCGGCCGGGATGATGCCGGCCTTGATGATGCGCTGCTCGTGATAGAGGTCGGCGAGGAACATGTTCAGCGCCTTGACCCGCTGGATGCAGCCGCGTTCGACGATCCGCCATTCACTGGCGGGGATGCTGCGTGGAATGGTGTCGAAGGGAATCAGGCGCTCTGTCCCCTGCTCGTCCCCGTAGAGCGTGAAAGTAATCCCGGCGCGATGAAACAGCAGATCGGCCTCGCGTCGCCGTTGTGCCAAAAGCTCGTCAGGCGTTTCGGCCAGCCAACGGGCAAACTCCCGATAATGCGGGCGGACCTGGCCGCCGGCATCGTACATCTCATCAAAATAGGTGCGGATCATGCCGTACTCCTTGTCACCCGGACATCCAGGCCTTCGCAAGGCCCGTGCCATCGGCAGAAACGCTTTGATATCAATCGGTTGGATAATCACATGATTAGCACCGCACCAATCCTGTGCGGCAAATGCCCCAACCTGATCGCCCCCGCTTCATTGCGAAGCAATGCTGTCGCCTATCACCAGCATAGTCAGAGTTGATTTCACTGCCCGGAGGGGGATGCGGATAATTCGCGCATTCGCTGGAAATGCTCACCGAACTTCCCTTTTAGCCGCCTTGTTCAGGCGGCTTTTTTTGTTTCGGGATTTGTGGGCCGCTCTCTGTAGGAGCGAGCCTGCTCGCGAAAAACGCTGGGACAACGGGCTCATCCAGAAAGCACGCGATATCGTTGACGACCATCGCGAGCAAGCTCGCTCCTACAGGGTCATTGATCGCCACAAACGAAAACGGCCAACCCGAAGGTCAGCCGTTAGTGGATGTTGTCGCTGTTCATAGTGTTATGCGAGTAGCCCTCGTACCTCCTGCTTGACGCCCCATCCTTCGATGATGCCACCCAAAGGCTCGACCACCGCCTCGAAGTCCTGCTCAAAGTCGCCGATGCCGTCATAGGTGGCGTACATCACTTTGCTCAGTTCCAGGGACCAGGCGCCGTCGTCGCGCACGCTGATTTGTGCATTCATGGATTCACCGCAGTAATGCCCTGCCGCCCTGCGTGCCCGCTCCTCGTCCGGGAAAATGGCGTAGAACTCGATGGGATGGAAACGTGAAAAGTCGAAACCGCCTTCTTTCATGCGGCGCAGAACCGAGCTGCTGATGTCTTCTTGATAGGCTGTGCTCATGAAACGTCCTCCTGATACCGATGGATAGACTTTCCGTACTCCCGACGCCGGCAACCGAAGGGTGCGAGCGCTGCGGCAAGCAAATTGCCGATGGGAAACAAGCATGTAGCTGACAAGACCAGACCTTAGCGATCCATTCGCTGATCTCGCTTGCAGAGTAGCCCCAAGTCGGAGCCGCTGCCAAGGCCTGGTTATTTCACGAGTGTTCCAGAGGGGGTATCAGACGGGAGTAATGCCGAGGATCTGGATGCTGTTCTGGGCTTTAAGATTCTTGACGCTTGCATCAGCAGTTCGCCCTTCCAGATCGTTCAGATCCAGTTCGGCGACGACAGGAAGGAGACGTTCCTTGATCAGTTTGGCGGCGTGCTCGTTGTCCGGGCATTCGTCGCACTCAAAAACTTCGTTGGCTGTTTCACCGTGATCATCCACGAAAGTGATTTTCCACTTTTGCATCACTGCCTCCTCGAACAAACCCGTAAATGGGCTTACATCCATCTGGACTTTTACCCAGACCGATCGTTCAAACAGATTACGCCGTGCAAGCATGAAAAACACGGTCCCTGTAGGAGCGAAGCTTGCTCGCGAAGGCGGCATATCAGTCAATAAAAATGTCGACTGAAACACCGCTTTCGCGAGCAAGCTTCGCTCCTACAGGGGTTTTGCGTATTTCTTCAGTCGTTGCTTGGCTTGTTCACGGCCTGCAACACGTATTGCGGCAAGGCGAACGCGCCGATGTGGATTTCCGGATTGTAGTAGCGGGTGACGATGCCGCTACCGGCAAAGCGCTGTTGCAGGGTTTCGCGGGACAATTTGCGATAAGCGGTGTTGGTCGCGCCCCAGGCAAAGGTCATCGAACCACCGATGTAGGTCGGCACGGCGGCCTGGTAGAAGTGCCAGTCCGGGAACAGGCTGCGCAGGCGGCCGGCGGTGGTTTTGACTTCTTCAATCTGCATGAACGGCGTGCCGTTCTGGGTCACCAGGATGCCGCCTTCGTTGAGGCAACGACGGCAGGCCTGGTAGAAGTTCTCCGAGAACAACACTTCGCCCGGACCGATCGGGTCGGTGGAGTCGGAAATGATCACGTCGAACTTTTCAGTGGTGGTGGCGACGAAACGCATGCCGTCGTCGATCACCAGGTTCAGGCGCGGATCATCGAATGCACCCTTGGAGTGGTTCGGCAGGAACTCCTTGCACATGTCGACCACGGTGCCGTCGATCTCGACCATGGTGATGTGCTCGACGTTACGGTGTTTGGCCACTTCACGCAGCATGCCGCCGTCGCCACCGCCGATGATCAGCACGCGCTTGGCGCTGCCGTGCGCCAGGATCGGCACGTGGGTGAGCATCTCGTGGTAGATGAATTCGTCGGCTTCGGTGGTCTGGATCACGCCGTCCAGCGCCATGACGCGGCCCATGCGCGGGTTTTCGAAAATCACCAGGTGCTGGTGTTCGGTGCGCACTTCGTGCAGCAGTTTTTCCATGCGAAAACGCTGGCCGTAGCCTTCGTAGAGGGTTTCCAGGTAATCGCTGGTTGGAGTGTTGCTCATGGGAAGTGCTCCGATGAATGCGGTGGCAACGGACGGTTACCCGCCCATGATGGCCAATCGATCAGCTCGATTGCCCGGGAAAGGCGCGCATTCTACGTCGCGGAAGATGACAGGTCGAACCTTCTGACTCCACATACCTGTAGGAGCGAGGCTTGCCCGCGAAGAACGATAACGCGGTCATTCAGTTAAACCGTGTAATCGTTCTTCGCGGGCAAGCCTCGCTCCTACAAGGAAGGTGGAAACCATCAAATACGCACATTGCCCCGTGGCCCGGCGATGGCCCAGATGATCAGGCCCAGGACCGGCAGCAGCAGGATCAGCAGGACCCAGATGATTTTCATCACGGTGTCGGCGCCACTTTTCAGCACGTTGATGATTGCCCAGATGTCCAGGACAAGGATGATCAGGCCCACCAGGCCGTTAAACGTGGAACCCATGGTGTCGCTCCCTAAGCGTTGTGTGCCCTCTCAGGATAGTCGGCCCCAGCGGGTTCGTTTCATGCCATCAAACGTGGATGGCGACTTTCAGGGCTTCCAGGGAAGGCGCGGCAGCGATGCCGACCTCGGCGCACAGCTCGAGCACACGCGGTACGTCGTTGCCGTAGACCAACACCACTTGCAGCTCGTCGTCGAGCAACTGGCTGAAGTTCATCAGCGTATAACCGCCGTTTTCCTTGTTCATGCTGCCCATTTGCACCTGGATGCGATTGAGCGCGGTCAGCGCTTCGGTCTTGGCCAGTTGTTTGGGTTTGATGTTGAAATCCACGCCTGGACCAAACGAAGCGACGATCTGCGCGAACAGGTCCATATAGGTGTCAGCCTGGAACAGCACGGTTTCCGGCAGGCTGCCGACGACCACCCACTCGCCCAACGGAATCGGGAAGGTGTCGTCGTAGTTAATGTCTGGATTGGCAGCCAGAAAAGCGCCTGGATCGGCGTAGGCCTGGGCCGCTTCGTCGGCGACTTTGAGGATTTCGTCTTCGCTCATGCACCCGGAGCTGATTTTGCTGATGAGTTCGACGAGTGCGGCTTTCATGGGGGCGGAATCCTGTAGCGAGGGAATTTTGAAGGCGCGAAGGATAGCGCATTACGTCCCGCAGTTCCTGTGCGCGAGCGTGACCGGGAATGTTGACCCATATCAAGATCCGGCGCACGGGGCCGCGGCACAATGCTGGCACCTTGCCAATACTGTTTCCGCTATCAGAGAAGACCTCCATGGGTGCCTGGCTTAGCAACATCTCGCTGAAATATAAATTCTGGGCGGTCAATGCTGTCGCCTTCGTCACGACCCTGTTGTTGGTGCTGT
This sequence comes from Pseudomonas sp. BF-RE-25, assembly GCF_019956105.1. NCBI lineage: Bacteria > Pseudomonadati > Pseudomonadota > Gammaproteobacteria > Pseudomonadales > Pseudomonadaceae > Pseudomonas > Pseudomonas sp. BF-RE-25. The sequence goes on from NZ_JAHBDB010000014.1 coordinate 20,241, forward strand.
ATGCCGTACAGCTCGAACAACAGGCCCGCAGTCACGCATCCAAAGTGTCCGCCCAGGCACAGGCACGCCTGCTCGGCGCCTGGCCGGCCGGGCAAGCGCTGCCCAAGGCCGATAACCTGCTGACATTCAGTCGCGGGCACGCGCCGCTGCTCAACGATCAACCCGTGCTGGAACTGACGGACAGCAACGGCTGGGTCGAAATCAACTCGATGCCGCTGTTCGGCGAAAACCCTTTGATGGGTGCCGAAGTGTTCACGCGTGCCGACGGCCAACACATCGCCGTGATTGCTTATGGCCCGAGCCTGAGCCAGGTGTTCGAAGAACGTTTCGCCAACTACGCCGTGGCGGTGTTCATCCTGATGCTGGCGATGCTCGGTGCGTCGCAATTGTTGATCCGCTTTCTGCTCAGTCAGCTCAATACGTTGAAAGACGTCATGCTCCACGTCGAAAAAACCGGCGACCTCTCCGCCCGTGTGCCACTGGCCTGCACGGACGAAGTCGGGCAGATGGCCGGTGCGTTCAACGCGATGCAGGCCGGTTACCAGCGAGTGGTCAACACCGTCGCCAGCACTGCACGACAACTGGATGACGGTGCCGCCCGGCTGGCATCGAGCATGAACGAAGTGCGTCACGGCATGCTCGGTCAGCAAAGCGAGACCGATCAGGCCGCCACGGCGATCAACGAAATGACCGCCACCGTCTACCACATCGCCCAGCACGCCGGTGCCACCCGCGACCTTTCGAAAACCGCCGACACCCTGGCCGGCAGCGGCCAGGAAGTGGTCAGCCGCGTGCAGAAGTCGATTGCCGGGTTGTCCACTGGCGTCCAGCAGACGGCCGAGATGATTCAGCGTCTGGCCGAAGACAGCCAGAAGATCAACGGCGTGGTCAATGTGATCCACAGCATCGCCGAGCAAACCAATCTACTGGCGCTGAATGCGGCGATTGAAGCAGCACGGGCCGGGGAAATGGGTCGTGGTTTTGCCGTGGTCGCCGATGAAGTGCGCAACCTGGCCAAAAGCGTGCAGACCTCGACCGACGAGATCACCCTGATGGTTTCGGCGTTGCAGGCCGGAACGCGGGACGCGGTGGATTTCATGCAGGAAAGCTCATTCAAGGCTGACGACTGCGTGCAACAGGCGCAAGAGGCTGGCGCCGCACTGGCCGAAATCACCAGCGCAGTGGCGCAGATGCGCGAAAGCAATACCCAGATCGCCGTGGCGGCGGAACAGCAGAGCCAAGTGGCGGAAGAGATGAATCGGGCGGTGGTGAGTATTCGCGATGTGACCGAGAACACCGTGAAGCAGACCGTGGACTCGGCGACGACCAGTAATGAGTTGGCGGCGCTGGCCGGGGAACTGAGTAAGGCTATAGGTCAGTTGAAACTCTGAAGCCCCCATCGCTGGTAAGCCAGCTCCTACACGTTCAGCGTTGATCGCATTTCTTCGGTTAACTCGGTCATTGTAGGAGCTGGCTTGCCAGCGATAGCGTCCGCCCGGTCAACATCGATATTGACCATGACACCTATCACTCCGATAGCCATCCTTGATTCGCCGCCCGCCCATGCCGCGCCTATTCTTCAATCATGTGTTCAACATGGATCGAGGATCAGCATCATGGGCAAACGTCACCCCAACCTTCCCGCCTGGCAATGGCGCGCTTACCCGGACAATCACCAGCACCCGGCCAATCTGGTGTTGCACCTGATTGCCGTACCGCTGTTCATCGTGGCGTTTCTGCTGCTGGTTTGCGGGGTGTTCAGCCTGAGCTTTGCGAACTTCGCGATTGGCGTCATCGGCCTGCTCGCGGCATTGGGCCTGCAACGCCACGGTCACAGCCTGGAGGCGCAAGCTTCCGAGCCGTTCAGTGATCGCAAAGACGCGGTGTCGCGCCTGCTGGTCGAGCAGTTCCTGACCTTTCCACGGTTTTTCCTCAGCGGCGGCTGGTGGCGCGCCTGGCGTGAGCGCCACCGTCGTCACTGATCAGGCGAAAACCGTCACCGTCTGCCGGCTCATGGCAATCAACTGATTTTCTGCGTTCCACAGCTGCGCCGCCGCGTGACCGTAGCCGTCAGCGGCATGTTCGATTTCAACGAGGTACTTGCACCAGTCCAGCGTGCTCAATTCCAGCACCGGCTGGACGAATTCGATGGTCCAAGTCAGCGTGCTGCCCATCGCCGGTTTCGTCAGGTGCGGCATCAAGGATGGGGGCCAGGCGTCCACCAGCGCCAGAATATGCGCCTCACTGACCGCCTCTTCCTTCACATCCCCACGCAAGCGCACCCAACCGCCCATCTCGCGGGATTTATTGCCGGTGAACGGCAGGCCGCCAACACTCCAGCGCATCGCCAGATGGCGCATGAATTCCGGCAGTACACCTTTGATGAATGGCAGCTCCTGGCAATCGTCCCAGTGCTTCATTTCGGGAGCCGGCGTGGCTGTTACCGCCACTTCGGACGGTCGCGAGGCGCCGAAGCTGCCCTGGATGAGTGTCACCACCTGGCCCTTCTGCATCGCCCGGCCCAGTACCTGGCTGACCGCCTTGCCTTCGCGCAGGACGTCAACTTCAAAACTGACCGGCACTTCAGGCTCGACCGGCCCGACAAAGGTGATCGCCAGCGAACGCACAGGACGATCCGCCGGCACCTTCGCGCGCATGGCTTCGTATTGCAAGGCGGCCACCAGGCCACCAAAACTGGCGCGACCCTGCGCCCATTCGGCCGGAATAGACAGCTCCAGCGGCTGGCTGCGGACGGCGTCGAGCAGATCGGAAAAGCGCATGGAAACCTCAAGGGCAGAAAAGGATGAAGGGATGTTAACCAGCCTGCGAGGATGGCACAGCGCCTATTCTGGCCAAAGAGACTGACAGATAGGCCGTGTGCACATCGATTCCAGATTCAACAGTGATCCCCTGTAGGAGCGAGCCTGCTCGCGATGGGCGTGAACGATAACGCATGCCGTCTGGAGACATGCGTCGCCTTTAAGTCCATCGCGAGCAGGCTCGCTCCTACAGGGGTTTCAGGATTTGAAGCAGGTGGCACTGAGTTTGTCGAGCACACGGTCCGCACGGCCTTCGGCCTCGGCCATGGTGGTTTTCCAGACCGCCACGCAAGGCTGCAAATCGGCTTCCTCCTCAGCCCGGGCCAGCCATTGCCAGCAGTCGTGCCAATCGCCCAACGCAGCTTGGGCCGACTTCAATCTGGGCAGCGCCGGTTTCGGCAAGCGATCCAGCTCGGGATACGCCTCGATGCCATAACGCACGCGCTTGATCAGCAAGCGCAGACGATGGCGATCATGGGCGGGATCGTGCAGCGCCTGATCGAGTTTCTTCCATTGTTTGGCCAGGCGCTTCTCGATGCGTTGGCGCAAGCCCTTGAGCAAACCCTGACGCTGCGAGGCGCGTAAAAAGCGCGGAAAGGCGTCAAGGATCATCAGCAACTGCAACAGCTCAGGGCTCGCCGCAACCGCCGGGTAAGCCTCGGCCATCTGCGCCATGCGCCGTTGCGCCGCCTCGGGTTGATCGTGTTCGTGCAAATACGCCGCCAGCACTTCGCGATCGCGCAACGGCGTGGTCAACTGCCCCACGGCCGACGCTGCCGCTTCCAGTTGCTCGACACCGGGCAAGCCACGCAATGGTCGCAGCAGGCTGCGCAAACGGCGAACCGTGGTGCGCAGATCGTGCAACGCTTCCGGATCGGTGCGGGCATTCAACCGGGCCTGACAGGCCAGCAAACGGACTTCCAGGCCCAGAACTTGAGCCACCAACCGATTAATCATGTGATTGACTCCAATTGTAGGAGCCGGCTTGCTGGCGATGGCGGCCGTGATGACGCCTTCACCAGCAAGCCGGCTCCTACAGATTAGCGCCTTGTTTAACGGCCAGCGCGTGACTCACGAATATAAAAGCGCGCCTTCTCGGCTTTCCTGGCGCAGCCTTCGAACGCTTCGAATTGCTGCTGGGTCTTGGCGCCGGTCAGCAACGACAGGGCCTTGGAGTAGCTGACGGTGCCGGCAAAACCTTCGGCCTTGGCCAGGTCCAGCTCACGCCACGCCGCATCGAGCCCGTTGCCGCAGCTGTCACGGTAAGCGGTTTTGCCGGCACAACCGGCGAGTGCCAGCGCAATCAAGGGCACACAGATCCAGGCTTTCATCACTCACACCTCAACAATAGGAAAAACAGTCGTGCAGGTAAGACGGTCCGGCGCGTGAAAAGTGCCTTGCTCCCGCCGCCGAAACTATAGCGCTCGGGAGAATAACCATCTGCCGCCATGGAGTGTCGAAAAAACGACGCCTTCACCCTGCCAAGCGACCTTGACGATTGAAGCGCGCCCCTCGATGGGTGCATTGTTGAACCTTGTCAGACGAGGGCGATTCATGAAAAAGCGCGTCGCACTGGTGCTGGGCTCAGGTGGGGCCCGAGGATATGCCCATATCGGGGTCATTGAAGAGATCGAACGGCGTGGCTACGACATCTCCTGCATTGCCGGCTGCTCGATGGGTGCGGTGGTCGGCGGGATTTATGCCGCCGGCAAACTGGATGATTACCGCAACTGGATCGAAAGCCTGGATTACCTCGACGTGTTGCGCCTGGTGGACGTCAGTTTTCGGCTGGGGGCGATTCGCGGTGAGAAGGTCTTCGGGCAGATCCGCAAGATCGTCGGCGAGATCAATATCGAAGACTTGCGCATCCCCTACACGGCGGTGGCCACCGACCTGACCAACCAGCAGGAAATCTGGTTTCAGGAAGGTTGTCTGCACCAGGCGATGCGCGCCTCGGCGGCGATTCCGAGCCTGTTCACCCCGGTGATGCAGGGCAATCGCATGCTGGTGGACGGCGGCATCCTCAACCCTTTGCCGATCGTGCCCGTGGTGTCGAGCCATTGCGACCTGATCATTGCGGTCAACCTCAACTCCACCAACCAGCGTCACTATCAATTGCCGGTGATCCAGCGCCCTGCCGCGTTCAGGACCCGGTTCGACAGCCTGATCAACTCGCTGGGTTCGAAAATGCCGTTCCGCCGCAAACAGGCAGAACAATTGCTGTTGCTGGAAAAGGAAGCGTTGATGGCCGAGGCGGCCGAGATCAATCCCTGGGTCGAGTCCGCCGAGCCCGAAGCCCAGCAACCGGCAGCCGCCCCTGAACGCGACGGTGCGCCGAAGTCGGCCACCGGTTCATTCATCATCGACAACGTGGGACCGGCGTCCTTGCTGGATTTGATCAACCAGAGTTTCGAGGTGATGCAGACGTCGTTGGCGCAGTACAAGATCGCCGGCTATCCGCCGGATATTCTGATCAACGTGCCGAAGCGAGTGTGCCGGTTCTTCGAGTTTTACAAGGCTCCGGAGTTGATCGCGCTGGGGCGCGAGATTGCGCGGGACACCTTGGATCGGTATGAGAACGAGCGGGATTCCTGAGGATTCTCGAGTGAATGTGAGGGCCTCATCGCCGGCAAGCCGGCTCCTACAAAGTTTGAGGTGATCACAAGATTTGCAAACGACTCTGGTCCCTGTAGGAGCTGGCTTGCCGGCGATGGGGCCGGACGATTCAGCACAAAAACTAAACCCCACCCTCACTCAACAACCGATACCCAACCCCCGCCTCGGTCACGATAAACCGTGGCTGCGTCGGATCATCCGCCAGCTTCTGCCGCAAATGCCCCACTACAATCCGCAGATAATGACTGTCTTCGGTATGGGTCGGCCCCCAGATATCCTTGAGCAATTGCTGCTGGGTGATGACCCTTCCCGGATGCCGCGCCAGTTGCGCCAGCACTGCGTATTCCTTGCGGGTCAACGCCACTTCGACACCTTCGAGCAGCACCCGGCGATACGCCAGATCCACGGTCAACGGGCCGAACGTCAACGCCGCTTGTTGCGCCTCGCCCACCGGCGCCTGACGCAACAGGGCACGCACCCGTGCCAGAAATTCCTGAATGCCGAACGGCTTGGTCACGTAGTCATTGGCGCCGCCATCCAGCGCTTCGACCTTCTGCCCTTCACCGGCGCGCACAGACAGCACCAGCACCGGCACCGTCGACCATTCACGGAACTCGCGCAGCACTTGCTGGCCGTCCATGTCCGGCAGGCCGAGGTCGAGCACCAGCAAATCGGGTTTGTTCAATGCGGCTTGCGCCAGGCCTTCGGTGCCGGTGCCCGCCTCCAGCACTTTGTAGCCTTGGGAGGCGAGGCTGATGCGCAGGAACTTGCGGATCTGCGGTTCGTCGTCGATGACCAAAATGGTCGCGGTCTGGCTCATGGTTTCCGGTCGCGGCATGGAGATGTCCAAAGGGTATCAGGCTTCACTTTCAGTGCTCACTGTCCGCTCTCGATTTCAAAGGAAGGTTGTTCCTGCAGGGGCAAGTGAAGGGTGATGCAGGTGCCGCGCCCGTCGATGCCGTCATCGACGCTGATGCGCCCGCCGTGCGCGCCGACCATGCCCTGACAGATCGCCAGCCCCAGCCCGGTTCCCTGCCCGCCACGATCACCGCGTGCGGCGGTGTAGAACATGTCGAAAATCTTCGCCCGCTCCTCCTCCGGAATGCCCGGGCCTTCATCGCTGACCGAGAAGAACAGCTCGTTTTCAACCACGCCGGCGCGCAATTGCAAACGCCCATACACCGGTGAAAACCGTGCGGCGTTTTCCAGCACGTTGACCAGCGCCTGCTCGATCAGCGCCGCGTGGACGAACAGCAGCGGCAGCTGCGCGGGCACATCGGTGCTGACCTGCAACGGCGCCAGCACCGCGCGCAGGCGATTGAGCGAACTGCCAACGATGTCGGCCGGTGACACCCAGTCCCGCGCGAGCTTCAGCGCGCCGTGACCGAGGCGGGTCATGTCCAGCAGGTTTTGAATGTAGCGATCGAGGCGCTCGGCTTCATCACGCGTGCCTTCGAGCAGTTCGCGGCGATCCTCCAGCGGGATGGCTTCGCCGAGCGCCAACAGGCTGTCGATGCTGCCGCGCATGGAAGTCAGCGGCGTGCGCAGATCGTGGGATACCGAGGCCAGCAAGGCACTGCGCAGTTGCTCGGTTTCACCATGCAGCCGCGCCGCTTCCAGGTCTTCGGCCAGTTGTGCGCGTGCCAGCGCCTGGGCCAGCGGCTGACTGAGCGCAGTCAATAAACGTCGACGCTGACCGCTCAAGGTCTGCCCTTCTTTGGCACAGACGCCGAGCAACGCCAGCGGCCCGTCTTCCACCGAAAGCGGCCACCACCACCAACGCCCGAACGGCAGCGTGCCGGTGCCCGCGCCCGCCGGTTGATCGTGTTGCCAGGCCCAATCGGCGGCGGCGCGTTCGGCTTCGGTGAATTCCAGCGGGCCACCGGTTTCGACTTTCCAGCCTGCCTGACCATCGCGATTGAGCAGACACAGCTGCACGTCTTTCCAGCCGTTTAGGTGCTGTGCGGCGGCGCTGACCACGGCCTGGCGGTCGGTGGCGGCGGTGAGTTTGCGCGACAGGTCGAGCAGTTCGGTGGTCTCTTCCTGCGTATCGCGCAACGCCTGCAATTGCCGGCGCTGGCGCGCGGCGAGGTTGCCGGTGAGCGCAGCCATCAGCAGGAAAAACAGCAGCGTCAGTACGTCTTCTTCGCGCTGGATGCTGAAGGAAAAATTCGGCGGAATGAACAGAAAGTCATAGGTCAGAAACGAAAGCGCCGCACAGGCCAGCGCCGGGCCGAGGCTGCTGCGCACCGCCACCAGCAACACGGCGGCGAGGAACACCAGCGAGATGTTCGGCAGCGGCAAGACACTCGCCACGGCCCAGGCCAGTGCGCTGGCGAGCACGGTTGCGACCAGCGCCAGCGCATAGTCGAACCACACCAGTGACTGCGCCGAACGCTGGCGCGGCTGATGCTGTTCGTGATCGCTGTCGAGGACGTTGATTTCCAGTCCACGTGCATCGCGCAGCAAGCGTGACGCCAAACCACCGCCGAACAGGCGGCGACGCAAACGCTGCCGGGACTGACCGACCAACACCAGGCTGGCACGGCGTTCGGCGGCGTGCTGGATCAGGGTTTTCGCAACTTCGCCGGCACGCAACAACACCACTTCGCCACCGAGACGTTCAGCCAGTTGCTGGGCACTTTGCAGACGCAGGCGCGATTGCTCGTCGCGCACGCTGCCGTTATCCACGTGTACCAGGCTCCACGGCAAATGCCGGCGCTGGGCGACACGACTGGCGTGACGCACCAGGCGTTCGGCCTGAGCATCGCCATCGACACCGACCAGCAACCGACCGCGTACCGCAGGCGCCGCCTGGCCGAGCTGGCGATACCCTTGCGCCAGATCGTTATCGACCTGAGCCGCCGCCGTCTGCATCGCCAATTCGCGCAGGGCGGTGAGGTTGGTCTGGGTGAAAAACGCATCGATGGCCGCCCGCGCCTGCTCCGGCACGTAGACCTTGCCGTCGCGCAGACGCTCGAGCAGCTCCCGTGGCGGCAAGTCGATCAGCAGCAGTTCATAGGCTTCTTGCAGCACCCAGTCCGGCAAGGTTTCGCGGACCTGCACGCCGGTGATGCCGCGCACCTGGTCGTTGAGGCTTTCCAGGTGCTGGACGTTGACCGTGGTGAACACGTCGATGCCGGCGGCGAGCAGTTCCTGAATATCTTGCCAGCGCTTGGCGTGACGACTGCCGGGCGCGTTGCTGTGGGCCAGTTCGTCGACCAGCACCAGTTTCGGTTTGGCTGCGAGCAGGCCGTCGAGGTCCATTTCTTCGAGCATCACGCCACGGTATTCCGAGCGCACCAGCGGTTGCTGCGGCAAGCCGCCGAGCAGCGCTTCGGTTTCGGCACGGCCGTGGGTTTCGACCACGCCGGCGATGACTTTTACGCCCTGGCGCAGTTGAGTGTGGGCCGCTTGCAGCATGGCGTAGGTCTTGCCGACACCGGGCGCGGCACCGAGGAAAACCTTGAGCCGGCCACGGCCATCGCGGGGCAGGTCTGCTAACAGCGCGTCGGCGCGGCCGGAGTCACTCATGCTTGAAGTTCTCTTTTTTCAGGTGTTGATGTGGTGATTGTTCTATCGCCATCGCTAGCAGGCTAGCTCCCACAGGGGGTATGCATTCCATGTGGGAGCTAGCCTGCTAGCGATTGGCGGCGCCACCGATTTACAACTTTTCCAACGCCATGTTCAGCGCCAACACATTCACCACCGGCGGCCCCACCAACGGCTGTTCGATGTGCGCGGCCAGCAGATTCTGAAGCGTAGACACCGGCAGATTCCGCGTCGCCGCAACACGCGCCAGTTGATAGGCAATCGCCGCTGGTGGCAAGTGCGGATCAAGCCCGCTGCCAGAAGTGGTCAGCAGCGCCAACGGCACCGGCCCCTGGCCTGGCACCAGCAGTTTATTGGCATCGTCGATCACCCGAGTGGCCAGGGCCGGGTTGCTTGGCGACAGGTTGCTGGCGCTGCTCGATACCGTGGCGAAAGCACCGGCCGACGGGCGCGGATGGAACCATGCGTCACCGGTAAAATCCTGGGCAATCAGCGAAGAGCCGCGGACTTTGCCGTCGGCGTCACGCACGAGGCTGCCATTGGCCTGGTCAGGGAACGCGACCTGCGCGACGCCAGTGACCACCAACGGATAAGCGATGCCGGTGATCAGGGTCATCAGGACCAGCAGGCTCAGGGCCGGACGTATCATTGTGGACATTTCAAAATCCTCGAATTCGGTGAACAGATTCGGTGTTCATATCGATGAACCGTGGTGCATTCTTCGCGAGCAAGCTTCGCTCCTACAGGAGGGTGGTGAACACCTGTAGGAGCGAGCGGTGCGACGTTTCGACTTGCCCGCGAAGGCAGTGTGTTTGACACACCGCCAAATCGGGTCAAACCAGATGCAACGCCGTCAACAGCATGTCGATCGCCTTGATGCCCACGAACGGCACCAGAATCCCGCCCAGCCCGTAGATCAACAGGTTGCGGCGCAACAACGCCGCCGCACTCGCCGCCTGCACACGCACGCCACGCAAGGCCAGTGGAATCAGCACCACAATGATCAAGGCGTTGAACACGATCGCCGACAGAATCGCGCTCTGCGGACTGCTCAGTTGCATGACGTTGAGCACACCCAGTTGCGGGTAGATCGAGGCGAACAGCGCCGGCAGAATCGCGAAGTATTTGGCCACGTCGTTGGCGATGGAAAAGGTCGTCAGCGCACCGCGAGTCACCAGCAATTCCTTGCCGATCTGCACCACGTCCAGCAGCTTGGTCGGGTCGCTGTCGAGGTCGACCATGTTGGCCGCTTCGCGCGCCGCTTGTGTGCCGTCGTTCATCGCCATGCCGACGTCGGCCTGGGCCAGTGCCGGGGCGTCGTTGGCGCCGTCGCCGCACATCGCGACCAGACGACCGTCGTTCTGCTCGTGACGAATACGCGCCAGTTTTTTCTCCGGCGTAGCTTCAGCCAGCACGTCGTCCACACCGGCTTCGGCCGCAATCGCCGCGGCGGTCAGCGGGTTGTCGCCGGTCACCATGACGGTGCGAATCCCCAGTTTGCGCAGCTCGGCGAAACGCTCGCGGATGCCTGGCTTGACCACGTCCTTGAGGTGGATCGCGCCGAGCAATTTACCGTCGGCGCACACCAGCAACGGCGTACCGCCGCTCTGGGCGATCTTGTCGATTTCCCGGGACAATGCCGGGGCGAGATCGGCGCGTTTCAGGCCGACGAACGCCAGCAGCGAATCCACCGCGCCCTTGCGATACACGCGGCCCTGATAGTCGACACCGGACAAGCGAGTCTCGGCGCTGAACGGCACCGCCGTCAGCACTTCGGTGCCAGGCTCGGGTTGTGGATGAATGCCGCGCAGGTACTCGACGATGGACTTGCCTTCCGCGGTGTCATCGGCCAGCGAAGCGAACAGCGCGCCCTCGGCCAGCTCCTTGGCGCTGACACCCGGTGCGGCATACACCGCGGTGCAACGACGGTTACCGAAAGTGATGGTGCCGGTCTTGTCCAGCAGCAGGACGTGTACGTCCCCCGCCGCTTCCACGGCGCGCCCGGATTTGGCGATCACATTCAGGCGCACCAGACGGTCCATGCCGGCGATACCGATGGCCGAGAGCAAACCGCCGATGGTGGTCGGAATCAGCGTGACCAATAACGCCACCAGGAACACCAGCGGCAGGCTGCCGTTGGCGAAGTGGGCGAACGGTTGCAGGGTCACGACCACCAGCAGGAAGATCAGCGTCAGGCCGATCAGCAGGATGTCGAGCGCCACTTCGTTCGGGGTTTTCTGGCGTTTGGCGCCTTCGACCAAAGCGATCATGCGGTCCAGTGTCGACTCGCCAGGGTTGGCGGTGATGCGCACCAGCAGCCAGTCGGAGACCAGTCGGGTGTTGCCGGTGACGGCCGAACGGTCGCCGCCTGATTCACGGATCACCGGCGCGGATTCACCGGTAATCGCCGCTTCGTTGACTGCCGCGATGCCTTCGATGACCTCGCCGTCACCGGGGATCATTTCCCCGGCTTCGACGCGCACCACATCGCCCTTGCGCAGGCTGGTGGCCGGCACCACTTGAAAGGCGCCGTTGCCGGTTTTGCGGCGTGCGCTCAAGCCTTCGCTGCCAGCCTTGAGGCTGTCGGCGCGGGCCTTGCCACGACCTTCGGCCAAGGCTTCGGCGAAGTTGGCGAACAGCACGGTGAACCACAGCCACAAGGCGATTTGCGCAGCGACGAAGGTCGGCACGGCGCTGTCGGGAATGAAGCACAGCACGGTGGTCAGGACGGCGGTCAGTTCGACCACCAGCATCACCGGCGCACGCTGCAATTGCCGTGGGTCGAGCTTGACGAAGGCTTGCACCAGCGCCGGACGCCACAGGGCCGAGATCGCGGTTTTCGGTTGTTCCGACGCCTTGACGGTGGCGGCTTTACTTACGGGCATATTCATCATTGATTCCTCAGAAGCCCATGCTCAAATGTTCAGCGATAGGACCCAGCGCCAACGTCGGCAGGAAGGTCAAACCACCCACCAGCAAAATGGTCACGGTCAGCAACGTCACAAACAGCGGGCCGTGGGTCGGGAAACTGTTCTGGCCGATTGGTGCGGTTTTCTTCATCGCCAGGCTGCCGGCCAGGGCCAGTACCGGGAGGATGTAACCGAAGCGACCGATCAACATGCCCAGGCCGAGCATCAGGTTGTGGAACGCGGTGTTGGCACCGAAACCGCCGAATGCCGAACCGTTGTTGGCACTCGCCGATGTGTAGGCGTACAGCAACTGGCTGAAACCGTGGGCGCCGGGGTTGCTCACCGAGGCGACCGGGCCCGGCAGGCTCGCGGCAATCGCGCCGAGCACCAGCACGCCGACCGGCATCACCAGCAAAGTCACCACCAGCAATTGCACTTCCTTGGCTTGCAGTTTCTTGCCGAGGTATTCCGGGGTGCGGCCGATCATCAGGCCGGCGAGGAACACCGCGATCAACACGTTGAGCAACATGCCGTAGAGCCCGGCACCGACGCCGCCGAAGATCACTTCGCCGACCATCATGTTGACCATCGCGACCATGCCGCTCAGCGGGTTGAGGCTGTCGTGCATGCCGTTGACCGAGCCGTTGGACGCGGCAGTCGTGGTCACCGACCACAACACCGTGGCGGTGGTGCCGAAGCGCGCTTCCTTGCCTTCCAGCGGCGCGGTCTGTTCGACGGCGACGTTGTTCAGGGTCGGATTCGGTTGGTATTCAGCCCACAGCGAAGTCGCGCCGCCAATCAGGAACAGCGCCAGCATGCAGGCGATGATCGCGCGGCTCTGACGCAGATCTTTGACGTAATGACCGAAGGTGAACACCAGGGCGACCGGGATCAGAATGATCGAGGCCACTTCGAACAGGTTGCTCCACGCCGTCGGGTTCTCGAACGGGTGCGCCGAGTTGACACCGAAGAAGCCGCCACCATTGGTGCCCAGTTGCTTGATCGCAATCTGGCTGGCGGCCGGGCCGAGCGGGATCACCTGATCGACGCCTTGCATCGTCACCGCATTCACGTACTGCGCGAAAGTTTGCGGCACGCCCTGCCAGACCAGGTACAGCGCCAGCAGCAGGCACAGCGGCAGCAGGCCGTAGAGGGTGGCGCGGGTCATGTCGACCCAGAAATTGCCCAGGGTTTTGGTCGATTTGCGACCGATGCCCCGGCACAACGCAACCAGCACAGCGAGGCCGGTGGCGGCGCTGACGAAGTTCTGCACGGTGAGACCGACCATCTGGCTCAGGTAGCTCAGCGAGGCTTCGCCGCTGTAGCCCTGCCAGTTGGTATTGGTCATGAAACTGACGGCGGTGTTGAACGCCAGCGTCCACTCCTGACCCGGCAGGTTTTGCGGGTTGAGCGGCAAGTGGTCCTGGAACAACAGAATCACGAACAACAGCAAAAAGCCCGCGAGGTTGAAGGCGAGTAAGGCCAGGGTGTATTTCTGCCAGCTCTGTTCGGCTTGCGGATCAACGCCGGCCACCCGATAACAGCCACGCTCCACAGGTCCCAGGATCGGTGTCAGCCAGGTGCGCTGGCCTTCCATGACCTTGTAGTAGAACCGCCCGAGAAACGGTGCCGGGATCAGCACCACGGCGAAGAAGGCCAGGATCAGCCAATAGTCATAACTGTGCATAGCCGCTCCTAGTTCCGGTCCGCGCGCAACAGCGCAACCAACAGATAAATGAACAGCCCCACTGCCAACAGCAGTGACACCCCGTCCAGAACGCTCATGGAAGTTCTCCGTGTTACGGCGTATTGCCGCGTGTGGAGTCATTGTCGGAAGGAAGGCTGTAAAGGAGCGAGATCGAGGGGGTTGGCTGTGCATAAAGAAAGTGTAAAGAGTGGGTTTATGCGGGCGTTACAGCGGTGTTTTCGCGGGCCTCATCGCTGGCAAGCCAGCTCCTACAGGGGATCGACGTTTTCTGCGCAAACGCATTTCAACTGTAGGAGCTGGCTTGCCAGCGATGGCTGCAGAACGGGCACCACTGCCCCTAACTGGCGCACAAAAACTGCTGATTCGGTAGCCAACATCCCCGATACGACACCTTTTTACGCTTTACGACGGCCATCACCACACTGGCACGCCCACTGCACACGCCCTCCCCGAGCTGTCCAAACCGTTCAGGGAGCAAACGCATGAACACACAACTCAAACCCACGCTGGGCACGCTGCACCTGTGGGGCATCGCGGTCGGGCTGGTGATTTCCGGTGAGTATTTCGGCTGGAGTTACGGCTGGGGCGTGGCGGGCACACTTGGTTTCCTGGTGACGTCCTTCATGGTCGCCACGATGTACACCTGCTTCATCTTCAGCTTCACCGAGCTGACCACGGCGATTCCTCACGCTGGCGGTCCCTTTGCCTACAGCCGCCGCGCCTTTGGCGAGAAAGGCGGATTGATCGCCGGGCTGGCGACGCTGATCGAATTCGTCTTCGCCCCACCGGCCATCGCATTGGCGATCGGCGCCTACCTCAACGTGCAATTCCCCGCCCTCGACCCGAAACACGCAGCGGTCGGCGCCTACATCGTGTTCATGGGCCTGAACATCCTCGGGGTGAAACTGGCGGCCACCTTCGAGCTGGTGGTCTGCGTACTCGCGGTGGCCGAATTGCTGGTGTTCATGGGCGTGGTTGCGCCGGCATTCAGCTTCAGCAACTTCGCGCTGAACGGCTGGGCCGGCTCCGATGTGTTCGGCGCACCGGCGATTGCCGGGATGTTCGCGGCGATTCCGTTTGCCATCTGGTTTTTCCTCGCCATCGAAGGCGCCGCCATGGCCGCCGAAGAAGCCAAGGACCCGAAACGCACGATTCCCAAGGCGTACATCAGCGGCATTTTGACCTTGGTGTTGCTGGCCATGGGCGTGATGTTCTTTGCCGGCGGCGTCGGCGACTGGCGCACTTTGTCGAACATCAACGACCCGCTGCCGCAAGCGATGAAAACCGTGGTCGGCGAAAGCTCCGGCTGGTTGCACATGCTGGTGTGGATCGGCCTGTTCGGTCTGGTGGCGAGTTTCCACGGGATCATCCTCGGTTACTCGCGGCAGTTCTTCGCCCTTGCGCGAGCCGGTTACCTGCCGGCGTCGCTGGCCAAACTCTCGCGCTTCCAGACGCCGCACCGGGCAATCATCGCCGGTGGTGTCATCGGGATCGCGGCGATCTACAGCGATGGCTTGATCAACCTCGGCGGCATGACACTGACCGCCGCGATGATCACCATGGCGGTGTTCGGCGCGATCGTGATGTACATCATGAGCATGCTGAGCCTGTTCAAGCTGCGTAAAACCGAGCCGAACCTGGAGCGCACTTTCCGCGCGCCGTGCTACCCGTTGGTGCCGGCCATTGCACTGGTGCTGGCGGTGGTGTGCCTGGTGGCGATGGCGTGGTTCAACGCGCTGATCGGCGCGATTTTCCTCGGCTTCATGGCCGTGGGTTTCGTGTACTTCATGCTGACCGCGCAATTGCGCGCCGATGCACCGGCGGACGCGATGTTGACCGGGCTCTGAATCGCAGCAGGTGTTGCGGGTCGATCAGGCATAGAATGGAACCACTGCGAAATTGAATCGCTCAAAGTGGTATGCACGATCGATTGGCGAAACCCGCCAATCGGCCTGCCCTCAAGGAGAGCCCTATGCCCTGGTATGCCTGGTTGATTCTGATCGTTGCAATCGGCTCGATCGTGGGTGGTTTGATGTTGTTGCGCGACACCGCCCACAAGGTCGAACTGACCGATGAGCAACGCAAACGCGTCGCTGAACGCAACGCGCAAGCGGATGCCAAGGATGCGCAGGACCGCTGAAAAAAACCTGATCCCTGTAGGAGCGAGCCTGCTCGCGATGCACCTGAGAACAACGCGTTTACTCAGAATAAACGCGTTATCGTTAACGTCCATCGCGAGCAGGCTCGCTCCTACAGATGACGGTTATTTTTCCCAATCGGCCTTGGCGATGTGCAAGCCATGCAGCCCTTTGTACGCCGCACGCTCCGGCTGGCTCCAGCCTTCGAGCAGTGAATCCTCCAGTTTGTAGATCTCCACCCCAAGCGGGCGACACACGCTCAGCGGGTCCTGCGCGTCCGGCCCCCACATGGCCAGCGACAGATCGCCCCCCGGACAGGTCGACAACGCGCACAACAGATCGATCTCGGCAAAGAATTCCAGGTAGTCGCCCTTCTGCGCCGGACAGGCTTTCATGAAGTACATGTCGTCGTGATTGAGGCCGGTGCACTGGAAAATGTTCAGCACGTCATGCACGTCGAACTCGGTCAGGCCATGGGGCAACACTGCGCGGGTCAGGTTGGAGTGGCAGTGATGGTGGAAGTCTTCGCCGGTGAGCATTTTGTTCACATAGGGATCGCAGCGGGTGCCGAGCAAGTCGTGCAGGCGCCCACCATGTTCGTCAATGCCGTAGTCGGCCAGGCTGTCATCGGTGATGGTCACCAGCGGCCGCAAGAATGGCAGGTTCGACCAGAGCCGGTCGTGAGTGCTGACATGCGCCCCTTGCAACTGCCGCGTGCGCGAAGCCCACAAGCGTTCACGCGGATCGTTGGCATTCCAGACGTTGAAATCCCCGACTTGCGGGCCGACCGGCGTGGTCACGCGAAACACGTGCCCGGCCGGGACATGCCAGGCGCGGCCGGTGCGGATCGGCACTTCGAACTGCTCGATCAGCGTGCGCCCCTCCTTCGTATCCCGGATCTTTTCATAGAAGGCTTTGTCCACCTGCAAGGCCGAACCTTTGCTGACTTGGTAGGCCGCCGGATAGTCTTTGTACATGGCACGAATCCTCGATCAGTGATGGGAAGAAGGAGCAAGCATTTGCAACAGAAGGTGTTCGGAATCGTCGAGATAACGGCTCATGGCGTCCTCGGCGGCGCGTTTGTCGCCTTCGGCCAACAGCTCGTGAATCTGCCGGTCACGCGCCAGCCAGGGCGCCTGAAACCGTGATTCATCGGGCGCGGCGCAAAACACCAGGCGCAGTTGCGCGACGACATTGGTGAAGAACTCATCGAACAACGGGCTGCGCAGCAACCCGACGATGTGTTGATGAAACGCCAGGCTGTGCGTGCCCACGGCGCGCCAATCCTCGCGCTCCCGGGCCAGTTCGGTGGCTTCCAGGGCTTCGAGCATCCGGTCGGACTGATAATCGCGCAGCGGCTGACTGGCACTGATGGCCTGCAACTCCAGCGTGCGGCGGACGTTGAACAGATCCCGCACATCGTCGACGCCCAAGCGACGCACCATCACACCTTTGTTGCGCACATAACGGGTCAGACCTTCCTGCCCCAATCGATGCAAGGCTTCGCGGATGGTGTTGCGGGAAGCGTTGTAGGCTGACACCAGATCGTTTTCCACCAGCGCCATGCCGGGCAGCAAACGACCGCCAATAATGTCGGCGCGTAACTCCAGGGTGATGTGGTCGGCCAGGGACAGTCCGCTGTTCATACTTATCGCCTTATGATTGTTCAACAATCGTCAGCTAACGGGTAATCACTATCCGTGCCAGTTCGGTCGAGACGTCATGAAGGCGTTGGACGCATCTGCATGCTTTTTAGAAATAGAAGTACAGTCACCATCCCATTTCCATTGGTTAAGATGGCGCATTGTTGCGGAGATACCAGATGCGTTACTCGCAGGACCATAAAGCTCAGACCCACAAACGCATCATCAAGGAAGCTTCAGCGCGATTTCGCCGCGACGGTATTGGCGCGACCGGCTTGCAGCCCCTGATGAAAGCGCTGGGCTTGACTCACGGCGGCTTCTATTCGCATTTCAAGTCCAAGGATGAGCTGGTAGAAAAGGCCCTGCAGGCTGCAGGCGCCGAGGTGGAAGTCATCTGCGCCGAACTGTTCGCTCAGGAACGCCCACTCGAGGCGTTCATTGACGCGTACTTGTCCGAATGGCACCAGACTTCACCCCACGAAGGGTGCCCGCTGCCGACCATGTCATCGGAACTCGGCCTGCGCGGACAGCCAAGTCCGACCTCCGACGTGGTGCTCAACGCACGGCTCGAACAAATACAAGGCACCCTTGAAGGTGATGATGCCGCCGACCAGAGCATCTTCATCATGTCCGCAATGGTCGGGGCGCTGCTGTTGTCGCGCAGTGTCGAGAGCGCCGATCTGGCCCAGCGGATTCTCGACGTCACGCGCGACTTTCTCAAAAAGCCCCGGGATTAACCCTGCCAGCGCTTAAAGAGCACGCTGGCATTGACCCCACCAAAGCCGAAACCGTTGGACAGCGCATACTCGATGGCCATCGGCCGCGCCTGACCATGGACGATGTCCACACCTTGCGCCGCCGGATCCGGGTTATCCAGGTTGAGGGTGGCCGGCACGATCTGATCACGGATCGCCAACAGCGTGAAGATCGCCTCGATCCCGCCCGCCGCGCCGAGCAAATGCCCGGTGGCCGACTTGGTCGACGTGACCGCAATCTTGTTATCCGTGCCGAACAACGATTTGATGGCTGCCAACTCGCCCAGATCCCCAACCGGCGTCGAGGTTGCATGAGCATTGAGGTGCTGAACCTGTGCCGCAGCAACGCCCGCCTGAGCCAGCGCCAGCGACATCGCCCGTCGCGCACCACTGCCATCTTCGGGGCCGGCGGTCAGGTGATAGGCGTCGGCGCTGGTGCCGTAACCGACCAGTTCCGCCAGCGGTTGCGCGCCACGGGCCAGTGCATGCTCCAGGGATTCGATCACCAGAAGGCCTGCGCCCTCACCCATGACAAAACCATCGCGGTCACGGTCGAACGGACGCGAAGCCCGCTCCGGCGTTTCGTTGTAACCACTGGACAACGCGCGAGCCGCAGCGAACCCGGCGAGACTGACACGATCGATCGACGCCTCCGCACCGCCACACACCGCAATGTCCGCCTCGCCGCAACGGATCAGCCGCGCCGCATCACCAATCGCCTGAACCCCGGCCGCGCACGCCGTTACCGGAGCACCCAGGGGGCCTTTGAATCCGTGCTGGATCGACACATGGCCCGCGGCCAGATTGACCAGAAAGGAAGGAATGGTAAAAGGCGACAAACGCCGCGGGCCACGACTGTCGGTGGTGCGGACCGCATCGGCAATCGCGCCGAAACCACCGACCCCCGAGCCGATAATGGTCGCCGTACGCTCCTGGGCATTGGCATCCTGAGCCTGCCAACCGGCTTGCTCAAGCGCCTGACGTGCCGCTTCCATGGCAAACATAATGAAGCGGTCCATCTTCTTCTGCTCTTTGGGTGGCGTCGCACGATCCGGATCAAAACCCGCCTCGGCATCTTCGGCCAGCGTCGGCACTGCGCCACCGACCTTGGCCGGCAGATCAGCCACGACTTCCTCCGGCAGGTTGCGCAATCCCGAACGTCCGGCCAACAGACGCTCCCAGACGGCTTCGACCCCGCTACCCAGCGGAGACACCAAACCCATGCCCGTTACAACCACTCGACGTTCACTCATACCGCAACTACCTCAAGCCAATGGAGGGTGCCTCACTTGTAACGCGAAGCGGCCTTGCTTTTGGAAAGATTCGGCGCCATCACTAGACGCGCCGCGACAAACGCATCCCAGTCAGAGGCATCCGGCAACGAAGGAATGGTGATCAGTTCTCCCTGGTCCAGCCCCGACAACGAAGCATCGACCATCTCACCCGCTTCCATGACCATGTCCGCCGGGATCTGGCTTGCGTCAATACCGGAACGCTCCCAGATTTCGGTGCGAGTCACGCCTGGCAACACCGCTTGTACTTTGACCCCGGTGCCATCCAGCTCGGCATTCAACGACTGGGTCAGGCTCAACACATAAGCCTTGCTGGCGCTGTAAGTGGCGTTGAAGCGCTCGGGAAACAACGCCACCACCGAGGCGATGTTGATGATCGTACCCCGGCCGGCTTTGGCAAAACTGGCGGCCGCCGCCGAAGCCAGGCGCGTGACCGTCGTTACGTTCAATTGAATCAAACGTTCCAGTTGGTCCAAATCAGCGTTGGCCAGCAAGCCATCTGCCGCGACACCCGCGTTATTCAGCAGCAGACTGATACTCGAATCGCTGCGAAGGCGCTGCTCAAGTTTCAGCACATCATCCTTTTGCGTGAGATCCGCTTTCAGCACCTCGACCTGAACACCATGCTCGGCGCGCAGCTTGCTCGCCGCGGCCTGAAGACGCTGTTCGTCACGTGCGACCAGCAACAAATCAAAACCGCGTGCTGCCAAGCGCTCAGCGTAAATGGCACCAATCCCGGATGAAGCACCGGTAACAAGAGCCGTACCTTGGGTCTGGACAGAATTCATGACGTGCTCCTGAAATGCGTAAGGAAAAAGAAAAGCGCCTGCGCTTCAGAGCGCCAAGCCGGATGACGAATTTATTATAGGCATAATTTAATCGCAATATGATAGCCGTAATTTTTCATCTGCCGACAGAAGGCGCTAAATCACCACGTACGCCAGAATGCAAAAAGGCCGGTCAATGACCGGCCCATGGCGCTGAATTACAAGCTTAGTTCACCTCAAGCTTTTCGCGGTTCTTATCCAGAATGGCTTTGCCGATTCCCTTCACTTCGAGCAGCTCGTCCACCGACGCAAACGGCCCATTACTATCACGATAGGTAACAATCGCCTTGGCCTTGGCTTCCCCGATGCCGGACAACTCCCGCTGCAGCGTCGACGCGTCGGCCTGATTTAAATCAACCTTTTCGGACTGAACCTTGGGAGCGACCTCCATGACCAGAGGTGCAGTGCCCGCCTCCGACTTGGCCGCGGGGGCGGCAATGGCGGCGACAGAGGCAGTGCTCAAGAGGGCAAAAATCAGAGAGTAGAAGTAGCCAGTACGCATAAATGAAGCTCCATGACATCAATTGGGAAAGCAGCTTTTCCGAAGCTGCCCTCCAAACTTAGGCGATGTCTGGAGCCTGTCAAAAATGTGTTGGTTACAGAATATGAAATAGTCGACGTCGACGGATAACGATTGATCCACGACAGCGCTACGGAGAAAGTTGGCAAAGGCACCTGACAGACCAGTTATACTTGCCCCCATACCTCGCGGGGTACTTCAGCGCAGAACCGCTCTCCTGGGTAAAATGGCAATTCCCCAGCGCCTGTGCGGATCGTTCCAAGTCGATACCACCAACATTCGTAAACTTTCAGGCGGCCTCCCAACGAGCGTTAATGAAGCCTTGGGAAACACTGCGATGCATTTTCGGGAACATCAATAACAATGATCTACTTGTGGCTGGCACCGGCTCTTGCTCTCCTGTCTCTTGCGTTAACTGCGGCTCTGCGGCGATATGCGCTGTCTCGAAGCATCATCGACATACCCAATGCACGCAGCTCCCACACCGTTCCAACGCCGCGTGGCGGAGGCGTGGCTATCGTGATGACGTTCCTGTTGTCGCTTCCGGTTTTTGGTGTGTTCGAACTGGTACCTTGGCACCAACTGATCGCAGTGGGGGGCGCTGGAGCGCTGGTGGCTGTTATCGGGTTCATGGACGATCATGGCCATATTGCGGCTCGGTGGCGGCTGCTTGGGCATTTCGGAGCGGGTATATGGGCGCTTGTTTTTTTGGGAGGGTTTGCGCCGATAACCCTTTTCGGAACAAGTCTTGACCTGCACTGGATCGGTCATTGCCTCGCAGTGGTTTATCTGGTTTGGCTACTCAATCTCTACAATTTCATGGATGGAATTGACGGGATCGCGAGTGTTGAAGCAGTGACCAGTTGTCTTGGTGCATGTTTGCTTTACTGGTTAAGTGGCGCTTCGTCTCTAATCTGGGGGCCGTTGACGATGGCCGTGGCCGTGATCGGATTCCTGTACTGGAATTTCCCGCCGGCACGAATATTCATGGGGGACGCAGGGAGTGGATTTCTAGGCATAGCCTTGGGAGTTTTATCTTTGCAGGCTGCCTGGATTTCCCCGGATTTGTTCTGGGCCTGGTTGATTTTGTTAGGCGTATTCATCGTCGACGCGACCTTCACCTTGATACGTCGATTGGTTCGCGGAGATAAAGTCTATGAAGCTCACCGGAGCCATGCCTATCAATTCGCTTCACGCCAATATGGCAAGCATTTACCAGTGACGCTCGCCGTCGGCGTCATCAATTTGCTTTGGTTATTGCCCATTGCCTACTGCGTAACTCAACTGGGCCTTGATGGCACCTGGGGAGTCATTATTGCTTATGTCCCGCTGATTATTCTCGCGTCGAAATATCATGCAGGCCAGCTCGAGGCTTCTGTGCCGACTTGATGCCATTCGGGCGTTTTGGAAGGGGTCGACTGCGAGCGACCAGGCAGATCAAGTAGTGGCAACTTCAGAAGCGGGGGCCTTCGCATAGAGTGCTCCGCTTCTCATTCAACTTAGTCCTTCAAGCCGTCGCGGCGCTTGCCTCGGCGCCTTACTCCCTTACTTATAACCAAACTCATTACCGGACCCGCCCCCCATCCCAGCAACAATGCCAACACTACATAGATTGCAAGAGGGAATTGCGGAGTCGACCAGCCTAAAAAGGTTAGCGCTGCTGGCTGATTATTTTCCAGAATGAATACAACCACCAGCGCAACTAGCAACACAATCAACGTAAGTGCGGTTACTCGCTTTGCGCTAGCCATCTAGACCTCTTTCCGATAATCAAAGATCATTCTCTTCATCCTCATTCACCCGATCCCGCAACTCTTTCCCCGGCTTGAAATGGGGAACGAATTTGCCGTCAAGGCTGACGGACTGACCGGTTTTCGGATTGCGGCCTACGCGCGGTGCGCGGTAGTGCAGGGAGAAGCTGCCAAATCCACGGATCTCGATGCGATCACCGGTGGCCAGACATTGGGACATTTGTTCAAGCATGGTCTTGATAGCCAGCTCCACATCCTTTGATGAGAGCAGCCCTTGATGGGTGACAATTCGTTCGATCAACTCCGACTTCGTCATATTTTTCCCTTCTTTTTCAAGCAGCTAGGAAAAGCGCTTCAAAGGTTTTAGCATGCCCGAAGGAATTTGAACAGCCCGAGCTTTGACATATCTTCGCCAGCAATGGGATGTCGATTTCAGAACAGAAGACTGATCAAGCCCGACCTGCTCATCTGCAGATAACCAGCATGGTGCGTGTCACATAACCTGCCGGGTTGAAGCCAAAGGGAAACTCATCTTCGTCTTTGGCCTCATCGGATCTCGTGACTACCTTGTAACCAGCGCCCTTGCACTCCTTGGCAGCGCGTTTGTGACACTTCTCCCACCCCGAACCCAACCCCGAACAATCGACCTCGATGCCACTGACCCCGCGTGCGGCGTGAGTCTTCGCATTAGTGGTACAACCCGCCAATGTCAGTACGGCTAGTGCGACAATGAGCTTGTTCATTCATTTCCTTATGCCGGGCGCCCTGCCCGACTGTCGTTCGCTTCTGACTAAAGACTAGCTGTAAATAAACGATTGATCCGATTAAAGAAAGAGACAGCTTTTGGGGGCTATTGGTTTCACGGGCGAACAATGTCATGCGATACGGATACTGCACACACCAAATCACAGGCACAAAAAAGGGCGACCGAAGTCGCCCTTTTTAATGATCAAGCAGAACTTAGTTCTGTTTGGCCATTGCCTGGCGCAGCAGTGCCGCCATGGTGGTGTCAGCTGCAGCATCACCTTCCGGAGCAGTTTTCAGGCTCTGGATGGCTTCTTTCTCTTCAGCATCGTCTTTCGATTTGATCGACAGCTGAATTACGCGGCTCTTACGATCAACGCTGATGATCTTGGCTTCTACTTCCTGGCCTTCTTTCAGAACGTTGCGCGCGTCTTCAACGCGGTCACGGCTGATTTCGGAGGCTTTCAGAGTCGCTTCGATATCGTCGGCCAGAGTGATGATGGCGCCTTTAGCGTCAACTTCTTTCACGATGCCTTTAACGATTGCGCCTTTGTCGTTCTCTTGAACGTACTCGGAGAACGGATCGCTTTCCAGTTGCTTGATACCCAGGGAGATACGCTCGCGCTCTGGGTCAACCGACAGGATAACGGTGTCCAGCTCGTCGCCCTTCTTGAAGCGGCGAACGGCTTCTTCGCCCACTTCGTTCCAGGAGATGTCGGACAGGTGAACCAGACCGTCGATGCCGCCGTCCAGACCAATGAAGATACCGAAATCGGTGATCGACTTGATGGTGCCGGAGATTTTATCGCCCTTGTTGAACTGGCCAGAGAAATCTTCCCACGGGTTAGATTTGCACTGCTTGATGCCGAGGGAGATACGACGACGCTCTTCGTCGATGTCCAGAACCATAACTTCCACTTCGTCGCCGACTTGTACGACTTTCGAAGGGTGGATGTTCTTGTTGGTCCAGTCCATTTCGGAAACGTGTACCAGACCTTCAACGCCTTCTTCCAGCTCAGCGAAGCAGCCGTAGTCGGTCAGGTTGGTTACACGAGCGGTAACGCGAGTGCTTTCTGGGTAACGGGCTTTGATAGCAACCCATGGATCTTCGCCCAGTTGCTTCAGGCCCAGGGAAACACGGTTGCGTTCGCGATCGTATTTCAGAACCTTAACGTCGATTTCGTCACCAACGTTGACGATCTCGGAAGGATGCTTGATGCGCTTCCAAGCCATGTCGGTGATGTGCAGCAGGCCGTCCACGCCACCCAGATCGACGAATGCGCCGTAATCGGTGAGGTTCTTGACGATACCTTTGACTTGCTGACCTTCCTGCAGGGATTCCAGCAGAGCTTCACGCTCGGCGGAGTTCTCGGCTTCGAGGACGCTGCGACGGGAAACGACAACGTTGTTGCGTTTCTGGTCGAGTTTGATGACCTTGAATTCCAGCTCTTTGCCTTCCAGGTGCGTAGTATCGCGCACAGGACGGACGTCAACCAGGGAACCTGGCAGGAACGCACGGATGCCGTTAACGTCGACAGTGAAGCCGCCTTTAACCTTACCGTTGATAACGCCCTTGACCACTTCCTCGGCTGCGAAGGCAGCTTCCAGAACAATCCAGCATTCAGCGCGCTTGGCTTTTTCACGGGACAGCTTGGTTTCACCAAAGCCGTCTTCAACCGAGTCCAGCGCAACGTGAACTTCGTCACCGACGTTGATAGTCAGGTCGCCAGCGTCGTTGTAGAACTGCTCAAGCGGGATGAGTGCTTCAGACTTCAGGCCAGCGTGAACGGTTACCCAGCGAGCTTGGTAATCGATATCAACGATAACACCGGTGATGATGGAGCCTGCCTGAAGGTTCAGGGTTTTTAGGCTTTCTTCAAAGAGTTCCGCAAAGCTTTCGCTCATTTTAATTCCTGTTGATGAGGGCGAAGAATACGCCCATCTCCACACCCCAGACGGTGTGGGTTAGTTTCATTTAAAAGAAGCGCCACAGGACTATGACTGGTCCCCTGCGGCCTTCTTGGTCACCCGGCGATATCGCGAATGGCGATCTCGCTCATGATGCGTTCCAGCACCTGGTCGATGGATAATTCCGTGGAATCCAGCTGTATGGCGTCAGCCGCCGGTTTGAGCGGGGCTACCGCTCGCTGGGTGTCACGCTCATCGCGTGCACGTATCTCATCTAGCAGACTCGACAGACTAACACCATCGACTTTGCCCTTCAACTGCAAGTATCGACGGCGCGCACGCTCCTCGGCACTGGCGGTAAGGAAAATCTTCAACGGTGCATCCGGAAAAACCACCGTACCCATGTCACGACCATCGGCCACCAGGCCCGGCGCTTCCTGGAATGCACGCTGGCGCTGCAGCAGCGCCTCGCGCACTGCGGGCAACGCCGCGACCTGCGAGGCACCGGAGCCGATGCTTTCGGTACGAATCACATCGCTGACTTCATCGCCCTCGAGAATGATGCGCTGCAACTGACCGTCGGTCGCCGCGATGAATTGCACATCCAGATGAGCGGCAAGTTTTTTCAGCAATTCTTCATTGGTGAGGTCGACACCGTGATTATGCGCAGCGAAGGCCAGCAACCGATAAAGCGCACCGGAATCCAGCAGGTTCCAGCCCAGACGCTTGGCCAGAATGCCAGCTACCGTGCCCTTGCCGGAGCCGCTTGGCCCATCGATGGTGATGATCGGTGCGATGTTTTTCACGACTGAGCCTCTTGTGCAACACGGATACCGACCTGCGCGCACAGCGCCAGGAAGTTCGGGAACGACGTTGCGACGTTGGCACAGTCATGGATGCGAATAGGCGCAGTGGCACGCAGCGATGCCACGCTGAAAGCCATGGCAATCCGGTGATCGCCGTGACCATGCACTTCGCCGCCGCCGATCAGGCCGCCGTCGATGATGATGCCGTCCGGGGTCGGTTCGCATTTGACGCCCAGTGCCAGCAAGCCATCGGCCATGACCTGGATCCGATCCGATTCCTTGACGCGCAACTCTTCGGCGCCACGCAGGATGGTGCGCCCTTCGGCACAGGCAGCCGCCACAAACAGCACCGGGAATTCGTCAATGGCCAATGGAACCAGCGCTTCGGGAATCTCGATACCTTTGAGTTTAGCTGCACGCACGCGCAGGTCCGCTACTGGTTCGCCGCCGACTTCACGCTGGTTTTCCAGGGTGATGTCAGCGCCCATCAGACGCAGAATGTCGATCACTCCGGTACGGGTCGGGTTGATGCCGACATGCTCGAGCACCAGTTCGGAACCTTCGGCAATGGACGCCGCCACCAGGAAGAACGCCGACGACGAAATATCGCCCGGCACTTCAATGTGGGTCGCGGTCAGCTTGTGCCCGGATTCGACCGACGCCGTAGCGCCGTTGACGCTGACCGGGTAGCCGAAGCCGCGCAGCATGCGCTCGGTGTGGTCGCGCGTCGGTGCAGGCTCGGTGACGGTGGTTTTGCCATCAGCGTACAGGCCGGCCAACAGCAGGCAGGATTTAACCTGGGCACTGGCCATCGGCATGGTGTAGGTCAGGCCTTTGAGCTTGTTACCACCACGAATGATCATCGGTGGACGACCTTCAGCGGCGGTCTCGATCACGGCGCCCATTTCACGCAGCGGATTGGCCACGCGATTCATCGGACGCTTGGACAGCGAGGCATCACCGGTCAAGGTGCTGTCGAAGTTCTGCGCGGCCAGCAGGCCGGACAGCAGACGCATCGAAGTGCCGGAGTTGCCCAGATAGATCGGGCCCGGCGCAGGCTTCAGACCATGCAGGCCGACGCCGTGGATGGTCACGCGACCGTGGTGCGGACCTTCGATCACGACCCCCATGTCGCGGAAGGCCTGCAAGGTCGCCAGAGCGTCTTCGCCCTCGAGGAAGCCTTCGACTTCGGTGACGCCTTCGGCCAGGGAGCCGAGCATGATCGAACGGTGGGAAATCGATTTATCGCCCGGTACACGAATCCGCCCAGTCAGGCGGCCACCAGGTTGTCCCAGGAAAATCAGGTCGTTGGAGTTCATAGCGTCCACATAAGCCCGGCGAGCCAGGATTTTACTGAAATGTTCGCGGGCAACCCGGGCGCGCGTGAACACGCCCAACAATTGGTGCCCATCCCCTGCATCGACCGCGTCGCGCAAGGCGTCGAGGTCGCTGCGAAATGTATCAAGCGTGCGTAGGACAGCTTCGCGGTTGGCGAGGAAGATGTCGTGCCACATGACCGGGTCACTTCCCGCGATTCTCGTGAAATCGCGGAAACCGCCGGCAGCGTAACGGAAGATCTCAAGGTTTTCATTGCGCTTGGCCAACGAATCGACCAAACCGAACGCCAGCAAGTGCGGCAAATGGCTGGTCGCCGCCAACACTTCGTCGTGACGCTCGACCTGCATGTGCTCGACATCGGCGCCCAATTCACGCCACAACCGGTCGACCACGGCCAGCGCGGCCGGATCAGTTTGGTCCAGCGGCGTCAGAATCACTTTATGGCGACGAAACAGTTCGGCATTGGAGGCTTCCACCCCGCTCTGCTCGGAACCGGCAATCGGATGACCCGGCACGAAACGCGCCGGCATGCCGCCAAACGCTTCGGTCGCGGCGCGCACGACGTTGCCCTTGGCACTGCCGACATCCGTCAGAATCGCTTGCCCAAGGTCCATGCCGGCCAACCGGCCGAGCATCTTTTCCATGGCCAGGATCGGCACCGCGAGTTGAATCACGTCGGCGCCCTGGCAGGCAACGGCCAGGTCTTCTTCACAGCGATCCACCACGCCCAACTCGACCGCGAGCTTGCGCGACTGCGGATCGAGATCGACACCCACCACTTCGCGGCACAGGCCGCTTTCACGCAGCCCCTTGGCAAACGAACCGCCGATCAACCCGAGACCGACCACCACCAGGCGACCGATCATAGGTTCAGCAGATTGCAGAGCAGTGACATCAACCACGAGCCAGAACCTTGGTCAGCGCCTCAAGGAAGCGGCTGTTTTCCGCCGGCAGGCCGATGGTGATGCGCAAGTGGTTCGGCATGCCATAGTTGGCCACCGGACGCACGATCACGCCTTCACGCAGCAAGCCCTGGAAGACCGGCAAGGCAACACGGCCGAGATCGACGCAGATGAAGTTGCCCTTGGACGGGATCCAGCTCAGCCCCAGTTCGCGGAAACCCGCTTCCAGCTGCAGCATGCCGGCTTCGTTCAAGCGGCGACTTTCAGCCAGGTACTCGGCGTCTTGCAACGCGGCGCAGGCAGCGGCCAGAGCCAGGCTGTTGACGTTGAACGGCTGACGCACACGGTTCAGCACGTCGGCAACCACCGCTGTGGACAAGCCGTAACCAACGCGCAACGCCGCCAGGCCATAGGCCTTGGAGAAGGTGCGCGAAACCAGCAGGTTCGGGTACGCCGCCAGGAAGTCCAGGCCATCCGGCAAGTCGCTGCCTTCGGCGTATTCGATGTAGGCCTCGTCCAGCACCACCAGCACGTGCTCCGGCACATCCTGCAGGAACTCGTCCAGCGCTTCGGCGCCAAACCAGGTCCCGGTCGGGTTGTTCGGGTTGGCGATGAAGACCACACGGGTATCGGCATCGATCGCGGCCAACATGGCCGACAGATCATGGCCCCAGTCTTTGGCCGGGATCACTTTGGCCGTCGCACCGACGGCCTGGGTGACGATCGGATAGACCGCGAACGCGTGTTCGCTGAACACCGCATTCAGGCCCGGCGCCAGATAGGCACGCGCGACCAGCTCCAGGATGTCGTTGGAACCGTTGCCCAGCGTCACCTGATTCAGTTCGACGCGGCACTGATCGGCCAGCAGGGTCTTGAGCGCAAAACCGTTGCCATCCGGATAACGGGTCAGCTCGGCCAATTCTTCGCGAATGGCCGCCAAAGCCTTTGGACTGGCGCCCAACGGGTTTTCGTTGCTCGCCAGTTTGACGATGCTGGCCGGATCGATGTCCAGCTCACGCGCCAGTTCGTCCACGGGCTTGCCCGGAACGTAAGGCGACAGTTGTTGCACGCCCGGCTGCGCCAGAGCGAGGAAGTTGCCACTCATTTGCTACCCCTTAGAGAACGGCTTTCGGGTAGGAACCCAACACTTTAAGTGCCACTGCTTCCTGACTGATCTTTTCCAGCACACCTTTTACCAGTGGATCGCGGTGATGGCCGACGAAGTCGATGAAGAACACGTAGGTCCATTTACCGCTACGCGAAGGACGTGTCTCGATGCGTGTCAGGTCGATGCCATTGTCGTGGAACGGCACCAGCAACTCGTGAAGCGCGCCCGGCTTGTTGCTCATGGAGACGATGATCGACGTCTTGTCGTCGCCGGTTGGCGGCACTTCCTGGCTGCCGATCATCAGGAATCGCGTGGAGTTGTCCGGGCGATCCTCGATTTTCTCGGCCAGACGGGTCAGCCCGTACAAGCCTGCGGCCATGTCGCCGGCAATCGCCGCCGAGTTCCACTCACCCTTGACCCGCTTCGCCGCTTCGGCGTTGCTGGAAACCGCGACGCGCTCGACGTTCGGGTAGTGTGCATCCAGCCACTTGCGGCACTGCGCCAGCGACTGGGCGTGGGAATAGATGCGGCTGATGCTGTCGGTCTTGGTGTTTTCACCGACCAACAGGTGGTGGTGAATCCGCAACTCGACTTCGCCACAGATGACCATGTCGTGTTCGAGGAAGCTGTCGAGCGTGTGGTTGACCGCGCCCTCGGTGGAGTTTTCCACCGGGACCACGCCAAAGTTCACCGCACCGGCCGCCACTTCGCGGAACACTTCGTCGATGGCCGCCATCGGCTTGCTGATCACCGCGTGACCGAAGTGCTTCATGGCCGCCGCTTGAGTGAAGGTGCCTTCAGGGCCAAGGTAAGCCACTTTCAGCGGCTGCTCGAGGGCCAGGCACGAAGACATGATTTCGCGGAACAACCGCGCCATTTCTTCGTTGCCCAGCGGGCCCTGATTGCGCTCCATCACGCGCTTGAGCACCTGAGCTTCACGCTCAGGACGATAGAACACCGGCACTTCGCCTTCGGCCAGCGAGGCCATCTTTACTCGCGCAACTTCCTGGGCGCAGCGTGCGCGCTCACTGATCAGGTCCAGGACTTTTTCGTCCAGGGCATCAATGCGCAGGCGCAGTGCCTTGAGTTCTTGCTCAGACATTAGCCGTGTTCCTTCTCGAACTCTGCCATGTACGAAACCAGTGCGTTGACCGCAACGATATCGACGGCGTTATAGATGGAGGCGCGCATGCCGCCCACGGAACGGTGACCCTTGAGGTTCAGCAGGCCACGCTCGTCGGCACCGGCCAGGAATGGCTTGTCCAGACGATCGTCAGCCAGGCGGAACGGCACGTTCATCCACGAGCGATCCGACTTGTTGATCGGGTTGCTGTACAGGCCGCTGGCATCAATGAAGTCGTACAGCGTGCGCTGTTTCACTTCGTTGAGCTTGCCGATGGCTTCGACGCCGCCCTGCTCTTTCAGCCACTCGAACACCAGGCCAGACAGGTACCAGGCCAATGTTGGCGGGGTGTTGTACATCGAGCCGTTATCGGCCGCTACCTTGTAGTTGAGCATGGTCGGGCACAGGGAACGGGCGTGCCCCAGCAGGTCTTCGCGAACGATGTTGACGACGATGCCGCTCGGGCCGATGTTTTTCTGGGCGCCGGCGTAGATCATGCCGAAACGCGAAACATCAATAGGGCGCGAGAGGATGTCCGAAGACATGTCGGCGACCAGCGGAACGTCACCGGTTTCCGGGACCCAGTTGAATTCCAGACCACCAATGGTTTCGTTCGGTGCGTAGTGAACGTAGGCCGCGTCTTTCGACAGCTTCCATTCGTTCTGACCGGGAATCGCGAAATAGTCATAAGGCTTGGCGGTGGCAGCAACGTTGACGTGGCCGTAGCGCGACGCTTCTTCGATGGCTTTCTGCGACCAGATACCGGTGTCGATATAGTCGGCAGTACCGCTTTCCGGCAGCAGGTTCAGAGGGATCTGAGCAAATTGCTGGCTGGCGCCACCTTGCAGGAACAGCACTTTATAGTTCGAGGGGATATTCAGCAG
Source organism: Pseudomonas sp. BF-RE-25 (assembly GCF_019956105.1). Lineage (NCBI taxonomy): Bacteria > Pseudomonadati > Pseudomonadota > Gammaproteobacteria > Pseudomonadales > Pseudomonadaceae > Pseudomonas > Pseudomonas sp. BF-RE-25. The sequence continues at coordinate 51,584 of NZ_JAHBDB010000014.1, forward strand.
ATCACGCAGATCCTGCTCGGCCTTGTTAGCGATGGACACGAACTCATCACTGCGATGGCTCATTTCCATGACCGACAGACCCTTGCCGTGCCAATCAAGGAGTTCACCCTGGGCGCGCTGCAGGACAGCTTCGGGAAGTGCCGCAGGACCGGCACAGAAGTTATAGGCTCTCTTGCTCACATCCAATCTCGCTCTGATTTGGTGGTATCTACATTCAATCAAACACTGTAGGAGCGAGCTTGCTCGCGAAGAACTTGAGGGCGCAGCGTTTAATCAGGAAACCCGCGTCTTCGTTGACGTTTTTCGCGAGCAAGCTCGCTCCTACAGGGGCATCATTATTTCCAAAGGGACAAACAACAAGGGGGCGAATTTTCATCCGCCCCCTGTTTGTCCGCTTACTCTTGCGGTTCTTCGTCAGCGGCAGCATCGAGTTGCTGGTCTTCAACAACGTCGTCGATCACGACTTCGCCGTCGAACACCGCACCCTCTTCGCCTTCCAGCTCTTCGCCTTCGACTTCCGACGGCTCCTGCACCCGCTCCAGACCGACCAGCGTTTCATCGCTGGCCAGTTTGATCAGGGTCACGCCCTGGGTGTTACGGCCCAGGCTGGAAACTTCGTCGACACGGGTACGAACCAACGTGCCCTGGTCGGAAATCAGCATGATTTCCTCGCCGTCGAGCACCTGAACCGCGCCGACCAGACGGCCGTTACGGTCGTTGCTGACCATGGCGATAACGCCCTGGCCGCCACGCTTGTACTCAGGGAACTCGGTGATCGCCGTACGCTTGCCGAAACCACGCGCCGAAGCGGTGAGGATCTGGCTGCCTTCTTCCGGGATCAGCATGGAAATCAGCTTCTGGCCTTCCGGCAGACGCATGCCGCGGACACCGCGAGCGGTACGGCCCATGGCACGAACGTCGGTTTCCTTGAAGCGAGTAACCTTGCCGCCGTCGGAGAACAGCATGACTTCGCGCTCGCCATCGGTAATGGCGGCAGAGATCAGTACGTCACCTTCGTCCAGCTCCAGCGCGATCAGGCCGACGCTGCGTTGACGGCTGAAGGATTCCAGCGGGGTCTTCTTCACGGTGCCTTTAGCAGTCGCCATGAAAATGAAGTGACCTTCGGTGTATTCCTCGACCGGCAGCATGGTGGTGATGTATTCATCACTGTCCAGCGGCAGCAGGTTGACCAGCGGACGACCACGGGCAGCGCGGGACGCTTCCGGGATTTCGTAGGTTTTCAGCCAGTACACCTTGCCCTTGCTGGAGAACAGCAGCAGCGTGGTGTGGCTGTTGGCGACCAGCAGGTGAGCGATGTAGTCCTCATCCTTGACGCCAGTCGCCGATTTGCCTTTACCGCCACGACGCTGGGCCTGGTACGCAGCCAATGGCTGGGTCTTGGCGTAGCCACCGTGGGAAATGGTCACGACGCGATCTTCTTCCGGGATCATGTCACCCAGGGTCAGGTCGAGACGGGCATCGAGGATTTCGGTGCGGCGCACGTCGCCGTATTCGGCGCGGATCACTTCCAGCTCTTCGCGGATCACTTCCATCAGGCGCGTGGCGCTGTTGAGGATGCGGATCAGCTCGCCGATCTGGTTGAGGATCTCTTGATACTCGGCCAGCAGTTTTTCGTGTTCCAGACCGGTCAGGCGGTGCAGACGCAGCTCCAGAATGGCTTGCGCCTGCTCCGGCGAAAGGAAGTACTTGCCTTCACGCAGACCGTATTGCGGATCCAGGGTCTCTGGACGGCAAGAGTCGGCACCGGCACGTTCAACCATCGCAACCACGGCGGAGGATTCCCAAGGCGTGCTGATCAGCGCTTCCTTGGCTTCCGACGGCGTTGGCGAGGCCTTGATCAGCGCGATGACCGGGTCGATGTTCGACAGGGCAACCGCCTGGCCTTCGAGAATGTGGCCACGTTCGCGCGCTTTACGCAGCTCGAACACGGTGCGACGGGTAACGACTTCGCGACGGTGACGAACGAAGGCTTCCAGCAGGTCCTTGAGGTTCAGGATCCGCGGACGGCCGTCGATCAGCGCAACGATGTTGATGCCGAATACCGCTTGCAGCTGGGTCTGGGCGTAGAGGTTGTTGAGGATCACCTCAGGCACTTCGCCGCGACGCAGCTCGATCACAACGCGCATACCGTCCTTGTCGGACTCGTCGCGCAGTTCGGTGATGCCTTCGAGCTTCTTCTCTTTAACCAGCTCGGCGATCTTCTCGATCAGACGGGCCTTGTTCAGCTGGTAAGGGAGTTCGGTGATGACGATCTGCTGACGGCCACCGACCTTGTCGATGTCTTCGATGATCGAGCGGGCGCGCATGTAAATGCGGCCGCGACCGGTGCGGTAGGCTTCGATGATGCCGGCGCGACCGTTGATGATCGCGGCGGTCGGGAAGTCCGGACCGGGGATGTATTGCATCAGCTCATCGATGGTCAACTCGGGGTTGTCGATGAGCGCCAGGCAACCGTCGATGACTTCACCGAGGTTGTGCGGCGGGATGTTGGTCGCCATGCCCACGGCGATACCGCTGGAGCCGTTGACCAGCAGGTTGGGAATACGGGTCGGCATGACCGCCGGGATCATTTCGGTGCCGTCGTAGTTCGGCACCCAGTCCACGGTTTCTTTATGCAGGTCAGCCAGCAGCTCGTGCGCCAGCTTGGTCATGCGCACTTCGGTGTATCGCATGGCCGCGGCGTTGTCGCCGTCCACCGAACCGAAGTTGCCCTGACCGTCTACCAGCAGGTAGCGCAGCGAGAATGGCTGCGCCATCCGAACGATGGTGTCGTACACCGCGGTATCACCGTGCGGGTGATACTTACCGATCACGTCACCGACAACACGGGCAGATTTCTTGTACGGCTTGTTGAAGTCGTTGCCCAGCTCGCTCATCGCGAACAGCACGCGCCGGTGCACGGGCTTCAAGCCATCGCGCGCATCCGGCAGTGCCCGCCCGACAATTACGCTCATTGCGTAGTCGAGGTAGGACTGCTTCAGCTCGTCTTCGATATTGACCGGGAGGATTTCTTTGGCCAGTTCGCCCATGAGAAGCTCGATTCCTTTTTCTGGTGAAACCTCGTCACATCCATATGGGACGAACGAAGCTCGCCGCTGCAGGCTGAGTGCCATGCACCGACTTACGACAAATCAACGAGTTATGCCATGGATTTGCGCAGTAAAGACAACCCCGTGGGACTGCCTCGGAAAACGCCGGATGTTATCACAAGAGCCGCCACGCACCTATCCCCCAGATGCGCATGGAGTGTAGTTAGTTGACTGATGGCAGGCTTGAAGGGGACGAGAGGGGCTTAGAGCTGCTGCGAATGCAGAATCCGGGGCTGAATTACAGATGTTTATTGACTTTCAGACCCTAATCGCCAGCAGGCTGGCTCCCACATTTGATCCGTGTCGATCACAAACCCTGTGGGAGCCAGCCTGCTGGCGATGGCGTCCTTTCGAACGCCACGGCCAATCAATGCAAGCGCTTGCGGCACATCAACTGCGCCATTTTCGCGGTGTCCGGGCGTTCGACGATGCCTTTTTCCGTGACGATCGCGTCAATCAAGTCCGCCGGGGTCACGTCGAACACCGGATTGAACGCATCCACATCCGCCCCGACCCGCTTGCCGCCGACCTCCAGCAACTCGCGCCCGTCACGCTCTTCAATCGGAATGTCATCGCCGCTGGCCAGGTTCATGTCGATGGTCGAACTCGGCGCCACCACCATGAAACGCACGCCGTGGTGCATGGCGTTGACCGCCAGTTGATAAGTGCCGATCTTGTTGGCCACGTCGCCATTGGCGGTGATCCGGTCGGCACCGACGATGACCCAGGTGATGCCTTTGGTCTTCATGATGTGAGCCGCAGCGGAGTCGGCATTGAGGGTCACAGGGATGCCTTCGTTGGCCAGCTCCCACGCCGTCAGTCGCGAACCTTGCAGCCATGGACGGGTTTCGTCGGCATAAACGCGCTCGACCATGCCTTCAATGAATGCCCCGCGAATGACGCCCAAAGCCGTACCAAAACCGCCGGTGGCCAGCGCGCCGGTGTTGCAGTGGGTCAGGATCGCCTGGGCGTTGCCCTGATGCTTGCGGATCAGGTCCACACCCAGTTGCGCCATGGTCAGGTTGGCTTCGCGATCACTTTCATGAATGGCAATAGCCTCCGCCTCCAGCGCCGCGAGAGGGTCGGCATCGCCCTTGATACGATCAAGGCGGTCACGCATGCGACTCAATGCCCAAAACAGGTTCACCGCCGTTGGACGAGAATCGGCCAGTAACGCGTAATCCTCTTCCCACGCGGCCTGCCAGTCACCGCCCTCGAGAATTCGGGCACGGGCTGAAAGCACCATGGCATAGGCGGCACTGATGCCAATCGCCGGCGCGCCACGCACCACCATCGAGCGAATAGCCTCGGCCACGCCAGCCGCACTGGTGTAGGCAATCCAGGTTTCCTCGAACGGCAAAATACGCTGATCCAGCAGGTACAGGGCGCCATCACGCCAATCGATGGCCTTCACCTTCTCCGCAGCCAACAGTCGATCGCGCATCCTTCACCCCGCACTCATGAACAAAAGCCGCCGATTATAGCGATCCCCCCGCGAAGACGCTCGGGTATACTTCGCCATCCTTTACAAAAGCACTGGAACCGACCCTCGATGCCGAACACTGCCGCTGCGCTCGACCTGTTATTGCTGCCGACCTGGCTGGTACCCGTCGAACCCGCTGGCGTTGTCCTCAAAGAGCATGGCCTGGGCATCCGCGACGGGCGCATTGTGTTTATCGGCCCGCGGTCCGCCGCGCTGAAGCTTAACGCAACCGAAGTCCGCGAACTGCCGGGCATGCTGCTCAGCCCCGGCCTGATCAATGCTCACGGGCACGCGGCGATGACGCTGTTCCGTGGCCTGGCCGATGACCTGCCGCTGATGACCTGGCTGGAAAACCACATCTGGCCCGCCGAAGCCAAATGGGTCGATGAAGCTTTTGTACGCGATGGCACCGACCTTGCCATCGCCGAACAGATAAAAGGTGGTATTACCTGTTTCTCTGACATGTATTTCTTCCCGAAGGTTGCCAGCGAACGTGTGCATAACAGCGGCATACGCGCACAAATCGCGATTCCGATCCTCGATTTCCCGATCCCGGGCGCCGGCACGGCGGATGACGCCATTCGTCAGGGCGTCGAACTGTTCAACGATCTCAAGCACCACGAGCGCATCAAAGTCACCTTCGGCCCCCACGCGCCCTACACCTTGGGCGACGAAACCCTGGAGAAAATCCGGGTGATTGCCGAAGAACTGGACGCGTCGATTCACATGCACGTCCACGAAACTGCGTTCGAAGTGCAGCAAGCCGTCGAGCAGCGTGGCGAGCGCCCGTTGGCCCGACTGGCACGCCTGGGCCTGCTGGGGCCACGCTTCCAGGCCGTTCACATGACGCAGATCAGCGATGAAGACCTGGTGATGCTGGTAGAAAGCAACACCAATGTGATTCATTGCCCGGAGTCGAACCTGAAGCTGGCCAGCGGTTTCTGCCCGGTAGAACGTTTGTGGCAGGCGGGCGTCAATGTGGCAGTCGGCACCGACGGCGCGGCCAGCAACAACGACCTCGACCTGCTCGGCGAAACCCGCACCGCCGCGTTGCTGGCAAAAGCCGTTGCCGGTTCGGCCACCGCGCTGGACGCTCATCGCGCACTGCGCATGGCCACGCTGAACGGCGCGCGCGCCATGGGCATCGAGGCCGACGTCGGCTCGCTGGAAGTCGGCAAAGCGGCGGACATCGTCGCGTTCGACCTCTCGGGCCTGGCGCAGCAGCCGGTCTACGACCCGGTTTCGCAGCTTATATATGCCACCGGTCGCGACTGCGTGAAACACCTGTGGGTGGGTGGCAAGCAATTGCTCGACGACCGTCGCCTGACCCGCCTGGATGAAGAACAGCTGTGCGCCACCGCCAAGGCCTGGGGCCAGCGCATCAGCGGCCACACCGAATTGTAAGCACCCCGGACTCACCGCCGGGGCAACAGGATTTTTCAAGTTTTAGAGGATGAACCATGAGTAACGTCGACTACGCCGAAATCGCCAAATTCGAAGCCCTGGCCCATCGCTGGTGGGACCGCGAAAGCGAGTTCAAACCGCTGCACGACATCAACCCGCTGCGGGTCAACTGGATTGACGAACGGGTCAATCTGGCCGGTAAGAAAGTTCTCGACATCGGTTGCGGCGGCGGCATCCTCAGCGAAGCCATGGCGCAACGCGGCGCGACCGTGATGGGCATCGACATGGGCGAAGCGCCACTGGCCGTCGCTCAACTGCACCAGCTTGAGTCGGGCGTGAACGTTGAATACCGGCAGATCACCGCCGAGGCCCTGGCTGAAGAAATGCCGGAACAGTTCGACGTGGTCACGTGCCTTGAAATGCTTGAGCACGTACCGGATCCCTCCTCGGTGATCCGCGCCTGCTTCAAAATGGTCAAGCCGGGTGGCCAGGTGTTCCTCTCCACGATCAACCGCAACCCGAAGGCGTATCTGTTCGCCATCGTCGGCGCCGAATACATCATGAAGTTGCTGCCGCGCGGCACGCATGATTTCAAGAAATTCATCCGCCCTTCCGAGCTGGGTGCCTGGAGCCGCATGGCGGGCCTGACCGTCAAGGACATCATCGGTTTGACGTACAACCCGCTGACCAAGCACTACAAACTGGCGGCCGACGTGGACGTCAACTACATGATCCAGACCCTGCGCGAGGAATAAGTCGATGCGTATCAGAGCAGTCCTTTTTGACATGGACGGCACGCTGCTCGACACCGCGCCGGACTTCATTGCGATCTGTCAGGCAATGCGCGCCGACCGTGGCTTGCCGCCGATGAACGACAAGCACATCCGCGACGAGATCTCCGGCGGCGCCAAGGCGATGGTCGCGGTAACGTTCAGCATGGACCCGGAATCGCCAGGCTTTGAAGAGCTGCGCCTGGAGTTCCTGGAGCGCTACCTCGTGGGCTGCGCGGTGCACAGCAAGCTGTTCGACGGCATGGGCGAGTTGCTGGCCGACATCGAGAAAGCCAACCTGATCTGGGGCGTGGTCACCAACAAGCCTCTGCGGTTTGCCGAGCCAATCATGCAGCAGCTCGGGCTGGCCGAGCGTTCGGCGCTGCTGATCTGCCCGGATCACGTGAAGAACAGCAAACCGGACCCGGAGCCGTTGATCCTCGCGTGCAAGATGCTCGACCTCGATCCGGCCAGCGTGCTGTTTGTAGGTGATGACCTGCGCGATATCGAGTCCGGTCGTGACGCCGGCACCAAGACCGCCGCCGTGACCTTTGGCTACATTCACCCGGACGATAACCCGCGGCATTGGGGTGCGGATGTGGTGGTCGATCATCCGCTGGAGTTGCGCAAGGTACTTGATAGCGCTCTGTGTAGTTGTTAAGCCGCTTTTGCAGGAGCACGGCTTCCTACAGGTTTGTGCATTACTCATGTGGGAGCGAGCCTGCTCGCGATAGCGGCGGCTCAGTCGCCATCGATGTTGCCTGCGATACCGCCATCGCGAGCAGGCTCGCTCCCACAGGGATAGCGCTTGTCCGGAAAAAATTTTGTTGAGGTTTCTTTATGTTTGATTATTCCGCCCGCCCTGAATTGCTCAAGGACCGGGTCATCCTGGTCACCGGCGCTGGTCGTGGTATCGGCGCTGCCGCCGCGAAAACCTACGCCGCCCACGGTGCCACCGTGCTGTTGCTGGGCAAGACCGAAGCCAACCTGACTCAGGTCTACGACGAAATCGAGGCCGCCGGTCATCCACAACCGGCGGTGATCCCGTTCAACCTGGAAACCGCCCTGCCCCATCAATACGATGAGTTGGCGGCGATGATCGAGACCGAGTTCGGCCACCTCGACGGCTTGCTGCACAACGCCTCGATCATTGGTCCGCGCACGCCGATCGAACAGCTCTCCGGCGAGAACTTCATGCGTGTCATGCAAGTCAACGTCAACGCGATGTTCATGCTCACCAGCACCCTGTTGCCGCTGCTCAAACTGTCGCAGGACGCTTCGGTGGTGTTCACTTCCAGCAGCGTCGGTCGCAAGGGTCGTGCGTATTGGGGCGCTTATGGCGTCTCCAAGTTCGCCACCGAAGGCCTGATGCAAACCCTGGCCGACGAAGTCGACACCGTCGCACCGGTGCGTTCCAACAGCATCAACCCCGGCGCCACCCGCACCAGCATGCGCGCCCAGGCTTATCCCGGTGAAAATCCGCTGAACAACCCGACGCCCGAGGAGATCATGCCGGTCTACCTCTACCTGATGGGCCCGGACAGCACCGGCATCAACGGCCAGGCATTCAACGCGCAGTAACACCGTGCGTCGCTTTTGTGCCGTGGCGAATTTCCGTCACGGCACTTAAAAAGCGTCGCAACTGCACCTGTTTTTAGTCAAAGAAATGTCATGAAACGGGCCTAAAAAAGCCAAAAACACCTTCAATATATTGATTTTAAACAGTTTTTATTCAAATGAACCGAATGGCATGACTTTCGCTCTATATCTGCTCAGACACGCCGAGTGAGTGAAAGCCGTCGGGCAGGCCTTCGAGTCGATAGGTTACTAATCTTCAGCAAAGCAGATTAGACTTGCGCCAAATGTCCTACGGGACTGATGGACCAGTATGACGCGCAGCCCAAAGCCGCTCTCACCCAGCCTGTAAGACAGCCTTACTGCTTAGGGGCGCACGCCATATGAAATCACCTTCCCAGACCAACGCAATTGACTTCGATAGCGCCAAATTGCAACGCCTGGGCTTTGGTCAGCAGCCCCCTCTTCTGGAGAGGCCGGTCAGCCTTGCGCAATTGCGCCAGCAACTGAGTTTGCAGCTGCAAACCAGTCTTGAGCCGCAACGCATTCTTGGGCTCTTCTACCGTGAAATTCAGCGTCTCGTACCGCTCGACGCCTTGAGCTACCAGCACAAGGCCAGCGACTTGCGCCTGGAATACGGCCAGCGCGGCCACCACTCGATCAGTTACACCCTCAGCCACGAAGGCGAGCAGCTGGGTGAACTGGTGTTCCGTCGCAATCAGCGTTTCAGTGAGCAGGAACTGGGCAACCTTGAGTCGCTGCTGTCCGCATTGCTGTACCCGATGCGCAACGCCCTGCTCTACCGCGCCGCCACCCAAAGCGCCCTGCGCGACCCTCTCACGGACACCGGCAACCGCATTGCCATGGACCAGACGCTGAAACGGGAAATCGACATGTCGCGTCGGCATCTGCAGCCCTTGTCGCTGTTGATGCTGGACATCGACCATTTCAAACAAATCAACGACACCCATGGCCACAGCGCTGGCGATGACGTGCTCAAGGGAGTCGCCGCCTCGATCAAAAGCCAGCTGCGCAACGTGGACATGGTGTTCCGCTTTGGTGGCGAGGAGTTTTTGATTCTGCTGTCCAACACCGGCCGGGAAGCCGCCGCCATGGTCGGCGAGCGCCTGCGACTCGCGGCGCAAGCCAAGGATTTTTCGGCCGATGGCAACCTGATCGAGCTGACCGTCAGCCTCGGCTGTTCGACCCTGCTGCCCGGTGAATCGGCCGAGAGCCTGTTGCGTCGGGCCGACAGCGCGCTTTATGTGGCCAAGCGCGAGGGACGCAACCGCTTGGCGATGGCGGGCTGACCCCCGCCATCACAGGCTCGCGACAGTAGCGGCCCGCATCGACAGGAATCAGCGGACAGCGCCGCGCAACGCCCCGACCATCCCTTGCAGCTTCGCCGGCTCCGCCGCTTCTACCGCCACCGCCGGCCCCGCCACCAGAGTCACCCGCGACCACAGCCGACGGAACAGGCCCTTGTCGGGATCGCGACTGAAGAAACTCCCCCACAACCCCTGCAATGCCAGCGGAATCACCGGCACCGGCGTCTCTTCGAGAATCCGCGTCAACCCGCCCTTGAACTCATTGATCTCGCCATCGGCGGTCAATTTTCCTTCAGGGAAGATGCACACCAGCTCACCGTCCTTCAGATATTGAGCAATACGCGTGAAGGCCTTTTCGTAAATCTGAATGTCTTCCTGACGTCCCTCGATCGGAATTGTCCCGGCCGTGCGGAAGATAAAGTTCAGCACCGGCAGGTTGTAGATCTTGTAATACATCACAAAGCGAATCGGCCGACGCACCGCGCCGCCGATCAGCAGCGCGTCGACGAAAGACACGTGGTTGCACACCAGCAACGCCGCGCCTTCATCCGGAATCAGCTCCAGATTGCGATGCTCTACGCGGTACATGGAATGGCTGAGCAGCCAGATCATGAAACGCATGCTGAACTCGGGGACGATCTTGAAGATGTAGGCGTTGACGCCGATGTTCAGCAGCGACACCACCAGAAACAGATGCGGGATCGACAGCTTGGCCAGGCTCAGCAGCACGATCGAGACAATCGCCGAGACCACCATGAACAACGCGTTGAGAATATTGTTGGCGGCAATCACCCGCGCACGCTCGTTCTCCGGGGTGCGCGACTGGATCAGCGCGTACAGCGGCACGATGTAGAAACCACCGAAAACCCCGAGACCGAGAATGTCGATCAATACCAGCCAGGTGTGGCCAAAGCCGAGGATTTCGATCCAGCCATGGCCGTCGACACTCTCGGGAATTCCGCCGGAATGCCACCACAGCAGCAATCCGAATACCGTCAGGCCAAACGAGCCGAACGGCACCAGACCGATCTCGACTTTGCGTCCGGACAGTCTTTCGCAGAGCAGCGAGCCGAGTGCGATACCGACCGAAAACACGGTGAGAATCAGCGTCACCACGGTTTCGTCGCCGTGCATCCATTCCTTGGCGTACGCCGGGATTTGCGTCAGGTAAATCGCCCCGACAAACCAGAACCACGAGTTGCCGACAATCGAGCGCGACACCGCCGGCGTTTGCCCCAGTCCCAGTTTCAAGGTGGCCCAGGATTGACTGAAGATGTTCCAGTTCAGACGCATTTCCGGCGATGAGGCCGCCGCCCGCGGAATGCTGCGACTGGCCAGGTAACCGAGCACGGCAATGCCGATGATCGCCGTGGACACGATGGGCGCGTAATGCGCAGAGGACATCATGATCCCGGCACCGATGGTCCCGGCGAGGATGGCCAGGAAGGTGCCCATTTCCACCAGACCGTTGCCGCCCACCAGCTCCTCTTCATGCAAGGCCTGGGGCAGGATCGAGTATTTCACCGGCCCGAACAGCGCCGAGTGCGTGCCCATGGCGAACAGCGCCAGCAGCATCAGCGACAGGTGATCGAAGACAAACCCCACCGCGCCGACCGCCATGATGGCGATTTCCCCGAGCTTGATCAGACGGATCAGCGCGTCCTTGGCGAACTTCTCGCCAAACTGCCCGGCCAACGCCGAAAACAGAAAGAACGGCAGGATGAACAGCAGCGCACACAAATTGACCCAGATCGAGCGATCACCCTCGATCGTCAACTTGTACAGAATGGCGAGGATCAACGATTGCTTGAAGACGTTGTCGTTGAACGCCCCGAGGGACTGGGTCACGAAAAACGGCAGGAAGCGCCGGGTGCGAAGCAAGGTGAACTGTGAGGGGTGACTCATCTTCCGTGTGCCCTGATGTTGTTAGAGAGTGGCGTGGATACTGTGATTGGAATGCCGCACGCCGATCCAGGCCACACATTACCCGGTTATTTGTTTAAACCTGCAATGCACGGCGAGACAAACAACTCACCCCGCCACGCGCCTTGTACCGTGCGTTTGGCAACGATCAGCCACATCATCGCCAGCAACGCCACCAGCACACAGCCAAAGGCATTGAAAAACGCCAGGTTCAACGTGCTTCCCAGTTTCAACGTTGCCAGAGAATAGACGCCCAGCGGAAAGGTGAAACCCCACCAGCCAAGGTTGAACGGGATCCCGGCGCGCAGGTAACGCCCGGTGATCAGCAGCGCAATCAGCATCCACCACAAACCGAAGCCCCACAGCGTGATCCCCGCCACCAGCCCCAGCCCCGCCGCGATTTCACCCAGGCTGGCAAGCCCGTTGGCGACGAAGATGGCCGGCGCGTCGGCGCCCAGCAGCAACATGCCCAACGCCCCGGTGCCAATCGGGCCGAGCGCCAGCCAGCTCGACGCCGCCATGTTTTCGTGAGGCAGTTTGTGCAGCGCCATGCGCAGCATGAGAATTGTCAGAATGCTGAACGCCACCGGCAGGGAAAATGCCCAGAGCACGTAGCTGGTCACCAACACCACCAGTTGCCCATGGGCCTCGGCCAAATGCGGCGCCAGCAACCCGCCACTGGCGGCCGCCACTTCAGCCGCCACCACTGGCAACAGCCAAACGGCGGTCATCTGATCGATGCTGTGTTCCTGGCGGGTGAACATCATGTAGGGAATCAGTACACCGCAGGCCAGCGACATCACCACGTCCAGCCACCACAGCAGCGCAGCCACATGGACGACACCTTCACCCCAGCGCGGCAGGCCAAACAGCAGGAAGCCATTGATGATGGTCGCCAACCCCATGGGAATCGTGCCGAAAAACATCGAAACCGTGGAGTGCCCGAAAATCCGCCGGGCCTCATCGAAGAACAGCACCCAGCGCGCCGCGTACAGCGCCGTGAACAAGATGAACAGACCGATATTGAACAGCCAGAGCGCTTCGGCGATCGCGTGCAGACCTGGGGTCGCGCCAGGCAACTGGGCCAGGGCCAGCGCCAGAACGCCCGTGCCCATGGTCGCGGCGAACCAGTTCGGGGTGAACTGGCGGATGACCTCGCGCGGGTGCTGCAAGTGACTGAAAGGTTTGAAAACGGGGGTGGCGTTGGGGCATGTCATAGCGAACTCCTGTCCTCTGTTGAGGTGGAGTTCAGAGTAGGTCCAAATCGAATATCTATATAACGGGTAATATCTCTAACTGTTATCTATTTTGTAGATATAGCATCAAACGCTGCCTTCCGATTCGATCACCAATATCCTCGCCACCCCCAGCGGATGCGCCACGTGCTCGGTGCCCACCGAGGCGTAAAAGATATCGCCGACAGCCAACATCACCGCCTTCTCCTGGCCTGCTTCGCGATAGCGCATTTGCACCTGGCCATCGAGCACAACGAACACTTCCTCGCCATCATTCACATGCCACTTGTATGGCTGATCGGTCCAGTGCAGACGCGTGGTGATGCCGTTCATGTTGGCGATGTCCAGCGCTCCCCAGGCACGGTCAGCGGTGAAGGATTGGCTGCGAATGATCTTCATGGGCGGTCCGTCGAAAGAAATGACGTGCCAAGGCTAACCCAAACCGGCGAACAGCTGCGCCAGCCAATCGATAAATACCCGAACCCGGTTACTCAGGTGCCGGTTCGGCGGATACAGCACGTGAAACGGATACCGGGGTGGGCGCCAGTCCTGAAGAATCGGCACCAGCTCGCCACGCTCGATGTGCGGTTGCACGGTGTAAGTGAACGTGTGGATCACCCCAAGTCCCGCCAGCCCCGCGGCCAGATGGGCGTTGCTCTCGTTGACACTGAATGCTCCCTGCCCCCGAATCTCGAACTTTTCACCGTTGCGCTCGAATCGCGCCGGCATTACCCGCCCGGTACGCGCCGAGTGATAACTGACGATGCGATGATTTTTCTCAAGGTCTCGCGGGTCCGTCGGGGTGCCAAAACGTTCGAGATAGCCCGGGGTGGCGCAGGTGGTCCATGACGACAGACCCAGGGGGCGCGCAGCCATGGAGAGTTCGGTCAATGGCCCGCCGCGAATCACGCAATCGACGTTTTCGCTGATCAGGTCCACGGGCCGATCGCTGACACCCAACTCGACCTGGATGTCCGGGTATCGGGCATAGAAATCCGGCAATGCGGGGATGATCAGGATCGTCGCCACCGAGCCGCCGACATCGACGCGAATCCTGCCGCGCGGGTGGCCCTGGGCACTGGCGAAACTGTTGTCCAGATCGTCCAGCTCCACCATCAACTGCAAGGCGCGCTCGTAGTAAGCCATGCCATCCGCCGTCACCGTCAACCGGCGCGTGGTGCGCTGTAACAGCCGCGCACCGAGGTGTTCTTCAAGCTCGGCCACCAGTTTGCTGACCGAGGTTTTTGGCATGTTCAGTGAGTCGGCGGCCCTGGTAAACGAACCGGCCTGCACGACGCGGGAGAAAACACGCATGGCCAACAGTTGATTCATGACAGACATCTCAAGGGACAAGCCTTGAGTATTGTCCACAACCAGGTACAAACAAACCCGATTCAGGCGATTTTTCCGATGAATCTTCCAGCATAGAGTTTGTTCAACGGCGCACGACAGTGCCAGGAACTTACTTAACGACTCAGCGGAGATTCACCTCATGAGCAACACACTCACAGGCAAGGTTGCACTGATCACTGGCGGCACCACCGGCATCGGCCTGGCATCGGCTCAAGCGTTCGTCGACCAAGGCGCCACGGTGTTCATTACCGGCCGCCGCCAAGCCGAACTGGATGCGGCGGTCAGCAGCATCGGTCACAACGTCACCGGGATTCAGGGCGACGTCGCGAACCTTGCCGACCTGGACCGCATCTTCGACGTGATCAGGACCAAGGCCGGTACTCTGGACATCGTCTTTGCCAATGCGGGCGGTGGCGACATGTTGCCCCTCGGCGCGATTACCGAGGAACACTTCGATCGGATTTTCGGCGTCAACGTCAAAGGCCTGCTGTTCACCGTGCAGAAATCATTGCCGCTGCTCAAGGACGGCGGTTCGGTGATTCTCACCGCGTCTACGACCGCCACCAAAGGCACGGAAAACTTCAGCGTCTACAGCGCCAGCAAAGCGGCGGTGCGCAACTTTGCCCGCTCCTGGTTGCTGGATTTGAAAGCCCGCAGGATTCGCGTCAATGTCATCAGCCCCGGCCCGATTCACACGCCCGGCCTGACTGAACTTGCGCCAGCAGATCAGCAGCAGGGGTTGCTGGATTACCTCGCCAGCCAGGTGCCGATTGGCCGTCTTGGAACGCCAGCGGAAGTGGGCAAAGCCGCAGTGTTCCTCGCCTCGGATGACAGCAGCTTCATCAATGGGATCGAGTTGTTCGTCGATGGCGGATTTGCGCAGATTTGATCGCTGCACACAAAAACGCGGCGCCTTGAACGGCGCCGCGTTTTTTTATGGATGACCGGTCGCGCTGCACACTTCGGCAGACCGCGGCCGCATCAGCGCCAGCAACGCACCGACAGACAGGACGATCAGCACGGCACCATAACCATCGGTGGTCGCCACCAGGCCAAACGTGCGCGTCAGATTCCCCGCCAGCAACGACGGCAAGCAGAACGCCAGGTAACTGAGCACGTAATACGCCGACATCAACCCGGCCCGCTCATGGGGCTGCGCCAGCGGAACCAGACTGCGCACCGCGCCGAGGAAACCGGCGCCGAATCCGCAACCGGCCACCAGCGTACCGAGGAAAAACAATGGCAGGCTGGCGCTGTGCACGCCCAGCAACAGCAACACGAGGCCGATGGGCAGTAACGTGCCGCCCAGCAACAGCCCTTTGGCGGCAGGCCGGTTGCGCAGGGTGAAGATCATCAGCGCGCCGGTCAGCGTCAATGCGGCGACTGCCGCTCCCCCCATCAGGTTCGAGGTGGAACCGGTGGCCGTGCGCAGCAACGAAGGGCCGAGCGAGGCATAAAAACCGCCGAGCGCCCAGGTCGCGATATTCAGCGGCAACACTCGCCACAAGGTCGAGCGAGCCTGGGTCGGCACATGCAGGGTCGGACGCAACGAGGCCCATGCCCCCGGTTGCGAACTGACGCTTTCCGGCAGGCGCCAGACATACAGCGCCTGCATCACAAACAACGCGAACAACACCCAATACGTGAGCTGCAGCGGCAGCGGCGCAAACTCGGCCAGCAAGCCGCACCCCACGGCGCCAACCGCCATACCAAGCAGCGGCGCGACACTGTTGATCAGCGGCCCCTGCTGGCGATCGGTGTCCAGCAGCGCGGCGCTCAATACGGCGGTGGCCATCCCGGTCGCGAACCCCTGAAGCACCCTCGCGCCGATCAACCACGCCACGCTGTCGGCATTGATAAACAGCAGCATCGCCAGCAGGTTCAGCAGGACGGCGCTGAAAATGACCGGCTTGCGTCCCAGATAGTCCGAGAGCGAACCGACCGTCAGCAGCGCCACCAGCAGACTGATGGCGTAGATGCCGAAAATCACGGTCAAGGTCGCTGCCGAGAAATGCAGCTGCTCCTGATACAAGTGATACAACGGCGTCGGCGCCGTGGAAGCGGCGAGAAAACTCAGTAAAGTGATCGCCAGAAACCACAGGGTTGAACGGCTGGAAACAGAACTCGACATGCGCACACTCCGCAAAAGCTAACTTTTTGCTTTTGCGGAGTGTGCTACTCGTCTGCGCTTAAAGCAAATTCTTTGTGTTAAGGTCCGCTCCATGGCTATTAAAGAAGGTTTACGCCCCGGCGGCCGCAGTGCCCGGGTGCAAGAGTCGATTCATTCGGCAGTCCGTGCGCTCCTCGAAGAACAGGACCGCTCCACCGTGACCGTCCCGCAAATCGCGGCTCGCGCGGGGGTTACGCCGTCGACCATCTATCGGCGCTGGGGCGATCTGTCGGCGTTGCTGGCGGATGTCGCCCTGGCGCGCATGCAACCCGACAGCGAGCCTGCCAACACCGGCAGCCTGCGCGGGGATGTGCAGGCCTGGGCCGAGCAGTATCTGGACGAGATGAGCTCAGAACCTGGCCGCAACATGCTGCGCGATGTGCAATCGAGCCCGACGCCGGGCCTGTGTGTGACGATCATTGGCGGGCAGTTGCAGATGATTCTGGATCGTTATCCGGATCAGCCGAAACCGGGTGTTGATCGGCTGATCAATCTGATGGCGGCGCCTACGGTGTTTCGCATTCTGTTTTCGCCGGCGCCGCTCGAGGTTGAGGAGTTGCATCGGTTGATCGAGATTGCGTTCAGTCAGTGATGACGCCTTCGCGGGCAAGCCACGCTCCTACAAGAGCAACCCTGCGACACCCCGCCACTCCACGACCTTGGTCGACACTGACTAACGCGGACGGTCGTGCGAGACTGTCTGTCCGGGCTGTCGTCCCGTGTGTCTTTTGTCTGGAGTTTCCATGTCGCTGTCCAGCGGGCTGATTGCCGCCGTCGCCCTGGCCTATATGGCCATCATGTTCGCCATCGCCTTCTACGGTGACCGTCGCAGCGCGCCGCTGCCGCCGCGAGTGCGCGCCTGGGTGTACAGCCTGTCGCTAGCAGTCTATTGCACCAGTTGGACGTTCTTCGGTGCCGTCGGCCAGGCCGCAGAACAACTCTGGTCGTTCCTGCCGATCTACCTCGGGCCGATCCTGCTGCTGGTCTGCGCGCCGTGGGTCCTGCAAAAAATGGTGATGATCAGCAAGCAGGAGAACATCACCTCCATTGCCGACTTCATCGCCGCCCGCTACGGCAAATCCCAGTCACTGGCGATTGTCGTGGCGCTGATCTGCCTGGTCGGCGTGCTGCCCTATATTGCGCTGCAACTCAAAGGCATCGTGCTCGGGGTGAACCTGTTGATCGGTGCCGGTGCCGACGCCATGGGCACCCGCGCCCAGGACACGGCGCTGATTGTGTCGCTGGTGCTGGCGCTGTTTACCATCGTCTTCGGTACGCGCAACCTCGACGCCACCGAACACCACCGTGGCATGGTGCTGGCGATTGCGTTCGAGTCCCTGGTCAAGCTGTTCGCGTTTCTCGCGGTGGGTGCGTTCGTGACCTACGGCCTGTACGACGGTTTCGACGACCTGTTTGACCAGGCCATGCTCGCGCCGCGCCTCGAAGCCTACTGGAAGGAAACCATCAACTGGCCATCGATGGTGGTGCAGACCGGCGTGGCGATGATGGCGATCATCTGCCTGCCCCGGCAGTTCCACGTGACCGTGGTGGAAAACATCGACCCGCAGGATTTGCGCCTGGCCAAGTGGGTGTTTCCGGCGTACCTCGCGTTGGCGGCATTGTTTGTCGTGCCGATCGCATTGGCCGGCCAGATGCTGCTGCCAAGTTCAGTGTTGCCGGATTCCTTTGTCATCAGCCTGCCACTGGCCCAGGCCCATCCCGCACTGGCGATGCTGGCCTTTATCGGCGGTGCTTCGGCGGCGACCGGCATGGTGATTGTTGCCAGCGTGGCGCTGTCGACCATGGTCTCCAATGACATGCTGCTGCCGTGGCTGCTGCGTCGCAACAACGCCGAGCGGCCGTTCGAAGTGTTCCGCCAGTGGATGCTCTCGGTGCGCCGCGTCAGCATCGTGGTGATTTTGCTGCTGGCGTACGTCAGCTATCGACTGCTGGGCTCGACCGCGAGCCTGGCGACCATCGGCCAGATCGCCTTTGCCGCCGTGACCCAACTGGCCCCGGCCATGCTTGGCGCGCTGTACTGGAAACAGGCCAACCGCCGTGGCGTGTTCGCCGGCCTCGCCGCCGGTACGTTCCTGTGGTTTTACACGCTGATTCTGCCGATTGCCGCGCACAGCCTCGGCGTGTCGTTGAGCACGTTCCCCGGGCTGGCGTGGTTGCACAGCAATCCGCTGAACCTGCCGCTCACCCCGCTGACCCAAGGCGTGGTGTTGTCGCTGGCGGCCAACTTCACACTGTTTGCCTGGGTGTCGGTGCTGTCACGCACAAGGGTTTCGGAGCACTGGCAGGCCGGGCGTTTCATCGGCCAGGAAATCAGTGCCCGCCCCAGCGCACGTTCAATGCTGGCGGTGCAAATCGAAGATCTGCTGCAACTCGCGGCACGGTTTGTCGGTGAGGAACGCGCTCGTCAGAGTTTTATCCGTTTCGCCTATCGCCAAGGCAAAGGCTTCAACCCCAACCAGAACGCCGACAGCGAGTGGATCGCCCATACCGAACGTTTGCTGGCCGGTGTACTGGGTGCGTCTTCAACGCGAGCGGTGGTAAAAGCCGCCATCGAAGGTCGGGAAATGCAACTTGAGGACGTCGTGCGCATCGCCGACGAAGCCTCGGAAGTGCTGCAATTCAACCGTGCCTTGCTGCAAGGCGCGATCGAGAACATCACCCAGGGCATCAGCGTGGTCGACCAGTCGCTGCGGCTGGTGGCGTGGAACCGGCGTTATCTGGAACTGTTCAATTACCCGGATGGCTTGATCAGCGTCGGTCGGCCGATTGCCGACATCATTCGCTACAACGCCGAGCGTGGTCTGTGCGGCCCGGGTGAAGCGGAAGTGCACGTCGCACGCCGATTGCACTGGATGCGTCAGGGCCGTGCCCACACTTCTGAAAGACTTTTCCCCAATGGCCGTGTGATTGAGCTGATCGGCAACCCGATGCCGGGCGGCGGTTTCGTCATGAGCTTCACCGACATCACCGCGTTCCGCGAGGCCGAGCAGGCGCTGACCGAAGCCAACGAAGGCCTGGAGCGACGGGTCACCGAGCGCACCCACGAGCTGTCGCAACTCAACGTGGCCCTGACCGAAGCCAAGGGCACCGCCGAGTCGGCCAACCAGTCGAAGACCCGCTTTCTCGCGGCGGTCAGCCACGACCTGATGCAACCGCTGAACGCCGCCCGACTGTTTTCTGCAGCCCTGTCCCATCAGGACGATGGCTTGTCCAGCGAAGCGCAGAAACTGGTTCATCACCTGGATTCATCACTGCGCTCGGCCGAAGACCTGATCAGCGATTTGCTGGACATTTCCCGCCTGGAAAACGGCAAGATCAACCCGGAGCCGAAACCGTTCGTGCTCAATGAGCTGTTCGATATTCTTGGCGCGGAATTCAAGGCACTGGCCCGAGACCAGGGGCTCAAATTCCGCGTTCGCGGCAGCACGCTGCGGGTCGACAGTGACATCAAACTGTTACGACGGATCTTGCAGAACTTCCTGACCAACGCCTTTCGCTACGCCAAGGGGCCAGTGCTGTTGGGAGTTCGTCGGCACAAGGGTGAACTGTGCCTGGAGGTATGGGACCGTGGCCCGGGGATCCCGGAAGACAAACTGAAAGTGATTTTCGAGGAATTCAAACGCCTCGACAGCCACCAGACCCGTGCCGAGAAAGGCCTGGGCCTGGGCCTGGCGATTGCTGACGGGCTGTGTCGCGTTCTGGGCCACACCTTGCAAGTACGTTCCTGGCCGGGGCGCGGCAGCGTGTTCAGCGTCAGCGTGCCGTTGGCTCAGGCGCAAATCGCGGCGCCGGCCAACGTCACCGAACTTAACGGCAAACTCCTGAGCGGCGCGCAGGTGCTGTGCATCGACAACGAGGACAGCATCCTTATAGGCATGAACAGTTTGCTGACCCGCTGGGGTTGTCAGGTCTGGACAGCGCGCAATCGCAACGAATGCGCGGCGTTGCTCAGCGATGGCGTACGTCCGCAATTGGCGCTGGTGGATTATCACCTGGACGATGGCGAGACCGGGACCGAGTTGATGGCGTGGCTGCGCACCCGTTTGGGCGAGCCGGTGCCCGGTGTGGTGATCAGCGCCGATGGGCATCCCGAGACGGTGGCGCAGGTGCATGCGGCGGGGTTGGATTATCTGGCCAAACCGGTGAAGCCGGCGGCGTTGCGGGCGTTGTTGAGTCGGCATTTGCCGTTGTAGATCGGCAGATTTTAGCCATGTGGTGTTGCAGCGGACGCCATCGCCGGCAAGCCGGCTCCTACAGTTGAGAACGCGGTTTACTGTAGGAGCTGGCTTGCTGCGGGCGGCGGTCCGACGATGCTTTTGAGATTACTCGGGCAACTCGACCAGGCCATCGACATCCGTCATCGCCCGCTCCAACAGGTCCGCTGGCAGACTCTTGCTGGCCCGCGCGCCGAGTAACTTGAGCTGCTCGCTGCGGCTGACCAGGTTGCCACGGCCTTCCGTCAGCTTGTTGCGCGCGGAGCTGTAGGCCTTGTCCAATTGCTGCAAGCGATTGCCGACTTCATCCAGGTCCTGAATGAACAACACGAACTTGTCGTACAGCCACCCTGCCCGCTCGGCGATTTCCCGGGCGTTCTGACTCTGCCGTTCCTGCTTCCACAGGCTGTCGATGACACGCAAGGTGGCCAGCAACGTGGTCGGGCTGACGATCACGATGTTGCGGTCGAACGCTTCCTGAAACAGCGTTGGCTCCGCCTGCAACGCCGCGGAAAACGCCGCTTCGATGGGCACGAACAGCAAGACGAAATCCAGGCTGTGCAAGCCGTCGAGCCGTTTGTAATCCTTGCCGGCCAGACCTTTGACGTGGTTGCGCAGCGACAGCACGTGCTGCTTGATGGCGATCTGGCCGATGGCATCGTCTTCGGCCGCCACGTATTGCTGATAGGCCGTCAGGCTGACCTTGGAGTCGACCACCACCTGCTTGTCGCCCGGCAGATAAATGATCACGTCCGGCTGGAACCGCTCGCCGTCCGGGCCCTTGAGATTGACCTGGGTCTGGTACTCGCGGCCCTTCTCCAGACCGGCGTGCTCAAGCACCCGCTCGAGAATCAGCTCACCCCAGTTACCCTGGGTCTTCTGCCCTTTCAAGGCGCGGGTCAGGTTGGTCGCTTCGTCGCTCAGGCGCAGGTTCAGCTGTTGCAGACGCTCCAGCTCCTTGGCCAGCGAAAAACGTTCGCGCGCCTCGGCCTGATAGCTTTCCTCGACGCGTTTTTCAAACGACTGGATGCGCTCTTTCAACGGATCGAGCAACTGCCCCAAACGCTGCTGACTGGTTTCGGCGAAGCGCTGCTCGCGCTCGTCGAAGATCTTGCCGGCCAGCTCGGCGAACTGGGCACGCAGCTCATCCCGCGAGCCTTGCAGGTCACTGAGACGCTGCTGATGGCTTTCCTGTTGCTCACGCAGCTCGGCGTTCAGCGAGGCGGCTTGAGCGTCCAGGCGACGCAACTCAACGTCTTTGCCGGCGCGCTCAATGTTCCAGGCATGAGCGGCGTCGCGGGCGTCATCACGTTCGATCTGCAGCAGTTCGACTTCACGGCGCAAGGCGGCGAGGTCTGCCTGCTTGGCGGCGTTGGCCTGCCCCAGGTCAGCAATTTCGTCGCGAGCAGCTTCGAGCTGGGCATTCAACCCATCCTGTGCCAGGTTGGCCATGGCCAGACGCTCTTCCAGCAGTGCAACCTCTGACTGCGTGGTGCTCGCACGGCGCTGAAGTTGCCAGGCCAATGCCAGCAACGGCAGTGCAGCACCCGCCAGACCGAGCAATATGCTGGTCAAGTCCATCGCCATAGCCATTCCTGCCCGTTCGATAAAGCTTGAAGGTTAACCAAGGTGTCAGGTCTTGGACAGCTCAGTCTTCGATCAGACCGAGTTCCTGTTGAGCGCGCCGATCCCCGGCCCGCGCGGCCTGACGCAAGAGGTCCTGGCCGATACGGCGGTCCCGGGCATTCCCGCATTCGCGGCACATCAACTGACCGAGACGGCTCTGCGCGGCCACCACGCCTTCACGCGCCGGCTGCTTGAGCAAACGCCCGGCGAAATGTTTGACGTTGTGGTTTTCGCCCAGGCGCGGGCTGTCCAGCAGCCATTCGGCCACACGCATCGAAAAGCGCTTGGGTGGGGTGACGCTGGTAGGTGTCGAGGTTGCGGAAGCGGGTACTGAGCGAAACTTCATAAAGCACTGTGGGGCAGATCGGAAGGCGCGCCACTCTACTCTTTTTTTCTTACAGGTAAAGCCTAAAAAAACCCGGCACGCCCGTCCTAGAGCAAGCGCTCGGGACAATCCACAGAAGCTGTGGATAACTCAGTGGACAACCGCCCTTGAACTCTCGCAAAGCCCTGTGGAATGGGGCTCGCAGTCAAACTGACGATTTTTTCACCAGTAAAAAAAACCGATGTTTTTCATTGACTTAAATTTTGGTTACAGGCACCCACTACGTTTGAAGGGCAGATGACAGTGGGGTGACAGTCCGCGCAACTTATGTGCACAAGTACCTTCGAGGCAGTTATATCCATGCGCTTTTTCGGCGCATTTTCTCACCTGGCTTGGGGATAAACCCTGGCGAACCCATGATCCAGACCGGTTTCGAACCGACGAACGTCGACGACCGATGGTCGGAATCTGTGCCATTACAGGGCGAAACCGGCGCTCTCTGGCTGTGGGTAAGCGCCAGTCCGCACACGAATGGCGGCATCCGGGAGATGTTTTTGACTAACACACTTCCTTTCTGCAATTCAATCCGTTAGTATCCGCGGCGTTAGTACCAAGCTGAAAGTCAATTCTGGTCGAACAAATCCTCCCGGTCAGCCTTCCCAAAGGAAGCCTCTACCGAACAAGCGGGATCGACCACCTCGATGGTTTCCAGGTAAACCTTGCGCCAACACAGCCTTTGAATCGAAAGCAAAGGGTGTTGCGAAGCTCACTTACTCTGACCGAACCAGCCTGCAAATTGATCAGGATCTTCACCCCGGGCCCAGAACCTTTGCCCTTGATGTGTTGCCTGCCCTCCTAAGTACCTACCTGCCAGCCCAAGCGCGCCAACTTAATCAGCGCTTCAAACTGGCTGCTTTGTTCCAGTCGGGTTCTTCGTTCGACCAATGGTGGTCGTCGTCACTGGAACGTTTTAATTTTGCACGGTTCTTATCCGTGTCGCTTGTAGGAACACCCATTAATGACTACTCAAATCCACACCCAGGATGCCATTCGCACCCTAACCAACGCTTTTGCACCAATGAACTGCCTGATCATGGCCGCTCGCAAAGGCTGCTTCAGTTTCACTCTGGTCAACGAACACGGCATCGCTCGTCACAGCGAACGCCTGTACCCCGATCAATACTCCAGCGCCGAGCCGCTGCAGGCCGTGATCGAGCGTACCCGTCAGGCACTGGTTGCCTGAGACGCCAGAAACGCTGAAAACCTCAAAAGCCTCGCCTTGAAAAGCGGGGCTTTTTATTGCCTGTTGTTTCGTGTGCGGGCTTTGGTTTGGTTTTGGTGGTGAGTACATATCCGTTTCTTCGGTCACGGCTGACATTGGTTTCGCTCTTACAGCGAGTCACTTTCGAAAAGCGCGAAAGTAACCAAAGCGCTCTTGCCCCTTTCGTTCGGTGCCTCGCCTAGGCTCGGCATGCCCTCGCTCCGGTCCTGCTCCGCGGGCCCGCCGCCATCGGCCATCCCTGGCCGGGGGGCGGCTAACCCGGCATCCATGCCGGGTTGCCCACTGCGCAGAACCTCCACTCGGCCTCTCGAGGGGGCGCTTAGATCAAAAGCGGAAGGCGAGCTAACGCTCGGCCTGATGAGTGGTGGAAATCAAAAGCGCACACGATTCCCTGTAGGAGCCGGCTTGCCGGCGAAAAGCGTTTGGACAACGCGTTCATTCAGACAGCCCGCGCTATCGTTGACGTCCATCGCCAGCAAGCTGGCTCCTACAAGGGAAATGCAGATGTGTTTGGATAAATACGATCAACTGTAGGAGCCGGCTTGCTGGCGATAGCGGTGGGTCAGTCAACGCATTTATCGCCTGAAATGACGCCATCGCCAGCAAGCCGGCTCCTACAGGGGAGCGGTGTACAAATCCGGAATGAGTGAACGCATCAAAGAAGGACAACGCGGACATCTAAAGAGCCAGGTCGGCTTTCAGGCCGCCTCGGCGGCTGTGGCGGTAGTCGCCCCCTCGAGAGGCTGAGTGGAGGTTCTGCGCAGTGGGCAACCCGGCATGGATGCCGGGTTAGCCGCGCACGGCCAGGGATGGCCGATCGCGGCGGGCCCACGGAGCAGGACCGGAGCGAGGGCATGGCGAGCATTAGCGAGGCACCGAACGAAAGGGGCAAGAGCCCTTGGTTACTTGGGGCTCTTCCAAGTGACTCGCTGTAAAAGCGAAACCAATAGCCGCCGTTACCGAAGAAACGGATATGTACCCAAACGCCCTCCCTAAAAAACGGGTCTTTTTATTGCCCGATATTTCTCTTTTCACAGCCGCCGCGTAAGCACTAACCGATATAACGGTTATAACTGTCTGCCGGAAATATTTTAAAAACAGACCTTTACAGCGCGAATATGACACTACACTTCAACTCAAGCGGCTTGAACCGCTTACGGCGAGCCTGAGTCGATCCACCCGCTGCCAACGCTAAGTTCAGGACTCGCCGACCACTTCTTGTTCGAGGGTTTTATGGGTATCGCTGCCAGCGAACTGTGCCGTTATGTGATCCGTCCGACACTGATCTACCTGGGACGCCATAGCGCGACCGCCGAATCCCTGCTGCTGGGCATCGCCGCCAGTCAGTCAGCCCTTGGTTCCGCCCTGCATGACCGCCGTGGACACGGCTTGTACCGAATCGCCGAACCCCGCCACCAGGCACTCTGGGACCATTACCTGGCACTTGATCCGGAGCGCGCGAGCCTGGTGCGCGGACTGGCCAGCCAGCACGCGTTCCTCAGCGGCCCACACCTCGAATTGACCGTAAACCTGCGTTACGCCACAGCCATCGCCTGGCTGCTGGTCGAAGAACAGAACACCCCCCTCCCCGAAGCAGACGACTTGCTGGGAATGGCCCGAATCTGGCGCCAGACCTTCCAGCCCCAAGGACGCCTGAGAGATTTCACCTACGCCTGGCAAACCTGTGTATCACCGTTGAATCAAGTCGCCTGCTGAACCCCTCGCTCAACAAGATCGCCCAACAGGTCGCGATTTTGGTCGGATTGTCCTACAAAACCGCTCTAAATCAAGCAATACAGCCTATAGCGCTGGGACGAAAATGTTGGTAATTTTCGCCCCGGTGATCACCAGGAGTTCTAATAATGAAAAAAGTAATGCTCAAAACCACCCTTAGCCTCGCCGTTGCCTTGGCATCCACCCAAATCTTCGCAAGTGGTTTTGCCCTCAACGAACAAAGCATCAGTGGGATGGGCACAGGTTTTGCCGGGCGATCCTCATCTGCCGACGACGCAAGTACAGTATTTGGTAACCCTGCCGGTATGGCTCGCCTCAAGCGCGAACAAGTGACCGGTGGTGTTGCATTTATCGACGCGCACGCTGACATCAGCGATGCCAGCTCCCGCCCGAATGGTGGTACCAATAAAGGTGACATGGTCCCTTTCATGGGCGTTCCCATGGGCTACTACGTAAAGCCAATCGATGACCAGTGGGCAGTCGGTTTCGGCGTCTACGCTCCATTCGGCCTGGTGACCGACTACGAGAACGGCTTCGCCGGCAAGTACTTCGGCAGCAAGAGCGAAGTCACAATCGTCACCCTGCAGCCAACCGTCAGCTACGCCTTCAACGACAAGGTGTCGATCGGTTTCGGTCCGACCATCAACCGCATCGACGGCAAGCTGGAATCGAACCTGTCGCTGGACCCGCGCGCCGCTGATGGTGAAGTCAGGATCAAGGGTGATGACACTGCACTGGGTTACAACTTCGGTGTCCTGGTTCAAGCCACCGACAGCACCCGCGTCGGCCTGACCTACCACTCGAAAGTGAAGTACAAACTCGAGGGTGACACCAAGGTCAACTACGGCGTGCTCGCGGCGCTGGGCCAGAACCCGATCCAGAAATTCGACGCTTCGCTGGACATCACCACGCCTGAGTCCGTGGACTTCTCGGTCACTCATCAGCTGGACGACCAGTGGACCCTCTACGCAGGCAGCACCTGGACTCGCTGGAGCCGCCTGAAAGAAATCACCGTCGAGAACGAAGGCGTTCCTGCCGCTCTGGCTGCGCGCGGCCTTGGCACGATCACTGAAGAGCAGAACTGGCACGACACCTGGGCTCACGCCATCGGTGCTTCCTATCAGTTGAACAAGCAATGGGTGCTGCGTACCGGCCTGTCCGTCGATCAGGCACCGACCAACAACGAAAACCGCTCCCCGCGTATTCCGACTGGCGATCGCAAGATCTTCAGCCTGGGCGCTGGCTGGAGCCCGACCGACGACCTGACCATCGACGTAGCGTATTCGTACCTGCGCGAAGAGTCGGTCAAGGTCAACAACAGCAACGGTGCTCCTCGCAACCAGACCTACAACGCCAAGTATGAAAACTGGGCGAACGGTTTCGGCATTGGTGCGAC
Organism: Pseudomonas sp. BF-RE-25; assembly: GCF_019956105.1. Classification (NCBI taxonomy): domain Bacteria; kingdom Pseudomonadati; phylum Pseudomonadota; class Gammaproteobacteria; order Pseudomonadales; family Pseudomonadaceae; genus Pseudomonas; species Pseudomonas sp. BF-RE-25. The sequence goes on from NZ_JAHBDB010000014.1 coordinate 78,533, forward strand.
CTACCGCTTCTGATGTGATTCACGGCGAGCCTGAACCCCTCGCCGCCTGAATCAAAAAAGCCCCGCACTCTTTACAGAGGCGGGGCTTTTTAGTGGGCGTCGATCAGGGTTGTGAAGCCAGGGCTTTTTCCACGGCGGCGATGAATTCGGGATCGTCAGGTGTGGTGAGGCTGGAGAAGTTGGCGATCACCTTGCCTTTGCGATCGACCACATACTTGTAGAAATTCCACTTCGGCGCATCGCTTTGGGCGGCAAGCACCTGGAACAGATGAATCGCATCATCACCGCGAACCTTCTGCGTCTCGGTCATGGTGAAGGTCACGCCGTAATTCACGTAGCAAACCTTGGCGGTTTCCGCGCCATCCTTGGATTCCTGCTTGAAGTCATTGGAAGGCACACCGATCACCTCCAGCCCCTGCCCCTTGTAACGCTGATTCAGCGCCTCCAGGCTTTTGAACTGCGGGGCGAAACCGCAAAAGCTCGCGGTATTGACCACCACCAGCGGTTTGCCGGCGAAGCGCTGGCACAGGTCGATCGTTTCCTTGGCCCGCAGTTTGGGCAACGAGCCTTGCAAAAGCTCAGGGCACTCGTCGGCCGCTTGAGCCAATCCGGTAAACGCCATGAGTAACGCGGGAACGGCAAGCCAGCGCATCAGCATGTCCATGCATCCTTGAAAAGTCGTCTGCAATGAACTTACTCGCCCTCACATCCTGCTAGCAAGCGCCCATGCCCAATTGCATCAACGCCAGCCCGCCCTGATGCCAGCCCCACCACGCCAGGGCCAGCAGCAACAGGCCGCCCGCTGCCACGGCGATTCGTGGCCAGAGGCTGTTCATGTCGCGCTCATCCGGGTTTGCAGGCGCGCCACCGGCCGCTCACGCACTGGCCAATTCAAGGCAGCCGCCAACAGGCTCAAAAGAATCGCTACTTGCCAGATCAAGTCATAACTCCCGGTTCGGTCATACACCACCCCGCCCAACCAGCCACCCAGGAACGATCCGAGCTGATGGAACAGGAAAACGATCCCACCGAGCATGGACAGATTTCTTACGCCGAACAAGGTCGCCACAGTGCCGTTGGTCAACGGCACCGTCGACAGCCACAGGAAGCCCATGGCCATGCCAAACAGATACGCCGTGGTTGTCGTCACCGGCGCCCACAGAAACAGGACAATCACCACGGCCCGCAGTACATACAGGCCGGTGAGCAAACGCGGCTTGGACATCCGCCCGCCGAGCCAGCCCGCGGTGTAAGTACCGAAGATGTTGAACAACCCGATCAGCGCCAGCACCGTCGTGCCGACCGTGGCGGGCAAATGCTGATCCACCAGATACGCCGGCAAGTGCACACCGATGAACACCACCTGGAAACCGCAGACAAAAAAGCCGAACGACAGCAGCCAGAATCCCGAATGGGAACAGGCTTCGCGCAAGGCTTCGGAGAGGGTCTGCTCGTGACCGAGAACCGGCAACGGCTTGTCCTTGAGCATGCTCACCAGCGGCACGATCAGCGCGACCAACAGGCCCAGCGCCAGCAATGCCGCCGACCAGCCGAGCCAACCGATCAAACCCAGTGTGCCAGGTACCATCGCGAACTGGCCAAAAGAGCCGGCAGCGCTGGCGATACCCATGCCCATGCTACGTTTCTCCGGGGGTACCACGCGGCCAACCACGCCCAGGATCACCGAAAATGAGGTGCCCGACAGCCCGATACCGATCAATAGTCCCGCGCTCAGCGACAGGGTTACCGCCGAATCGGACAAGCCCATGAACAGCAGGCCCATCGCGTAGAGCACGCCGCCGATCAGCACCACTTTCGCCGCGCCGAATCGGTCGGCCAGCGCGCCGGTAAAGGGTTGCGCCAAGCCCCAGATCAGGTTCTGCAAGGCGATGGCAAAGGCAAACGTCTCACGCCCCCAACCGAACTCGGCACTCATCGGCGCCAGAAACAGCCCGAAGCCGTGTCGCACGCCCAGAGACAACGCAAGGATCAGCGCACTCCCCACTAAAACCCAACCGCAAGTACGCCACATCGATGTCATTCTTATTCTCCGGTAGCGGGTATATACCCGCTTAAGATCGGAAAAACTGGCGTCAGGCCAGTTCGTCCAGCAGCTTCAGCAAAATTTCGCGTTTTTCGGCGCCCAGACGATCAACCAGTCGCTGCTGCGCCGCCTCCCAGGCCGGCAAGGCCGCTTTCAGGCGCTCAGCACCGGCCTCGGTCAACCTGACGATGCGATTACGCATGTCTTCGCCCTCGACCAGCATGACCAGGCCGTCGCCTTCCAATACCCGCAGATTGCGCCCGAGGGTGCTGCGGTCCAGGCCCATGGCTTCCGCCAGGGTGGAAATACTCGGTTCATTCAGACGCTGCAGATTGCACAACAAAGAATACTGGGCAACGTTGATTCCGAAGCCGTCGAGAGCGCCGTCGTAGTGCCTGCTGACGCCACGGGCGGCGCGACGCAGGTTGATGCATAAACATTGGGAGTCGAGCATGGTGCGTGTATATACCCGCGGTTGAATGAATGCAAATTTTTGATACAAAACCCTGTAGGAGCGAGGCTTGCCCGCGAAGAACGATAACTCGGTTTTTCTGTTAGACCGCGGGGCACTCTTCGCGGGCAAGCCGGATCGCCGCACCGCTCGCTCCTACAGGAACAGTGCAAGGCCAATCAGTAAAACCATCTCCAGCAATTCCAGCAATGCCCCCGCCGTATCGCCCGTGGTCCCGCCCAATCGCCGCAACATGACCTGCCGCAACCAGACAAACACCAGCGCCGCCAACACCAACGCCACGACACCGCCGAGCCCTGCAATCAGCACACAAGCCAATGCACTGAGCGCCAGCACCTGCTTGCCGGCCAGGCGCGGCAGATGATCGGCCAGCGCCTGCCCCAAGCCACCGGCCCGCACATACGGCGTGGTCAGAAACAACCCCAGCAACGCAGCACGGCCAATCAACGGGACGATGATCAGGAAAACGCTGTGCTGCTGCTCAATCAATGCCAGCAACGCCGCGAACTTCAGCAGCAACACCAATACCAGCGTGACCACCGCTATCGGACCGCTGCGCGGGTCCTTCATGATCGTCAGCGTTCGCTCGCGATCGCCAAAACCACCGAGCCACGCATCAGCGCTATCAGCCAGGCCGTCGAGGTGCAACGCACCGCTGAGCAACACCCAAGCCGTCAACAGCAACGCCGCGTGCAGCAACAACGGCGTGCCCGACAACACCCAGTTCAACGCCCACAAGATCCCGCCGAACAGCAGCCCCACCAGCGGATAAAACAGCAGCGAGCGCCCCAGCTCCTGCGGCGCCGGCATGCCCGGCAGACGAATCGGCAGGCTGCTCAGAAATTGCAGGGCGATCCAGAACGGCAACATGGTCAGATCGCTTCCTTGAGAATGACGCCGGGTTCAACGCTCAACGAAAACAGCGAACCATGGCCCACTTCAACGTTGAGCAACTGCTCGCGCGGCAACCCCCGCGCCTGCGCCAGCAACAAACGCATGACCCCGCCATGACTGATCAGCAACACACGCTCGCCCGCGCAGGCAGCTTGCAAACGCCCGACCGCGGCCAGTACTCGCGTCGAAAAGTCCGCGACGCGCTCACCCTGCGGCGGCGTAAACGAATAGGGATCAGCCCAGAACAAACCCAACGCCTCGGCATCCGTTTCCATCAGCGCCGCTGCGCTCTGCCCTTCCCAGGCACCGAAATGCAGTTCTTGCAGATCTTTATCCAGCTGCACTGGCAACCCCAGTTGCGCACCAAGTTCTTCGGCGAACCGCGCACAGCGTTGCAATGGCGAACTGACCAGACGATCCCATGGCCCCTGCGCGACCACCGCTGCGCGCATCTGCGCCCAGCCTGTGGCGGTCAGTGCATCGTCGAGGCTGCCGCGCAAACCGCCGCCCAGTTCGGTTTCGCCGTGACGCAACAGGTCCAGGCGCAAGGTCATGCCGGACGGTCCGCCACGGCGGCTTCGGCGAAGGTCGCCATTTTCCCGTGAAGGTCACACGCCAGGCGCAGCAACGGAACCGCCAACGCCGCGCCGCTGCCCTCGCCCAAACGCAGACCGAGGTCCAGCAAGGGTTCGGCGTTCAGGGTTTCCAGCACATGGCGATGACCCGGCTCGGCACCGCGATGCCCGAACAACAGCCACTCGCGGCAATGCGGATTCAAGCGCACCGCCGCCAATGCGGCGACGCTGCAAATGAACCCGTCCACCAGCACCGCGACACCTTCCTGGGCACACGCCAGATACGCGCCGACCAGTGCGGCGATTTCAAAACCGCCGAGGTTGAACAGGGTTTGCAGTGCATCGCCACGCTGAGCGCTGTGCAAGGCCAAAGCACGTTCGATGACCTGAGCCTTATGACTGACACCCGCCGCATTGAGGCCGGTGCCCGGCCCGGTCAAGTGCACCACCGGACAATCCAGCAAGGCACAGGCCAACGCACTGGCCGCCGTGGTGTTGCCGATGCCCATCTCGCCGCCGATGAACAACTGCGCGCCCGCCGCAATGGCGCGCCGCACGCTGTCGCGACCGGCCTGCAAGGCGAGTTCACCCTGGGCTTGAGTCATGGCCGGGCCGTCGACAAAATTCGCGGTGCCGGCACCGATGTTCAAATGGCGCACACCCGGCAGATTCAACGATGGCGTGACCGTGCCGAGGTCGACCACTTCGAGCGACGCGCCGAGTTGACGCGCCAACACACTGATCGCCGCGCCACCGTTGACGAAGTTGTGCAGCATCTGCCCGGTGACTTCCTGGGGAAACGCCGACACACCTTCGGCGACCACGCCGTGATCGCCGGCAAAAATCGCGATCCACAGCTGATCCAGGCTCGGCTTGACCTGCCCCTGCAATCCCGCCAACTGCACCGCCACCGACTCCAGTCGTCCGAGGGAGCCGGCCGGTTTGGTCAGTTGCTGTTGCCGGGCTTCAGCCTGCTCGACGGCTTGGGCATCGATCGGCTTGCACGGGTTCAGCCACCAGGATTGAGTCATAACGCAGTTCCTTTCAGAGTCAGGGGCAGGCCGGCGACGGTCAGGACAACTCGCTGACAGCGCTCGGCCAAAGCTTGATGCAGCCAACCGGCTTCATCGACGTAGCGGCGAGTCAATTCGCCCAGCGGCACGACACCCATTCCGGTCTCGTTGCTGACAAAAATGATTTCACCCGGCAATTGCGCCAGGCAGTCCAGCAGCGCTTCACGTTCGGCCGTCAGACGCTCGGCGTCGTCGAGCATCAGCAGATTGGTCATCCACAGGGTCAGGCAATCCACCAGCAGGCAACGCTCGGCACGAGCGGTTTCACGCAGGACGCGGGCCAGCTCAACGGGCTCTTCGATCAGCGCCCATTCGGCTGGACGACGGGCGCGGTGGTGGGCGACCCGCTCGCTCATTTCACCGTCCAGCGGTTGGCTGGTGGCGATGTAGGTCACCGGGAGCTGGCTGTCTGCTGCCAGTTTTTCGGCCAGGCGACTTTTGCCGGAACGGGCGCCGCCGAGGATCAGTTGCAGCATGGTTCATTCCTTACAATGTGCGGTGTGATGGAGGGCCCTTTCGCGGGCAAGCCTCGCTCCTACAGGATCGAGAGCAGCGCGAAACCTGTAGGAGCGAGGCTTGCCCGCGAAGGGGCCGGAACAGCCACCTCAAATCCCGCAGAGCTCACGCAACAGCCGGGTATCCAAATGCTTCTCCACCAAATCCGCCAACCGCTCGATATCTCGCTCACGCAACCCGTGATAATCCACTTCCTGCACATCCTGCAAACCCGCCCAGCGCAACAGCGCACTGCACGCCGCCGGCGATTCAAACAGGCCATGCAGGTAGGTGCCGAAAATCTGCCCGTCGCCACTTTGCGCGCCATCGCAACGACCATCGTCCAGCTGCACGGCGGCATTTTCCAATGCCGGGCCGGTGGTAACGCCGGCATGAATTTCGTAGCCGCTGACCGGCGCATCTTCCAGCGCCAGACGCCCGCGCACATTGCGCAACTGCTTCTCTTCTTCAAGCTGCGTTTCGAACGCCAGCAACCCCAAACCGGCGCTGGAGCCCGGCGCACCTTCAAGGCCCAACGGATCGTGCACCTGCTCGCCAAGCATTTGCAGGCCGCCGCAAATACCCAGGACTTTTCCGCCGTAGCGCAAATGTCGGCTGATGGCGGTTTCCCAGCCGTTAGCGCGCAGATATGCAAGGTCGCTGCGCACGCTTTTCGAGCCAGGAAGAATGATCAGGTCGGCGGGCGGAATCGCCTGGCCGGGGCCGATGAATTGCAGGTCGACTTGCGGGTGCAGGCGCAGCGGATCGAAGTCGGTGTGGTTGCTGATGCGCGGCAACACCGGCACCACCACTTTGAGCACTTGATCGGCCTTGTCGGTCTGGCGCTGATCGATGCCGTCCTCGGCTTCCAGGTGCAGGTCCATCACGTACGGCAGAACGCCAATCACCGGTTTGCCGGTACGCGCTTCCAGCCAGTCGAGGCCCGGTTGCAGCAAGGCAATGTCGCCGCGAAAACGGTTGATGATGAAGCCTTTGACCCGTGCCTGCTCGCTTGGCGACAGCAGTTCCAGGGTGCCTACCAGATGCGCGAACACCCCGCCGCGATTGATGTCGGCGATCAATACAACAGGGCAATCCACTGCCTCGGCGAACCCCATGTTGGCGATGTCGCCGGCGCGCAGATTGATCTCGGCCGGCGAGCCTGCGCCTTCGACCATGACCACTGGATACGCCGCGCTCAGTCGCGCATGGGAGGCTAGCACCGCTTGCATGGCGATGGCTTTGTAGTCGTGATAGGCGACCGCGTTCATGGTCGTGACGGCGCGCCCATGGATGATCACCTGGGCGCCAGTGTCGCTGTTGGGTTTGAGCAATACCGGGTTCATGTCGGTGTGCGGTTCGAGGTTGGCGGCCTGAGCCTGCACGGCTTGCGCGCGGCCGATCTCGCCACCGTCAGCAGTCACGGCGCTGTTGAGCGCCATGTTCTGCGGTTTGAACGGCACCACGCGCACGCCCTGCCGCGTAACCCAGCGACACAACGCCGTCACCAGCGTGCTTTTACCGGCGTCCGATGTAGTGCCTTGCACCATCAGCGTAGTCATCGGCTTTCCTTGGCGTAATCTGTAAACGCTTGCGCGAGACGGGTCCAGTCGGCTTCTTCGCCGGGCAGGCCGAAACGCAGGCTGCTGTTGTGGGTGAACAACCGCAGCAGGATACCGCGCCGGGCCATGAACTCATGCAGCTCTTCGGCGCACTCGGTCACCAGCCATTGAAACAACGCGCAACCGCCCTGAGGTTTGAAGCCGTGCTCTTCAAGCAACAGCGCCAGCCGCTTGCTGGCTTCTTCGGTACGCAGACGTTGTCTGGCGTGGCCTTCGGCATCCTTCAGGCAGGCTTGCCCCAACACGCGGGTCGGCCCGCTGACGGCCCAGGGGCCGACTTGTTCGGCGAGCAACTTGAGCAACTTGCGCTCCGCCAGTACGAAGCCCAAGCGCACCCCGGCCAGACCAAAAAACTTGCCGAAGGAACGCAGCACGATCAAGCCCACCATATGGGCACATGGCGCCAGACTCAGTTGCGGCGTGTTGTCCATGAACGCTTCGTCGACCACCAGCCAGCCACCGCGCTGCGCCAGCCTGGAATGCCAGTCGAGCAGACGGCTCGGGGTCAGGCTCAAGCCCGTCGGATTGTTCGGATTGACCACCACCAGCACATCGAGACTGTCGAGGAAGAAGTCGACTTCCTGCTCCAGCACTTCACGCACGATGTAACCGTTGCGACGCCAGGCTTCGGCGTGCTCGGCGTAACACGGCGACAGCACGCCAACCTTGCCGTCCCGCCGCAAACGCGGCAGCAGCTGGATCGCCATTTGCGAACCGGCCACAGGCAACACCTGCGCGGTGCCGTAATAATCACAGGCGGCCTGCTCCAGACCGTCATCGTTTTCCGGTAACCGTGCCCAGGCGCGCAACGGAATGTCCGGGACCGGAAACGGCCAGGGCGCGAGGCCGCTGGACAGGTCAAGCCAATCGGCTTCGGCGATGCCGTATTCGAGCGCGGCCTTGCGCAACCGTCCACCGTGTTCAAGCATAGAATTCAGCTCCCACGCAGAGAATCAGCAGCCATAACCATACCCCGCGCTGGACCAATTGCCAGCCACGGTCAATGGAGTCGGCGTCCGCCGGCACGCCTTCGCCCAGTTGCGGACGCTGATGCAATTCGCCGTGATAAATCGCCGCCCCGCCCAACTCGACGCCCAGCGCACCGGCTCCCGCAGCCATCACCGGCCCGGCGTTCGGGCTGTCCCAGGTCGGGCCCTGGGTGCGCCAGCATTTCAGTGCGAGTCGGGTTTTGCCCAGCAGCGCGTAGGTCAACGCCACCAGCCGCGCCGGAATGTAGTTGAGTACGTCGTCGATTTTCGCCGCCGCCCAGCCAAACCGTTCGAAGCGTTCGTTGCGATAGCCCCACATCGCATCCAGCGTATTGCTCAATCGGTAGAGCACCACACCGGGCGCACCGGCCACGGCAAACCAGAACAGCGCGGCAAACACCGCGTCGCTGCCGTTCTCCAACACCGATTCGGTAGCGGCGCGGGCGACTTCGGTTTGATCCAGTTCGCTGGTCTGGCGACTGACCAGATAGCCGACGCGTGTGCGCGCCTCCTCCAGATCATCACTGCGCAGGGCCTTGGCGACCGGCTCGACGTGTTCACCGAGACTGCGCAGGCCGAGGGCGCAATAGAGCGCGAGAATCTCGACGATCCAGCCAACGTAAGGTGCCCAGGAAAACGCCGTGGCCAGCAAGGTCAGCGGCAACACCGCAATCACCCATGCCGTGACACCGTGGCTGCGCCAGCCGCGCCCGCCACCATTGAAACGTTGCTCGATGCGGTCGGCAAAACGGCCGAACGCCACCAGCGGATGCCAGCGTTTGGGTTCACCCAGCAGCGCATCCAGCGCAACCGCGGCGACACTCAACAACGCCACACTCATTGACTCACTCCCCAATAATTTTCGTACAGCATTTCACTGAGCGGGCGCGCTTGCGCCCAGCCTTCGAGTACCAGCATCGGCGCCGGATAGAATTCCTTGACCGGGCCCAGGCAAAGAACAGCCAAAGGCTTGGCCCCGGCGGGCAAACCCAGCAGGTCGGCCAGGGCTTGCGGCTCGAACAAAGAGACCCAGCCCATGCCGAGTCCTTCGGCACGGGACGCCAGCCACAGGTTCTGGATCGCGCAGGACAACGACGCCATGTCCATTTCCGGCAAGGTGCGACGGCCAAAGATGTGCCGCTCGCGATCGTCCATCAGCGCAGCGACCAGCACTTCGGCGCAGTCGTTGATGCCTTCGACTTTCAGCTTCATGAATTCATCGGTGCGCTCGCCGAGGGCTTCGGCGGTACGCATGCGTTCCTCTTCCACCAGCAACTGGATCTTGCTGCGCAGGGCCCGGTCGCTGATACGAATGAACCGCCAGGGCTGCATCAGGCCGACGCTTGGCGCCTGGTGCGCGGCGTCGAGCAGACGCCGGAGCAACTCGGGTTCGACAGTGCCGCCGCTGAAGTGGCGCATGTCGCGGCGTTCGGCGATGGCTCGGTAGACCGCTTCGCGTTCGGCCTGACTGAATGCGTTGTCAGTCATGGCCTCATCGCTGGCAAGCCAGCTCCTACAGTTGATCGATGAGACCCCAAAACCCCTGTAGGAGCTCGCTTGCCAGCGATGGCGGCCTCCCGGTCAGGCGCAAACAACGCGGCAATCGCGGTCGGATTCGACGGAAAATAAAAATGCACGTAAGAAGCCGTCATCCGCCCCTCACGATAAACCGCCTCCGCCCCACGCCCGCCATTCGGGCTCAGGCCACGAGCAATCGGCTCAAGCTCGGTACTGGTCAACGAATGGTGATAGGTGTGCCCACGCAGCGAACCTTCCGGCAAGTCAACCGCCTGCAACGCCAGCGCCGCCAATCGTTTCTGCATCACCGCATCACCGCTCAGCAAACCAACCAGCTCCGCCCGCGTGCCTTCGACATCGGTCAGCGAATCGAGCAAATACAACATGCCGCCACACTCGGCCAGCAACGGCTTACCCGCCGCGTGATGAGCGCGGATGGCGTTGAGCATTTGAGTATTCCGAGACAGCGCCACATGGTGCAATTCCGGGTAGCCGCCCGGCAGATAGAGGCTGTCAGCCTCCGGCAATTGCGTGTCGCGGATCGGCGAGAAGAATGACAATTCGGCGCCCATGGCCCGGAGCAAATCCAGGCTCGCACCGTAGGTGAAAGCGAACGCCTCATCACGGGCCACGGCGATTTGGATACCGGCCAGCAACGGTTCGGCGGCGATCACTTCTGGAGCGGCGAACTCCACAGGCGGTGGCAGAGTAACGTCGCAGCTGTTGGCCAGTGATTCGGCCGCCGCGTCGAGGCGCAGGTCGAGGTCGTTCAGCTCGCTGGCTTGAACCAGACCGAGATGCCGGCTCGGTAATTCAATCCCGGTTTCCCGGGACAACGCGCCGTACCAGCGCAAGCCTTCAGTCAGGCTGCCTTCGAGCAATTGCGCATGGCGCAAGGTGCCCACGCGGTTGGCCAGCACGCCGGCGAACGGCAAGTCCGGCTGATACTTCGCCAGCCCCAGCGCCAGCGCACCAAAGGTCTGCGCCATCGCCGTGCCGTCGATCACCCCGAGCACCGGCACACCAAAGTGCCGCGCCAGATCGGCGCTGGACGGCGTGCCGTCAAACAGGCCCATGACACCTTCGATCAGGATCAGATCCGCTTCACCGGCGGCTTCCCACAACAGTCGGCGACTTTCCTGCTCGCCGACCATCCACATGTCCAATTGATACACCGGCGCACCGCTGGCGCGCTCGAGAATCATCGGGTCGAGAAAGTCCGGGCCGCATTTGAACACGCGTACCTTGCGTCCCTGATTGCGATGCAAACGGGCCAGCGCGGCGGTGACGGTGGTCTTGCCCTGACCGGAGGCCGGCGCGGCAATCAAGACCGCCGGGCAATGACGTGGTTGATTCACAGCTCGACGCCTTTTTGCGCTTTGATCCCGGCCTGGAAGGCGTGCTTGATGACGCCCATTTCAGTGACGGTGTCGGCCAGTTCGATCATTTCCGGCTTGGCGCCGCGACCCGTGACGACCACGTGTTGCATCGGCGGACGCGCCTGCAAGTCGCTGAGCACCTGATCGAGGTCGAGGTAGCCGTGCTTGAGGGCGATGTTCAGTTCATCGAGCACCACCAGGCCGATCGACGGATCGCGCAACAATTCGCGGGACACTTCCCACGCGGCTTCGGCGGCGGCGATGTCACGCTGGCGGTCCTGGGTTTCCCAGGTAAAGCCTTCGCCCATCACATGAAAACGCACCTGCTCCGGGAAGCGCCGGAAAAACAACTCTTCGCCCGTGCTGCTGCGCCCCTTGATGAACTGCACCACGCCGCACTGCATGCCGTGGCCCATCGAGCGGGCGAGCATGCCGAAGGCCGAGCTGCTTTTGCCCTTGCCGTTGCCGGTCAGCACCAGCAGCAGGCCGCATTCATTCGGGGAATTGGCGATGCGTTCGTCGATCACGGCTTTTTTGCGCAGCATGCGCGCCAGATGGCGTTCGTCACGATCGGGAGTATCAGTCATGGGGGAGCTCTCCGTTGAGGCTGGATAACGGCGGGCAGGCACAAGAATAGACGGCAAGAAGCCTGGCATCGCCCACCGTGATGCCGCTGAATGGATCAGGCCGGTCTCCGGGCTCATGAGCGGCGTTTCGCCTGACTGCGCGCCTTCCCATATCGACATTCGACACAGTGGCTCAAGGCGCAGCCTTCACTCATTTACCGTTGCGGGGGCAGCGCCGGGATCGTGGTTGTTCATGAGTTGAACGAGCGCACACACCGGCTTCCCTGTTTCACTCTGTCGACCGACGCCACAGAGCACCTGAAACAAGCCGCGAAGGTTAGAGGGTTGGGGGTGGAGCGTCAATTAAAGCCGGGAGACCGCCGGGCGAATAACTGCCGCCGATCAATAAAATGACGCCAATCTTGTGCCACACTCTCAGCAGTGATATCAAAGCGCCACAACCTGACAACACAATAACAAGGGTGAGCCACATGCAAGGCATGACCATCAGCAATCCGAAGCTGGAATTCCTGCGCCCGGTGCTGGAGCGCTGGTTTGACTGTATCGACCGCTACAACGCGGTGCGCGGCGATAACGACACGCCTTACTGGTACGACGAAAAAGCCAACCTCGGCTTGCTCTCGGCTGCCGCGTGGATGGCGGAAATGGTCACGCTGCAGAACACACCCACCCGCAAACAAAACGAGGAAGGCGAACGCAACGCCCGCGCCGACCTGTTCATCGCCAGCAGCGAAGAACGCGCCTACCTCCAGGCCACGCAACGCTGGCCACGGGTCAACAGCTTGAACCTGACGCAGGCCCTGGCCGATATCACCAGCGACGCCAAGCGCATCAGCTACGCTAGCGACCTGAAACTCGGCTGCCTGTTCGTCGCCCCACAAAAGGCACAGCACGGCGCCACTCCGGAAGAACTCCAGGACATGGTCGACGACCTGCAAAAGGAACACAGCTGCGCGGTCGCCTGGTATTTCCCCTACGCCTACCGCAAGTTGCGCAACGAAGCGGGCAACTATCACCCCGGCATCGCCGTACTGTTCAAGGAAGCCCGCGGCTGACCGGTTGAACCATCGCGGGTTTGTACTTCTCTATTGATCAGGTCACTGCATTTATAGGGAAGATCAGCATGCACAAGCCCCTGCTCGTTCTCGTCATCGCCCTCACAGGAGGGCTCGCTGCCTGCAGCGAGACCTCCACCCTGCAAGTCTCCGACGGCACCGGCCCGTCCCCTCGACTGCCAGAACCGAACAAGACCCTGATCCCGACAGTGAACATCGCCCCGGCAATCGGCTGGCCGAACGGCGCGAAACCCACGGCGGCAGCGGGTACGCAAGTGGCGGCATTTGCTGAAAACCTCGATCACCCACGTTGGCTCTACGTGCTGCCGAACGGCGACGTGCTTGTCGCCGAAACCAATGCGCCGCCCAAACCCGATGATGGCAAAGGCGTTAGAGGCTGGGTCATGAAGAAAGCCATGGGCCGCGCCGGTGCCGGCGTCCCGAGCCCGAACCGCATCACGTTGCTGCGCGATAAAGACCACGACGGCATCGCCGAAACTCGCACGGTGTTTCTGGAAAACCTCAATTCGCCCTTCGGCATGACCCTGGTCGGCAATGACCTGTATGTCGCCGACACGGACCGCTTGCTGCGATTTCACTACCAGGACGGCGCCACGACCATCAAGTCGCCGCCGATCAAAGTGGTTGATCTGCCGGGCGGCACGCTGAATCACCACTGGACCAAAAACGTGATCGCCAGCAAGGACGGCAGCAAGCTGTACGTCACGGTGGGCTCCAACAGCAACGTCGCCGAAAACGGCATGGATCAGGAAGAAGGTCGCGCGGCGATCTGGGAAGTGGATCGCGCCACCGGCAAGCATCGGATTTTCGCCTCGGGCCTGCGCAATCCCAACGGCATGGCCTGGGAACCGCGGAGCGGCGCGTTGTGGACGGCGATCAACGAGCGGGATGAAATCGGCAGCGACCTGGTGCCGGACTACATCACCTCGGTCAAGGACGGCGGGTTCTATGGCTGGCCTTACAGCTACTACGGTCAGCACGTCGATATTCGCGTCGAGCCGCAAAACCCGGACCTGGTGGCCAAGGCCATTGCTCCGGACTACGCGGTCGGCCCGCATACCGCCTCACTGGGCCTGACGTTCGCTGAAGGCAACAGGCTGCCAGTGCAATTCAAGGAAGGCGTGTTCATTGGCCAGCATGGTTCATGGAACCGCAAGCCGCACAGTGGTTACAAAGTGATTTTCGTGCCGTTCAGTGCCGGCAAACCGAATGGAAGCCCGGTTGATGTGCTCACGGGTTTCCTCAATGACGAGGAAAAAGCCATGGGCCGGCCGGTGGGTGTGGTGATTGATCAGCAGGGTGATTTGCTGGTGGCGGATGATGTGGGGAATAAGGTGTGGCGGGTGTCGGCAACCCAGTAACTGCGCCACACACATACCTTGTAGGAGCAAGCTTGCTCGCGATAGCGGTGTATCAGGCAACATCAATGTTGGATGTACTGCCCTCATCGCGAGCAGGCTCGCTCCCACAGGGATCAGCGCTTACCGCTTGCGGCAGAGGGTTAATCCATCTCCCAGCGGCAACAACGACAGATCCACACGCGAGTCATCCTTCAAGGCGCGATTGAGCGCCTGGATAGCGCGGGTGTCTACGCTTTCGGGATTCGGCTCCAACACCCGCCCGCTCCACAGGGTGTTATCAAACACCGCCAGACCACCAACGCGCAGCAGACGCAACGCGTGCTCCAGATAGGCCGGATAGTTGGCCTTGTCGGCATCAATGAAAATCAAATCGAATTGACCGGGTTGATCCAGCCCAGCCAGGGTTTCCAGCGCGGGCGCCAGGCGCAGGTCAATTCGTTCGGCTACGCCCGCTTCCTTCCAGTAACGGAGCGCCGTGGCGTTGTAGTCGCCGGGGATATCACAGCAAATCAGCGAACCGTCATCCGGCAATGCCGCCGCCATGCACAACGCGCTGTAACCGGTGAAGGTGCCGACTTCCAGCAAACGCCTCGCGCCGGTGAGCTTCACCAGCAATGCGAGGAACTGCCCCTGCTCCGGCGCCACCTGCCAGCGCGCCATCGGCAGCGCCTGGGTTTCATCGCGCAAACGCTTGAGCAGCGGCGTTTCCCTAAGGGAAACGTCGAGCAGGTATTGATACAGGGAATCGTCGAGATTGAGTGTGCGGGCGGTCATGACGACCTCTGCGAACTAGGGGTTACGCGCCAAATGTTCGGGTTGCAGAACACGCTTGGCGCTCAGGTAAGCTTTCTGCCAATACGCTTTGGACAAGCTGTCGAGCTTCACCGTGCCACCAGTGGCTGGCGCATGGACGAAACGGCCTTCGCCAACGTAGATCCCCGCATGGCTGACCTGGGAGCCGCCATTGGTGGCGAAGAAAACCAGGTCGCCGGTTTGCAAGCCTTCCTTGCCGACATTGGCTGCCTGCATGCTGATCATCTCGCGCGTGGTGCGTGGCAAGGAAATGCCCGTCACGTCACGGTAGACATAACCGATCAGGCCACTGCAATCGAACCCGGAATCTGGCGTATTGCCGCCCCAGCGATAAGGCGTGCCCACGAGGCCCAAGGCGCGAAACAACACGTCTTCCGCCTCAGGCGAAAAGGGTTGCGCGGAGCCGAAGACAATGGGAGCGCGAACCACCGGCGCAGGTGGCGGTGTGCGGCTGGCGCAGGCACTGAGCAGCGCTGCGAAGAACATGAGTGCGAGGCGGGCCGACATCGTCATAAGCAGAACATCCTGATCTGGCTGCGGCTTTTTCCACCGGAAGGGCAGAAAAGAAAACCGCCTGCGCAGGACGCAGGCGGTTTGCCATCAATAATAGATCAGGATTCTAGCGGGTACGCGGCAAACTTCAAGTAAGACTTTAAGTTCGCCTTACAAACTGTCCGCCTACTCTGTTGCAGAGAGGCCGTTGCCGCCACTGATGTGGCGACAGGCTGGACAATTACTTGCGTGCCGTGACCACGGTCGGGGCCATCGCGAGTGCGCGCTTGGCTTCGATGAAGGTTTTGCTCCAGTAGCTGTCGCCCAGGCTATCGACCCGGACACCACCGCTTTTGCGGCTGCTGGAGTGGATGAACTGGTTGTCACCCAGGTAGATCCCGGCGTGACTGACACGACCGCGGCGACCATTGGTGGCGAAGAACAGCAGATCGCCCGGCTTGAGCGCGCTACGGGATACCAGTGGCGCGTCAACGTTGATCATTTCGCGAGTGGAGCGCGGCAGGTTCATGCCGGCCTCTTCACGAAACAGATAACCGATGAAGCCGCTGCAATCGAAGCCTGCCTCGGAGGTGCCGCCGAAACGGTAACGGGTACCGATCAGGGACATGCCACGCTCGAGGATGCTGTCGGCCAGAACCGGAAGCTGGTAGGACTTGCCGTCAGCGAAGTCTGCCAGTTCTTTATCGGTGGCCAGTTCTTCCTGGAAAAGAACGGAAGAAGATTGCGCGGTAACTGAATTTTTAACCTGCTGTTGTTGCTCTTGCTGGGACACTGGAGAGTGAGCAGCGCAACCGAACAACAGGGTGACGAGTGCGAGAGGCACGAGGGGTGCGAAGCGATTTAGCATGGGCACGACCGTGGCTGATAGTTGTAAAGAAGCCGAGACTATGCCCGCTATCAACCTCATTTGCAAATTCAATCGAACTTTATGTGACTTCTTGGTTTCGCGTTTACATCTAAGCGCTTAAGCCCCATTTAGACGCTCGCGCAGCCTGCCCCGTGCAGGAAAGCGGATTTTGTGGCGCCTGAAATATGCCGCAGCCCCTGAAAAACCTGGGCCTTACCAGCCCAACGTTTCTTTCAGGAACGGAATGGTCAGCTTGCGCTGAGCTTGAAGGGAGGCCTGATCGAGACGCTCAAGCAGCTCGAACAACGCGCTCATGCTGCGAGTACCGCGAGTCAAAATAAAATGGCCGACTTCGTCGGTCAGGTGCAGGCCGCGACGGGATGCACGCAGTTGCAAGGCACGCAATTTGTCTTCGTCGGACAGCGGACGCATCTGGAAGATCAGCGCCAGGGTCAGACGGGATTTCAGGTCCGCCAGCTTCACCGGCAATTCGCGCGGCGAGGTCGATGCCGCAATCAGCAAACGCCGACCGCTGTCACGCAGGCGATTGAACAGATGGAACAACGCCTCTTCCCAATCCGCGCGCCCGGCAACCGCTTGCAAGTCGTCGAGGCAGACCAGTTCGTATTGTTCGAGGTTGTCGAGGATTTCGATACCGCGATCCAGCAGCTCGGCCAACGGCAAGTACACCGCTGGCTCCCCCAACTGTTCAAAGCGCAGACAGGCCGCCTGCAGCAGATGCGTACGCCCTACCCCGTCCTTGCCCCAGAGATAAATCAGGCTTTCGGTCCAGCCGGCGTCGGCTTCGCAAAGCCGCTCGACATAGCCGAGTGCAGCGGCATTGGCGCCTGGGTAGTAATTGATAAAGGTAGCGTCATCACGCAGACGCACACCTAGGGGCAGCTGAATCGGTTTCATGCTGACTGAACAGTTCCAAAGGAACCGTTAGTGGCCTCTGTGTAAAGTTTGCGAAGTTTATACCCGTGACGCTGACCGCACAATGCGACAGACCATAAGCAAAATCAAAGGTTTGCGTTATCACACAGGTTTTATGACTGTTTCTTTGGCGGCGCATGTGACAGCCACGCAAGGGATACGGGCCAGCCTGGCACTGAACCAGGCCGCCCGCGACGGACCATCAGCGAACCTTACAGCTCAGGTTCATCGACGCCACTGTAGATATCAGAATCTTTATACAAATCATGCACATGGCGCACCAGCACCATGATCACCGCCGCCACCGGGAGTGCCAGCAGCACGCCGGTAAAACCGAACAGTTCACCGCCGGCCAGAATCGCAAAGATCACCGCCACCGGATGCAGGCCGATCCGGTCCCCCACCAGCAACGGCGTCAGCACCATGCCTTCCAGCGCCTGGCCAACCATGAACACCGCAACGATGCCAATCATCGGGTACAGGTCGCCACCAAACTGGAACAGGCCGGCAATCAACGCCGCGCCAATCCCGATGACAAACCCCATGTACGGCACAATCGCCGCCAGACCGGCGATCATCCCGATCAGCAACCCCAACTCAAGCCCTACCAGCATCAGGCCCGCCGAATAGATCACACCCAGCGCCACCATGACCAGCAGTTGCCCGCGCACGAACGCCCCCAGCACTTCATGGCATTCGCCGGCCAGAATCACGACGCGCTCTTCACGAGCGCGGGGCAACAGGCTGCGGATCTTGGCCATCATCACGTCCCAGTCCCGCAGCAGGTAAAAGCTCACCACCGGGATCAGTACCAGATTGGCCAGCCAACCGATCAACGCAAGGCCGGAAGCGGTCGCCTGACTCAACACCATACCGACAATGTCGGTGGTCTGGCCCATGTGTTCGCTGATTGCCGCCTTGAGTTTGTCGAATTTCCAGAAGCCATCCGATAACCCGAACTTCGATTGCGCCCACGGCAATGCAGTGTGCTGCAACCAGTCGAGCATCTGTGGCGCCAGTTCATACAAGCGGAACAACTGCTTGGCGAGCATCGGCACCAGCACCAGCAACAACGTGGTGAAAATCAAAGAGAACAACGCGAACACCGCCACCACGCCCCACGTCCGCGAGAGCCCGGCCTTTTCCAGGCGATCCACCAGCGGGTCGAACAAGTAGGCCAACAACAGCGCCACCAGGAACGGCGTCAGAATCGGATGCAACAGCCAGATAAACGCGCAGAGCAGAACCACTCCACCCAACCAGAACCAACGCCGCGTATCGGCCATGTACCACTCCATATGCATCTATATAAAGAAAGAAAATCTTACCAACGGAAACGCAGTTGCGGCACCGGTGCAGGCGCTGGCGCAACAGCGGGCGCCGCCCCCTGGACCACCGGCTGAACAGGCGCCGTTGGAGCCGGTGCCTCACCCGCCGGAACCTCCTGCAACTTCGCCAGCGACAACTGCGAGCGCAACTGCTCGGCGCTGCCATTGACCCGGTAGAGAACACGGTTACCGTCAACACTTTGCAGACGCGCGCCAAACGGCTCAAGCAAACGCCCAAGCGTTGCATAGTGCTCCAGGTTCATGCCCTGCACTTCCAGCAGCTGCTCACCCGAAGTACCTGGCTTGACCACAAACCGTGGCGCCAGACGCTGACTGACCGCTAGCAGCACCGCGTCAGCCACAGCGGCCTGATCCGCGCCCTGCACGCTGCCCGCCTCCTTCTGATCGCCCAGCCACAAATGCCATTTGGCCTGCCACTGACCGCCCTCTTCCCGGGCATGCACCGCCAGCAAGGCATCGGCGTTGTAACGTTCCGATGCACCGCGCAGTGGCGCTGCATCCGTACCCTCCAGATTCGGTGCGGTGGCGACCAATTGCTCACTCAAGTCCGCCAATGGCAGACGCAGCGGCAGACCACGATGTTGTGCGGCACGACGTAGCGGCGCAGCAGCGGCCTGGCCATCACCGACCAGGCTCGAACCTTCCGTTGAATCATTCAACCACCAACCGAGGATCGACGGCCGGTTTGCCCCCCACAGCGACAGCCCGGCACGGCGCAACGCCTGCTCGGTGGAAGCCGGGTCGAAATCGACTTTCAGCACTTCCGGCGGGCCGGCGTCGAAGCCGTACTGACTGATGATCTGCTGCGGGTCCTTGCGGACGGCCGCCAACCCCGGACTTTGCGCCGCCTTGGGGTCGCCGGTCAGGCGCAATACCAGCGTGTCGAGCGCACGCTGGGTGGCTTGATCGCGCTCTTCAGGCGCCTGACTGGTGACTGGCTCGCGCACCTGATAAAGGCCTTTTACGGTTTCAGCATGACTCGCCAGGCTGACCAGGGACAAACAACCCACAAACAATGATCTGAAAAAACGCATGGAGGATTCCTGACGACAAGAGCGGCTGGAACTGACCGCATGAAGACAATCGAGCAAGGCTGTGACCATCGCCCGACGCAAAACATTCACACGTCCCGGTTAAGTTTTTCGCACTGCCATAACGATAGACGGTTAATCGCGATACCTTATACAGCCAAGCGGGAGACGACCAACACGGGCAATTACGGTTTTTTTGTATCGATATGCCCCTGCTGTCGGCCTGAGGATGGCCGCTGCCCCTCAAGCCTGATAAAATCGCGCGCCTTCGCAGACCGGCAACAGCCGGGCACCCTGAAATTCGCGTAAGGCACATGCCCTTCGTTTGTTTCGGCGGTCCCACTGGACCCGGTCGTTACCCCTGAATCCCCCCTAAAGGCCTGGATCATGAGCAAGCAACCCTCCCTGAGCTACAAGGACGCCGGTGTAGACATCGACGCCGGTGAAGCATTGGTCGAACGCATCAAGAGCGTCGCCAAGCGCACTGCGCGCCCGGAAGTCATGGGCGGCCTGGGCGGTTTCGGCGCCCTCTGCGAAATCCCGGCCGGCTACAAGCAGCCTGTGCTGGTTTCCGGCACCGACGGCGTCGGCACCAAGCTGCGCCTGGCGCTGAACCTGAACAAACACGACAGCATCGGCATTGACCTGGTCGCCATGTGCGTGAACGACCTGGTGGTCTGCGGCGCCGAGCCGTTGTTCTTCCTCGACTACTACGCCACCGGCAAACTCAACGTCGAAACCGCGACCCAGGTCGTGACCGGTATCGGCGCAGGCTGCGAACTGTCCGGCTGCTCCCTGGTCGGCGGCGAAACCGCTGAAATGCCTGGCATGTACGAAGGCGAAGACTACGACCTGGCCGGTTTCTGCGTCGGCGTCGTAGAGAAGTCCGAAATCATCGACGGTTCGAAAGTCGCTGCCGGCGATGCCCTGCTCGCCCTGCCGTCTTCCGGCCCGCACTCCAACGGCTACTCGCTGATCCGCAAGATCATCGAAGTGTCGGGTGCCGACATCGAAAACATCCAGCTCGACGGCAAACCGCTGACCGACCTGCTGATGGCCCCGACCCGCATCTACGTGAAGCCGCTGTTGAAGCTGATCAAGGAAACCGGCGCGGTCAAAGCCATGGCCCACATCACCGGTGGCGGCCTGCTGGACAACATCCCGCGTGTACTGCCAAAAGGCGCTCAAGCGGTGGTTGACGTGGCGAGCTGGAACCGCCCTGCCGTGTTCGACTGGCTGCAAGAGAAAGGCAACGTCGACGAAAACGAAATGCACCGCGTACTGAACTGCGGCGTCGGCATGGTGATCTGCGTGGCTCAAGAGCACGTTGAAACCGCGCTGAACGTACTGCGCGAAGCTGGCGAGCAACCTTGGGTCATTGGTCAGATCGCCACCGCTGCCGAAGGCGCAGCCCAGGTAGAACTGAAGAACCTCAAGGCTCATTAATGTCCGTCACCTGTGATGTGGTGGTGCTGCTGTCCGGCACCGGCAGTAACTTGCAGGCCTTGATCGACAGCACGCGGACCGGCGACAGCCCGGTCCGCATCGCTGCGGTGATATCCAACCGCGCCGACGCCTACGGCCTGCAACGCGCCAGGGAGGCGGGTATCGACACCCGCTCCCTGGATCACAAGGCTTTCGAAGGCCGCGAAGCCTTCGATGCCGCGCTGATCGAACTGATCGACGCTTTCAATCCCAAACTCGTGGTCCTGGCCGGTTTCATGCGCATCCTCAGCGCTGACTTCGTGCGCCACTACGCGGGTCGCCTGCTCAACATCCATCCCTCGCTGCTGCCCAAATACAAAGGGTTACACACTCATCAGCGCGCGCTGGAGGCCGGCGATACTGAACACGGCTGTTCCGTGCACTTTGTCACCGAGGAACTCGATGGCGGACCACTGGTCGTACAGGCAGTAATACCGGTAGAGTTGCACGATTCGCCGCAGAGTCTGGCGCAGCGAGTTCATACCCAGGAACACCTGATCTACCCGATGGCCGTACGCTGGTTTGCGGAAGGTCGCTTATCACTCGGTGAACAAGGTGCTTTACTGGATGGCAAGTTACTCGCGGCCAGTGGCCACTTGATTCGAACCTAGGAGATTTTATGCGTCGCGCCCTGCTCTTCGCTTGCGCTCTGCTTGCCCTGCCTTTCGCGCAGGCTGCGGAACTTCAACCCTTCTCCGCCAGCTACACCGCCGACTGGAAGCAGCTGCCCATGAGCGGCACCGCCGAGCGCAGCCTGACCAAGGAAGCCAACGGCGTCTGGAAGCTCAGCTTCAAGGCATCGATGATGATCGCCAGCCTGACCGAAGAAAGC
This sequence comes from Pseudomonas sp. BF-RE-25, assembly GCF_019956105.1. Lineage (NCBI taxonomy): Bacteria > Pseudomonadati > Pseudomonadota > Gammaproteobacteria > Pseudomonadales > Pseudomonadaceae > Pseudomonas > Pseudomonas sp. BF-RE-25. The sequence goes on from NZ_JAHBDB010000014.1 coordinate 100,424, forward strand.
ACCCTGACCCTGGACAAGGACACCCTACTGCCACAGTCCTACCACTTTGAGCGCGGTGGCCTGGGTAAATCCAAGAAGGCTGACCTGGATTTCGACTGGACCACCAAAATGGTTACCGGCACCGATCGCGGCGACGCGGTCAAGATCCCGCTCAACCGTGGCATGGTCGACAAATCCACTTACCAGTTGGCCCTGCAGCATGACGTGGCCGCCGGCAAGAAAAGCATGAGCTATCAGGTGGTCGATGATGGTGAAGTCGATACTTATGACTTCCGCGTGCTGGGTTCGGAAAAGGTCGACACCAAAGCTGGCCAGATCGACGCGATCAAGGTCGAGCGCGTGCGCGACCCGACACAAAGCAAGCGCATCACCGTACTGTGGTTCGCCAAGGATTGGGATTACCTGCTGGTTCGCCTGCAACAGGTCGAGACTGACGGCAAGGAGTACAACATCATGCTCCTGGACGGCAAGGTCAACGGCAAGGCTGTCAAAGGCAGCTGATCCGGATTGATACGAAAGCCCCGCCAATGCGGGGCTTTTTTTTTGCCTTGAAAAAGTAGCGGCTCAAACCTGTAGGAGCGAGACCGGCTTGCCGGCGAAGGCTGCGTGTCAGGCTATGAGGTTTTGGTGGCGTACATATCCATTCCTGCGGTGATGGCGGCTATTGGTTTCGCTTTTACAGCGAGTCACTTGGAGAAGCGCCAAGTAACCAAGCGCTCTTGCCCCTTTCGTTCGGTGCCTCGCCTAGGCTCGCCATGCCCTCGCTCCGGTCCTGCTCCGTGGCCCGCCGCCATCGGCCATCCCTGGCCGTGGGCGGCTAACCCGGCATCCATGCCGGGTTGCCCACTGCGCAGAACCTCCACTCGGCCTCTCGAGGGGGCGTGCACCTCAAGATCAAAAGCGGAAGACGAGCTAACGCTCGGCCTGATGAGTGGTGAAAATCAAAAGCGTACGCGATCCCTGTAGGAGCCGGCTTGCCGGCGAAAAGCGTCTGGGCAACGCGTTCATCCAAACAACCCGCGTCATCGTTGACGTCCATCGCCAGCAAGCTGGCTCCTACGATTTTGACCGTATGAACCCGATCCCGTGTAGGAGCCGGCTTGCTGCGGGCGGCGTTCCGACGATAGCGGTGGATCAGTCAACGTATGTATTGGCTGGACGGACGCCATCGCCAGCAAGCCGGCTCCTACAGGGGGTCGGTGTGCATCTCCCGAATGAGTGTTCGCAGCAGTGAAGGAGAACGCGCACACCAAAGAGCCAGGTCGGCTTTCAGGCCGCCTCGGCGGCTGTGGCGGTAGTCGCCCCCTCGAGAGGCCGAGCGCAGGTTCTGCGCAGTGGGCAACCCGGCATGGATGCCGGGTTAGC